>CAZWAX010000055.1:0-19155 GCA_964631985.1 uncultured Polyangiaceae bacterium | reverse complement strand
ACCTCACTCGTCGAAGACGTCACGCGCGGCAGGCGCCTTTTTCAACGGGCTGTTAAGGCGCCTTCACGGAGCGAGCCCCGGCGCAGCACCTCGCCCAGCTCGGCGCCCTCGACCGGACTGGAACGATTGCCCCGGGCGACGTAGCCGTCCGGACGCACGAGCACGGCACCGTCGGCGTCGAGCCCGTACGCCGCCGCGAGGTCTCCGCGATCGCGCAAGCCGGCGCTCCCGACCGTGTAGACATCGATTTGGATGCCGAGCTCGCGCGTGACCTCCGCTGCGATGATCGACAGGCAGCGCCGTCGGGGCCGGTGAGCAGCGTGAACGCGGGGCCGAACAGATCCAGCGTCGACAGCTCCGCCTCGGGCCGCCGAGCCAGACGTGCGGCGCCGGGCAGCCCGGCGTCGCCGACTGGACGTAGTTCGGAGTAGCTGTCGTCGACGACGGGCGGGCGGGTCCCGTCGTCGACGACGGCGGGCAATCGTAGACCGCGCCGAACTCGACGCCCAGATGGTTGCCGTACCAGCGCACGGTCGCGACCCCTTCTTCGGTACTGAGACCGCTCGCGGCACCCGCCACTGCGGCCGCGTTGGTGCAGACGAGGTTCATGGAGTTCTGCAGCGACTGCATCGTGATCTGCGGCGAAACCCCGCGATGCTCAATGTGGTAGGTGCTGAGCACGGGCCAGCCCGGCTTTCCCTGCACGCACAGGGCGAGCTTCCATCGCGTTGCCAATGCCTGGAGCCCCGTGTTGACGCCGAGACCGCCCGTCGGCGGAAACTGATGGGCAGCATCGCCGCACATCATTACGCGACCTTGAACGAGTCGTTCCACGACCGTGGCGTTCAGCTTCCAGGGCCCGAACGAGAGGATGGTCGGCTCCAGACCCTCGACTCGACGGCGGCGCGCACCCAATCCTTCGCGCGCGCCTTGGTAAAGACGTCGAGGGCCCATTCCTCGGGTGCGACGCTGATCCGGCAGAGCCAGCGGCCGGCACCGTCGAGCGACTGCAGGATGCCCTGGGCCCCTCATTGGACACGAAGAGCGGGACGCCCTTGCGATCGTCGATCAGGCGCTCGATGTCCGCCCGGAAATAGCAGTTGACGATGTCGATCCTGCGGGCCTTCGAGCGCGAGACCGAACTCCGAACGGATGAGGCGCGACGCGCCGTCGGCCGCGCCCGACAGCGACCCACCGCGACGGAGTCGCGGTGCCGCACCTCGAAGACCACGCAGTCGTCCTTGGGGCGGCGGCCTCGGACGAGCCGCGTTGCGCGAGTCGCGAAGTGGACGACGACCAAACCCACGCGCGGACGGCATCCTGGAGGATCTGCTCGATGAGCCGCTGGCACGACATGATCGGAACGGCCGGGCTGACGTCGGGACCGGGCCCTTCGAATCCCTTCAACTCGATCATGCCAAGCTGCTCGCCGATCGCGGGCCGGAGGAATCGGATCGGGCTCCCACGCATTGGGCGTGTCAACGCTCCGGAGCCGCTTGTACGTTGCGGACACCCAACCCCGGGCGATCTCATCGTGCGGGTGTTGGAGGTTGCCACGAGGTTCCGTCGTGCTTCTCGACCAGCAACCGTCGGCACCCCGAACCTCGCGAGTTCGAGGACGGCGCCGATCCCGACGGGACCCGCGCCGAGGACGATCATGCGCTCGGACGTCGTCGTCGTAGTGCCGGTTTAACGCGCACGAGGGGCGAAGCGACCGGTACCTAGCGGTTACTCGAAGGCGTTCCGCCCCGCCGAGCGTCGTGCGCGCGTGAAGCCCACCCTACGGCGCCGACGTGCACTTCAGGCTGGCGTTCGGTCCCAAGGCGCACCGCAGCACCGTGGTCGCGCAGTCGTCCCCGATGCGAAGGGTCTGCCGAAAGCGCACCGGAGGCGCCCCGAGGGCCAGGAAGTCGATCGGGATGACGACCTTCCGTGCATCGACCGAGTAGGTGAGCTGGTTGAGCTGGAGCTTGGTCTGCACTTTCCGCAGACCCTCGGCGCCGGCGACATCGCCTTCCTTGTCCTTGAATTGCCAGTTGGGCTTGGTCGGCGAGCCCTTCTGCACGAAACTGCCGATCGGCAGCGTCGCGTCGTACAGGGGCGCCGGACCGACCTGATTGAGGATCACTCGCACCACCTCGGTGTCGGGATCGAACGTGACGCCGGTCGAGAGGTTGAACTCGCCCTTGACCTTCCACTTGTCGAGACCGTACCCGGGGTTGTCCTTGGTTTCCTGGAAGCGCGCGGTCTTGACGAAGCCCGGCATCAAGTGCGGCCCGGCGACGTCCTCGCACCCGATGATCGGAACCCCCTGCGGAGTGAGGACGCACGCGCCGCTGCAGAGATCGTCGGGGATGTTGTTGCCGTCGTCGCACTCCTCGTTGCCGTCGGTGATGCTGTTGCCGCAGCACCCTTGACCCGACGGGCAATCGCCGACGTCGTCGCAGGGAAGGCCGCTGCCCGTACAGCTGCCGAGGATCTCGCAGGTGGCCGAGCACGGACTGTCCACGGCGCCGTTGGCGGCGTCACCGAGATCGCACTCCTCGGTCGGAGGGTCGATCACGGCATCCCCACAGCGGCAGCTGGGGTCGGGCCGCGAGGGACAGTAGTCGCACGCGTCGCCCAGGTCGTCGCCGTCGGCGTTCTCCTGACCGGGATTCGGCAGACCCAGGCAGTTGTCGATGCCGTCCGGGACGCCGTCGCCGTCACCGTCCGGCATGAACGCGAACCCCTGAATGGTCTCGCCGTCGAGACCGGCGCCCCCTGCTCCGCCGCCGTCGAAGAAGATGTCGACGGTGCCGACCGGCGACGTGCCGAAGGTTCCCACGTAGCGCATCAGGTCGCGGGCCGCCTCGTGGCTCGGCAAGGTCGGCTGCGCGTTGGCGCGGAAGATCAACGTGTCGGGCTCTATCAGGTCGATGCCGTGGAGGTTGCCCGTGAAGCTCCCGGTGCTGCCGCCGTTGATGGCGCTCGAGTCGAGGTAGAGCGAGTAGTCGCACGCCGTGATGGCGCCGCCGACGCTGAACGCGGTCGGGTGACAGCGCAGGATGTCCTCGTCACCGAACGAGACGCCCCCGAGCGCCGCGCCGCTCGGCAGCGACAAGAGGAGGTCGCACGTCGGCGGCGAGTTGTTCTCGCAGGTGCCGTCGGTGAGGACGTCGACGGCATCCCAGCTGCGGGCATCGCTCACGCCGTTCACCGCGTCACCATCGAGGAAGAGGCGCCACTCGCCGCTCGTATACGGCACGTCCAGCGGGTCGGTGGGAATGAAGAGCGCCAGGTCCTTGGTCTTGATCGCCGAGAGATCGGGAATGCTGCTGTCGGCCGCGACCCGGATGACGAGGCTGCCGTTCGGAAGGACGTCCAACGCCCGGACGCTCGAGCTGAGCCCGGACGCGCTCCCGTCGAACAGGAGCCGCCAGGTGCACGAGGTCGTGCCCGCGCCGTAGGACGTCGCATCGCAGACCACGATGTCCTCGTCGCGCACGTCGACCCCGCCGATGTTGGCGGTGCTGCCGAGTGACACCGCAATCGAAGGAAGCTGGGCGGCGGCGACCGACGTCCAGACGACGCCGGCGAAGACCGCGCTCACGGCCACGGCGAAACGTCTGCGGGGAAACCAGATCGGAAGGGGGGCCACGGCGGTCTCCTCTCGGCCTTCGAAGCTCGGTTGGAAGATGTGAAGGGACCTCGTTACGCCCAGAGGTCGGCCCGTGTCAATTTGTGCGTCGCGAACGAGTCACCGCACGCAGCGAAACCCGTGGTTCGCGTACGCCGCCGCCGGACTGATGGTCGCGTTGTAGTGGAAGATGCCGCCGTTCGGGAACCCGAAATCCCAGTAGCCGCCGCGTGCCGGCGAGCCGATGCCGCCGGCATCGCCGGGGCCGCCGCTGCAGAACGTGTCGCCAAAGAGCCAGGCGCCGCAGGTCGTCGCCTGCTCGTCCCAGTCGCCCACGATCTCGGCCACGTTGCCGGAAAGATCGTAGACGCCCCAGCTCGAGACGCACCCCGGGCGCGACCCTGTCGGCAGCGGGCCGAACGTGTTGCCGAGGTTGCACGTGGAGACGCCGTCGTCGAAACCGGGATCGGGCGTCCCCGCGGCGGCGCGCTGCCATTCTTGATTCGTCGGCAGCCGCTTTTCCGACAGGGCGCACGCTTGCTCGGCCTGGAACCAGGTCGTGCACGTGCTCGGGAGCACGCCCGGAACGGAAACCGCGTACACCGGATCGGTCCAGTTGCCGGTGCTGGGAAAGCCGGGCTCGTACTCTCCTCCGCTACAGTGCTCCAGCTTCGCGGCGCCGAGCTGCGTGGCTCCGCCCTCCGCCAGGTCGGCACGCGTGACGGTCCCTTTGCGGATCTTGCGCAGCAGCTTCGGGCTGTCGGACGGAATGCGCCAGACGCTCGCCTCGTAGCGGTCGACGCACGTCGTCCCGACCTTCACCGAGTCGGGCGGGCACGACGCCGCGAGGATCGTCGTCGGGGCGAGGAACGCGAGACAAAGGGCGGCGCGCAGCGTCGTGGTCGGCATCGAGGGGGCTCCTTGGAACGCGGGTGATCGCTGAGTGGCGCCGATCCGCTTGACGCGAATTGGAGCGCGCCGAGTCTGGCACCGCGCATCATACGGGGCAAATCTTTTTCCGGTGCGGACGAGATGCGCAACGGGTTGCGCAGGGTCGAAAAAGCCCTGGCCGCGCGAAAACGAACCTGGTACCGCAACTCATCTCTCTTCCCGGAGTCCCGCACTTGGGCGAACCGCATCTCCCACCACGTCGCCGATCGACGGCACCGCCGCGCTCCCGCGCCGCGGCCGTGGCTCGCCGTGCCGGGATCGTGGCGCTGCTCGCCTTGCTGCGCGTCGGCTCCGCGTCGGCTCAGCCGGCGTCGTTGAAGACGTTCGCCGTCCCGAGGCCGGCGAACCTCGGCGAGTTCGTCCGTGACGAGCAGGCCGCCATCGCGCTCGGGAAGGCACTCTTCTGGGAGATGCAAGCCGGCAGCGACGGCGTCGTGGCCTGCGCGACCTGCCACTTCCACGCCGGCGCCGACGCGCGCATGAAAAACCAGCTCAATCCCGGCTCGGCGCACGGCGCGACCACGTTTCAGATCGGCGGGCCGAATGCGACGCTGCAGGCGAGCGACTTCCCGTTCCACGAATTCGCCAATCCCGACGACCGCGCCTCGGCCGTGCTCTTCGACACCGACGACGTGATGTCGTCGAGCGGCGTCTTCCGGGCGAGCTTCCTCGACGTCGTTCCCGGGAGCGCGGTGGACGCGTGCACCTCGGTGGCCGATCCCATCTGGAACGTCGGCGGCACCAACGTCCGGCAAGTGGAGCCGCGCAACACCCCGACCGTCATCAACGCCATCTTCATGTTCCGGAGCTTCTGGAACGGCCGCGCCAACGCGATCTTCAACGGCGTGAACCCCTTCGGGCCCCGCGATCCCGACGCGCGGGTGCTCGAGGTGCAGGCCAACGGCCAGGCGCTGCCCGTGACCGTCGCCATCTCCCCCGGGAGCCTGGCGTCGCAGGCGGTGGGGCCGCCGGTGAACTCGCTCGAGATGTCGTGCGCCGGACGCACCTTTCCGAAGATCGGCAAGAAGCTCCTCGGTCTCGTGCCGCTCGGCACGCAGCTCGTCGACCCGCTCGACAGCGTGCTCGGCGGCCTCGCCAACAGCACGGTCACGCCGGGCGCCCCCGGTCTCCAGGCGAGCTACGTCGAGCTCGTCGAGCTCGCGTTCCAGCCGCGGTGGTGGGACTCGACCGACGTCGTGACCTTCCCCGGCGGCGTGCTCACGGTCTCGAGTCCGACGGGCGCACCGCTCACGACCGAGCAATTCACCGTGATGGAAGCGAACTTCTCGCTCTTCTGGGGTCTCGCCATTCAGCTCTACGAGAGCACGCTCGTCTCCGACGATGCGCCGTTCGACCGCTTCCGGGAGGGGGTCGCGAGCGCGCTCACCGCGCAACAACAACAGGGCATGGCGCTGTTCCTGGACCAGGGCCGCTGTTTCACCCACCACATCACCCCGGTATTCACCGGCGCGACCCTGGCGAGCCAGGGCGGCGAGGATCCGATTCAGGACATGCGGATGGCGAGCGGCCGGGCCTTCTACGACGGCGGCTTCTACAACATCGGCGTGCGGCCGACGGCCGAGGATCTCGGCGTCGGCGGCGCCGCGCCCGAGGGTGTCCCGCTCGCGTTCGCGGAGCGCGTCGAACAAGGCCTTCCCGCCCCGGAGTTCGCGGTCGTCGGCTTCACCCCGCCGGTGATCGACCCCGGCGACCGCACGGCCAACGACGGCGCCCTCAAGACGCCGACCCTGCGGAACGTCGAGCTGACCGGACCGTACATGCGGAACGGCGGCATGCTCACGCTCGAGCAGGTCGTGGACTTCTACGCCCGCGGCGGCGACTTCCACGAGCAGAACCTCGCCGACCTCGATCCCGAGATCGAGACGATCCCGGAGCTGGTCGGCAATCCCGCCAACAAGGCGGCGCTGGTCGCGTTCCTCGAGTCGCTCACCGACGACCGGGTGCGCTTCGAGGCGGCGCCCTTCGATCATCCGGCCCTCGCGGTGCCGCACGGACACGTCGGGAACCAGAGCGCGGTCGTCGACGACGGCACCGGCAAGGCGCTCGACGAGGTGCTCGAGATTCCGGCGGTGGGCGCCGCCGGGCGCTGCATCGGCATCGACGGCACGACGCGCTCGCCGTGTCCGGGTGCGGTCCTCGATCTCGCACCGGTCGCCGACACGTACATCGAGGCGGGCACCGAATCGACGTGGGATCACGGCGCGGCCCCACACCTCGACGTCGACCTGAGCCCCCTCGGGATCATCTATCTCAAATTCGACCTGCGGAACGTCACGGCGCCGATCCAGCGCGCCACGCTCACGCTCGGATGCACCAACAGCTCGAGCGACGGCGGCACCGTGTTCCCGGTCGGCGATTCGAGCTGGATCGAGGGCAGCGGAAACGGCGTGGACGCCAGCAGCGCCGGCGGGCCGGGGCTCAAGTGGACGCAGGTCGACACCAACGGCGACGGCGCGATCACCGCCGCCGACAGTTCATCCTTCGTGCCGGGCTTCACGAGCCCGCTCGTGTCGTTCGGGGCGGTCACGTCGGGCCAGATCTTCACGGTCGACCTCGGGACGAGCCTCGGAGCGCCCGGGTTCGTGACGCTCGCGCTCAAGTCGAACAGCAGCGACGGCGCGACCTACCATTCGCGGCAGAGCGCCACCGTCGGGCGCCGGCCGCGTCTCCACCTCGAGCTGGCGGCGGTCGCGACGCCGACCCGCACCGTGACGCCAACGCCGAGCGCCACCCGGACCGCGACCATGACGCCGACCCCGAGCGCTACGCCGACCGTGACGGCAACCGCGAGCGCGACCGCTACCGTCACCGCAACCGCCAGCGCTACGGCAACCGCAAGCCCGACGCGCACGGCCACGGTGACGCCCACGCTCACCGCGACCGCGACGTCGACTCCGACGGGCAGCGCGACACCGACACGGACCGCGACCCCGACGCCGACGGCGACCGTCACGATCACACCGACGGCGTCCCCGACCCAAACTGCAACGCCGACGCGGACCGCGACCCCGACACCGACCGCGACCGTCACGACCACGCCGACTGCTTCCCCGACTCAGACCGCGACACCGATCCCGACCGGCACCACCACGCCGACGCGGACCGCGACCCCGACGACGACCGCGACCGTCACGATCACGCCGACGGCCTCCCGGACCCAGACGGCGACACCGACCCAGACCGCAACGCCGACCAGGACGGCTACCCCCAGCACGACCGTCACGCCGACCGCGGCTCCGACCACAACCGCAACCATGACCGCGACCCGGACGGCGAGCCCGACGAACACGGCGACCGCAGTGGCGACCACCACGGCGAGCCCCGGGAGCGGCCCGACGCCGACCGCAACCGTCACGGGCACGGCGACCGCGACCGCTTCCGTGACGCCGACGATCTCGTCGACCGCAAGCGCGACACGCACGGCCACGGCGACGCCGATCGCAACGACGACGGCCTCCACGACGCCGACCCCGAGCGTCACCCCCACGACCACCGCCATCCGCACCAGCACCGCGACACCGACGGACACCGCGACCGCAACGCCAACCGCGACCCGCACCGCGACGCCGACGGGCACCGCGACCGCCGCGCCAACCGCGACCCGCACCGCGACACCGAGCGGCACCCCCACCGCGGCACCAACGACCACCCCGACGGCGACGCCCGTGCGGACGACCACAGCCACAGCCACGGCCACTCCCGATGCAACTCCGAGCGCGACGATCACGCCGGCACCCAGCACGACCGTCACGGGAACCAACACTCCGACCGCCAGTGCTTCGACCGCTGGGCAGACTGCGACCGCCACACCGTCGGCCGAGGAGTCGGCGACCCCGACCGCGAGCGCCACGCCGCTCGCCCTCGGACTCCCCGACGCCGACGCGGCGAAGGCCGCCCGACGCTGTCAGACCGCGCTGGAACGAGCCGGCAGGGCCTTTGTCGCCCGCAAGCTCACGACGCTCGCGCAATGCACCGCACCCATCCTGCGTTGCGTGCAGTCCGGTGGCGACCCGAGCTGCCTCGAGAAGGCGGGTGACCGCTGTCGAACCCGGCTCGAACGGTTGGCGAGCGCGCATGCCACGCTCGAGGCCGACATCGTCCGCGCCTGCACGAAGCCGCCGCTCACCTTCACGCATCTGACGAGCGACCCCGGGCTCGACTTCGGCGCACGGGCTGCCGGCTGCCGCACCCGTTTCGGGCTCGAGCTCACCGACCTCCGCTCGGTCGTCGCCTGCATCGCCCGCCAGCACGACTGCACCGCCGAGGAGATCTTCCAACACCACGCGCCGCGCGCGAAGGAGCTCCTGCGCGTCGCGCGCGTCGGCGACGACACGCTTGCCAGGCTCCCCTGCCTCACGGATGCCGGGGGAGACGGCGCGGGCTTGGAGGACGCCTCCACCGCGCGCGTGGCGCTCCGTTGCAATGCCGCCCTCACCACCGCCGGCGTCCGGCTCGCCCGCCGCCGATTGGTCGCGCTCGATCTCTGCGTCGATGCCGCCTTCAAGTGTGTGCAGACGCGAGGGAGCGACGCCGACTGCGTCGGCACGGCCGGGGTGAAGTGTCGCAAGGGTCTCGCCGCGTTGGCCGGAGCCGTCGGAAAAGCCCGGGGGGTCCTCGCGTCGAAGTGCGGTGACGCCGGAACGACCTACGCGCAGTTGCGCCTACCCGCAGGCCTCGACCTCCGGGCGACGGACGCCGCCTGCGCGGCGCTCGGCCATCCCGAGCCGTCGACCCCCGCCGACCTCGCGGCGTGTGCTTTCCGGTATCACGAGTGCAAAGCACGGGAGCTCGTCGAGTCCCACGCACCCCGCGCCGGCCAACTGCTCGACGTGCTCGGGCTCACGGTGCCGACCGAGCCCTGCGGCTAGCCTCGATGTGACAAAGTTTCGCGGGGGAAAACGCGTCAGAGTGCGTCAGCCGTGGCCGCGCGCAGCTCGTCGCAAGCGGAGCATACCGTCATGGTATGTGAGCATTGCGGCGGGCGAGCACGGCCACGGATGGCGTGCTCTGGCGCGAGCGCCAGCGGTTTTTACCGCGAAAGTTCTGTCACATCGAGGCTAGATCACACGGGGATCCCAGTGCAGCGGCACCCGCCCGCGCCACCTGCGGCTGCACCGTAGTCGTCGACGCTCTCGGGTTCCTCGACACTTTGCGGCTAGGCGCCCCCATCGACGCCCCGGTAATTTGTCCCTCGACGATGTGGAGAGCGCGCGGCCCAAGTCGCGCGCCGAGGAGGGCTTCGATGCTTCGACGTACGACGATCGCCGTGGCGATCACGCTGGCCTGTCTCTTGGTCTCGATCGGAAGCAACCATCCGGTCAACGCGGCGGCGCCGCTCGCCCCCGAGGACATGCTGTGCCGGAAAGCATTGTACGAGGGCGTCCGACAGGTGATGACGAACGTTGCACGCGTCGAGACGCAATGTCATCGCAAGCGCGTGCGCAGCCTCAGCGTCGGCACGGACTGCTCCACGCTCTCGACCGTGCCGAACGCGGAGCTGCCCGCACTCGCCGCCAGCAAGGGCTTCGTGAAACGCGCGCGAGCCGTCTGCGGAGCCGCGGCATCGCCGGCGAGTCTCGGCTTCGAAACCTGCCCGGACCCATGTGGGACACTGCCGATCACCGACTACGCGAGCGTCGCCACCTGCCTTTCGTGCGTGGCCGCCGATCGCGCGGGAGCGGTCGTGCACGAGCTCTACGGCACGCCGCCCATCCCCCAGACCTTTGAAGAGGTCACCTGCCAGAACGTGATCGCAAGCGAGGCCCGCTACTACCTCACGCGTCGCATGCGGCAGCAGAAGCTCTGCCAACAGCTGCACGACCTGGGAACCATCGCCGCAGAGGTCGATTGCCGTACGGCCGATCTGACCGGAGCGGTCGCCAAGCAACTCGCGCGCGTCAACAAGCGCCTCGCGTTGAAATGTCCCGCGGAGGTGGTGAGCCCGCTCGACAGCTGCGGCGACGACGTCGCGAGCGAGCAGGCGTGCGTTGCAGCCGCCCTCGACACGAACGTCGACGCGCTCTTCGACGTCGTCTACAGCCCCGAGCTCGTCGTGAACGCCACGCCGACGGTCACCGTAACGCCTGATCCGACGCCGACCCCGGACGCGACCGCGACGGCCACTCCGGAATCGACGGACACCGCCACGCCGACCGCGTCGCCCGAAGAGACCGCGACGCCCACGGAGACCGCCACCCCCGGCGAGACCCCGACGCCCACGGAAACCGCGACCCCCGACGACACCGCGACGCCCACGGAAACCGCCACCCCCGAAGACACCGCGACACCCACCGAGACCGCGACCGAGACCCCGACTCCAACGCCAACGGCCACGCCGTCCTGTGGTGACAGCGCCGTCGACCCGGGCGAGGAATGCGATGACGGCAACGGCGCCTTGGGCGACGGCTGCTCGAGCTGCACGATCGACTCCGGTTTCACGTGCGGCGGGAGCCCCTCGGCCTGCAGCCCCATCTGCGGCGACGGCCTCGTCCGGGGTGGCGAGGAATGCGACGATCACGGGCTCAGCAACGGCGACGGCTGCAGCGCGCTCTGTCTCGTCGAGAGCGGGTTCGATTGTACCGGCGAGCCGAGCGTGTGCGTGCCGTTGTGAGGATGTAGCGCTCGCATATCATGCGGCGGCTCGTGACGACCGTCGCCGATCAGGACACGCTTCGCCGCAGCTACGACCGGAGCGCGGCGACGTACGACGCCCGCTTCCGCGCCCACCAGCGCGAGAAGTATGCCGTCATGCTCGACGACGGCCCGGATCTCGGGCGCGGTCCGTGGTTGGATCTCGGCTGCGGCACCGGACTCCTGAGGGCGTACCTGACGGAGCGCGGTCGCGACGCCGCCGCCCTCGTCGGCCTGGATTTCTCCCGAGCCATGCTTGCACGGGCGCGGACGGGTGGACTCCCCGTGGCGCAAGGTGCGCTCGATGCCCTGCCGTTCCGCAACGGCGCCTTCGGCGCGGTCCTCGCGTTCACCGTGCTGCGCATCATCCCCGACGTGGAGGCCGAACCGCGGACGCTCGCGGAGATCGCGCGCGTGCTCGCTCGCGGTGGGGTTCTCGTGCTGACGGTGCTGCGGGTGAATCACGACCTCACCCTCGCGGAGCACCTCGGCGCCGCGGGTTTCCGGGCCGAGTCCGCGCGCGCGTGCGGCCAGGACGTCGGCTATCGCTGCGTGCGCCTCTGACGCGCGGGTGCTGTCCTACGTCAGGACGGCACCGACGCGGCATGGCTTGACAGCCCCGAGTCTCGTGGGTGTATGGCGGGCGTCACGGAAGGGAGCGTCGCCGGTGCCGCCGCGGATCGAATCGAGCTCGGCGACGTCGCAAGGAGATCACCCATGCAATTCCACGGTGTCGACGTCGCCCGGCAGTTCAAGCGCATGCGCGAGCTCGCGCCCGAGCCGTACCGGGCATGGCTCGAGTTCGACAAGAAGGCCTTTCAGGCCGGTGCGATCGACAAGAAGACCAAGGAGCTGATCGCACTCGCCATTGCACACATCACCCAGTGTCCGTGGTGCATCGACGCCCACGTGAAGAAAGCAACGGAAGCCGGCGCGACGGAGCAGGAGCTCGCCGAGGTGATCTTCGTCGCGATGGCGATGGCGTCAGGGGCGGCGTGGAGTCACGGCGGGCTCATGCTGCAATGTCAGGACGGAGCCCACGCGCCGAGCGCCGGGTAGCCCTGGATGTCGGCCGCGCCGGACGCGGTCCCGCGCGGCCGGTTCAGGCGGGGTGGAGGTCGAGGCAGCCGATCTGACGAGGGGTGAAGAGCCGCACCGGCTGGCCCGTGAAGCCGAGGCCGTTGCTCACCACCAGCGTCGCCGCGCCCGAGCGGAACACTCCGCGGTCGTAGGACGTGATCACTTCGGCCGGATTGCGCACGCGGCCGCTGAACCAGCTCGGGACGCCGATCTGACCGCCGTGCGTGTGTCCGGCGAGCACGAGCGTGGCGCCGAGCGCCGCCGCCTGCTCGAAACAGTCCGGCCGGTGCGTCAGCACGACGAGCGGGATTCCCGCCGGAACGTCACGCGCGAGTGACGGCAGGGCCGGATGCTCGAGCACGCCACGTGCCCAGTCGCGGCCGAGGTCGTCGAGGCCGACGATGGCGATGCGGCCGCCGTCGCGCTGGACGTCGACGCGCGCGTTGCGGAGCACGGTGAACGGCGTCAGCTGACGGAGCGCCGCCGTCACCGCATCCGCCCCCGCCGCGAAATCGTGGTTGCCGAGCGTGACCACCACGCCATGCCGTGCCTTGAGCCCGGCCAGCACGGGGAAGGCGTCGGCACAGGTGGCGGCGCGATCGACGAGATCACCCGTGATGCAGATGAGATCGGCGTCGAGCGCGTTGATCCGGGCCACATGCTCCGCGAGCTCGTCGCGGCGCAGGTACTTTCCCATGTGCGGGTCGCTCACGTGCACGATGCGAAAGCCGGCGAGCGACGGCGCGAGGTCCGCGATCGCGATCTGCTGCGTGCTGACGTCGAGCGCGCGGCGGCCGGCGGTGTAGCCGAAGAGAAAAAGCGCGGCGATGCTCGCGAGGCCGGCGTCGACGCCGAGCTCGAACCAGGGCCGCCAGAGTGCCGCATCGAACGATGGTAGGACGGAGGCCAGGCGTGCCGCTGGCGGCGTCGCGAACGCGATGATCGTCCAACCGAGCTCCGCGAGCGCGACGAAGATCCCGCCGAAGAGCGCCGTGAAGGCGACCGCGGCATAGCCCGCGACGAGCGGCTGCCGCGTCTCGGCACGCGCCCGGGGTGCGAGCACGACGTTCGCGACGTAGCAACCCGCGATGGCGAGCCCCCAGCCGAGCGGCGGCACCGTGACGCCGAGCCGGCGCGCGATCCGCGCGGCGACGACCGCCTCGCAGATCGCAATCACGACCAGGAGAGCGCTCAGAAAGACGCGAAAAAAGCCGAGGCGAAACCGTTCGGCGAGCCCGGATGCGGGCGAGGCGGAGGACATCGCGTTCCTTTCTATGTGAATCCGCCGTCTCCCGGTATCTCATGATCGTTGCCGCGTTCTGGTGTTCCTGCGACACTCAGAAACCGAGAGGGTGGTGGCCCGGGCTCTGCTTCGGAAGGAAGCACGAAGGAGGCACTACGGTGACCACGCAAGCGATTCGGGATTGGTTCCTCACCCATCGTTCCTGGTGCATGGACCTGATCAGGATCTATCTGGGCCTCGGGCTCTTCGCGAAGGGGATTTCGTTCATCGCTCATCGCGACGAGCTCGTGCGGACGATGGTCGATCACGACATCATCTGGTCGGGAGCGATGCTCGCCCACTTCGTGATCCTGACCCACGTCTTCGGCGGACTGCTCATGGCGACGGGATTCGGCACACGCGTCGGCGCGTTGATCCAGATCCCGACGCTCATCGGGGCGACGTTCTTCGTCAACTGGTCGGGTGGGCTCTGGGGATTCGCGGAGGAGCTCCGCTTCTCGGCGCTCGTGCTGTTCTTGTTGGTGATGTTCGTCTGGTACGGCAGCGGCCCCCTGTCGATGGAGGCACGGCTGCAGCCGAGCGAAGGAGGACTGGTGCCCGACGCGGGCCGCTTGCGAGCAGACTCGCTACGCCACTGAGCACGGCGCAATCTCCACGGGAACCGCGTCGCCGGTGACGGCGAGCTTGACCTCCGTGCCACGTTGCGGAGTCGAGCGAATGGCGAGCGTGCCACCGATCAGCGCCGCCCGTTCGCGCATCGTGACGAGACCGAACCCGCGCCCGCGCCCGTCCCGGGGGTGGAAGCCGCTGCCGTCGTCGCGGACCGTCGCCGTCACGCGGGTCCCCTGACGTACCAATTGGACGGTGACGCGCCGGGCGTGCGCGTGCCGCGCGACATTGGCCAGGGCCTCCTGCAGAATCCGATAGACGTGCAGCGCGTGCTCGTCCGAGAACAAGCCGTCGACCGCCGTCGTCGACAGCCGAAGCGCGAGCCCATGACGTTGTGTGAACTGGCGGGCATGGGTGCGGAGCGTCTCTTCGAGTCCGAGGGCCAGCAGCTCGACGGGATGGTAGTCGCGCACGATGCGGGCCACCGACTCGGTGATCTGACGAATGGTCGCGTGCGTCGCGGCGAGCTCGGGATGGAGCTTCGCCCGCGGGGATCCGGCGTTCTCGATGGCGTGCAGCAGCACGCCGACCGCGGCGATCGCCTGCCCGACCTCGTCATGGAGCTCGCGGGCGACGCGGCGGCGCTCGGCCTCGAGCGTGTGGAGGAGCCGTCGGGTGAACCCCCGCTCGGCGGCCTCGGCCTCCTTGCGTTCCGTGATGTCCCGGATCACCGCGAAGTAGTGCGTCACGCCGTGGACGTCGATCGGCGCGGCGCACACCTCGATCGGGACGATCGACCCGTCCTTGCAGGTGTTCTTGGCCTCGAACGGCGGCACGGGGCCGCGGGTCGCCGCCGTCCACGCACGCCAGGCCTCACGCGTGAAATCGGGATTGAGATCGGTGACGCTCATCCCCAGCAGCTCGTCGCGACCGTATCCGAACCGGGTACACGTCTGATCGTTCACGTAGACGAAGCGGCCATCGGCATCGAGGAGCTGCAAGGACTCGCTCGCCATGTCCGCCATCTCGCGGAAAAGATCGAGATCGAGCATCTCGGGGAGCGCGGCCGGCTGGTCGGTCTCGGGCGGGCGGTGCGCCACGGCTGCCGCCGGCATCGCCTGCCGCGCAGCGTCGGGGTAGGCGGGCCGGGTCGCGAGCGGCACGGCGAGCTGCACCGTGGTCCCGCGGTCCGACGCGCTGTCGATCGCGAGCGCGCCGTGGAGGAGCGTCGCGCGCTCCCGCATCGTCGCGAGACCGATGCCGGTCACCGGCTCGGCGGGCGAGAACCCGACGCCGTCGTCGCGGATCGTCACGATCAGCTGATCGCCCGCCGGCACGTCGTCGACGACGCGCGCCAGCGTGATCGTCACCGTCGTGGCACACGCGTGGCGGGCAATGTTGGCGAGCGCCTCTTGGACGACGCGGTAGACGTGCAGCTCCTGCTCGGGCGTCAGCCGGTCGTCGACGCGCACGGTGGCGAGACGCATCGTCAGCTTGTGACGCTCCCCGAACTGGCGGGCGTGGGCGCGGACGGTGTCCTCGAGCCCGAGCCCCAGCAGATCCGCGGGGTGATACTCGCGCACGATCCGCGCGAGCGACTCGGTGATCTGGCGGATGGTGTCGCGCGTCGACGTAAAGGACGCCCGGGCCGCGTCCGGCACGACGGCAGGACCGAGCTCGAGGGTATCGAGCAGCACGCCGATCGTGGCCACCGCCTGGCCGACGTCGTCGTGCAGCTCGCGCGCCACGCGTTGCCGCTCGCGCTCGATGGTGTGCAGCAGCTCCGCCGCGAAGCGCTTCCGACCCGCCTCGGCGCGCTTGCGCTCGCTCACGTCACGCGCGACGCCGAAGAGATAGACCTCGCCGCGGTGGACGAGCCGCGCCATGCTGACCTCGGCCGGGAACGTCACGCCGTCCTTGCGGACCGTCTCGACCTCGAGACGCGGCAGCGGGCCGATCTCGAGCGCCGCCACCTGAGCCGCGAACCGCTCCGGGGTCATGCCCGGGGCGATGGCGGAGACCGTCAGCCGGAGGATCTCCTCCATGCTGTACCCGCCCATCTGCGCGTGGGCCTGAGCGTTGCAGTAGAGGAAGCGGCCGTGCCGATCGAGCACGTAGAACCCCTCGGTCGAGAGGTCGACCATACGACGAAAGACCGCGAGGTCGATCGCCGGGGCGACGGCCGTAGAGCTCGGCTTCGGCAGACGCGCCGACACGCCGCGACGCTACTGCCGCCCTCGGAGACGGGTCAAGCGCATCCGCACCGCCAGTCCATGGCGGATCCCGTCTCACGTCCGGCGCGCGCCGCCGGGCGTGAACTCGCAGGGAAGGCGCTTGATGCCGTTGAGGAAGTTCGACGCGAGGTAGGCCGGCTCGCCCGTCACGTCGAGGTCGGGCAAGCGGCGGAACAGCTCCCGGAACATGACGGTGATCTCGCGGCGCGCGAGCTGCGCGCCGAGACAGAAGTGCGGGCCGGGGCCGCCGAAGCCGACGTGATCGTTCGGCGCGCGCGTGACGTCGAACCGCTCGGGCGCGGCGAACACGGCCTCGTCGCGGTTCGCGGAGCTGTACCACATGATGACCTTCTCGCCCGCGCGGATCGGCTGGCCGGCGATCGTCGTGTCGGCCGTCGCGGTGCGGCGGAAATGGATGACCGGCGTCGCCCAGCGGACGAT
Source organism: uncultured Polyangiaceae bacterium (assembly GCA_964631985.1). Classification (GTDB taxonomy): domain Bacteria; phylum Desulfobacterota; class Binatia; order UTPRO1; family UTPRO1; genus UTPRO1. Next base: position 2,327 of record CAZWAX010000055.1, on the reverse strand, counting down.
CTCCTCGACGGCCGTGGGTGCGATGGCTTCGAAGTCGTCCATCCAGCGGCGGCGTTGGTCGGGGTGATCGGAGAGCGCCTTCATGCCGTGGCTGATCGCGTTCCGCGTGGTCTCGTTCCCTGCCGCCGTCAACAGGACGAAGAACGATCCGATCTCCTGCTTGGTCAGACGCTCGCCGTCGAGCTCCGCGTGGACCAGCACCGACGTGAGGTCGTCGGTCGGCTGGCGCTCACGGAAGCCCGCGAGATCCTCGGCCAAGGCGGCGAGCTCCTGCCCCGCCTGCAGGATGGCCGGGATCGCCTGCGAGAGATCGGCGACGTACTCGGGATCGGTCGCGCCGAGAATCACGTTGGTGCGGTCGAAGACATACCGATACTCGCTCGCCGGGATGCCCATCATGTCGCAGATGATCTTGAGCGGCAGCATCGCGGCGACGTCGGTCACGAAGTCGCAGCGACCGCGGTCGATGACGGCGTCGACGATTTCGACCGCGGCGCGGTCGACGTCGGTCATCACGTTCCGGAGACGGGCCGGCGTGAAGCCGTGCGAGACGATGCGGCGCAACCGCGCGTGCCGCGGGTCGTCCATGGTGATCATCGACCCGAAGAGCTCGGCGAAGAACTCCGGCTGGTCGATCATGTTCACGCCGCCGCGCGCGGACGAGAAGAGCTGCCCGTTGCGGCTCACTTCCATCACGTCCGCATGTCGGGTCAGCGACCAGAAGCCCGGCCCCCGGCCGAGACCCGGCACCGCGGGCTCCTGGTGAAAGGCAATCGGGCGCTCGCGGCGGAGGGTCGCGAACGCACGCGCCCGGTCGTCACGGCTCCCCATCCAGAACTCGGGATCGCCGAGACGGATGTCGTCAGGTGACGGCGTCGCGGATCCTGCACTCATGCGGCACCGGTTCTTCGCGAACGAGCGCCCCACGTCAAGACGAGAGGAGCGGCGAGACCGGAGCCGGAGCTACGAGGACGACCCAAGACTCGGACCGGGATCCCCCTTCCGTGCTAGCTGGGGTCGTCGAGATAGGGGAACACCGTCAGCGACGGCGTGCTGTCGGCGTCGACGGGTACCCCGTCACCGACGCCGCTCAGCGCCCCCGCCGCCAGGAGGGAGTACGTCGTGTCGATGGAGTCCTCGAGCGGCGTGCGCCCGCCGCAATCGGTGTTGGTGATGCCGACCGCGTTCGCCTCGACCGCGAGGTATTGCGCGCAGGTGCCGGAGGCGGTGTTCACATAGAGCTGGTCGTCGGCGAGGATGCCCGCGAGCGCGTCGTAGCGTCCCGCCACCGGCGAGGGCCCCGCGAGGAGCTGATTGCCGCAATTCCGGTCGAGCCCGTCCAGGATCGCGAGATTCGCGGCCATCTCCTCCGAGAACAGACTGGCCCACTGTGAGGGGTCGGAGGCGGCATTGTACTCGTCCACGACCTCCTCGTGGTGCTCGAGCTCGCTCTCGACGCTCTCGCGGAAGAACGGGTCGGTGACGGCCGTGTTCACGCCCGCCCGGCCCATGCGCTCGATCTGCACACCGCGCGCGGGCGGAACCGAGCTCGACGGCGCCGGGCACGCGTTCTGACTCGACAGCCCTGCGGCCGCACGCAGAATGTTCACGCCGTCGGTGACCGTGATGCTGCTGCTGCCGTCGACGTCGCAGGCGGCGATGGTGCAGTTGGTAGACAAGCTTGCCGCCGCGCGGAGCGCGTGGACACCGTCCGTGACGCCCGGGGCACCGCTTTGATCGGGATCGCCGCAGACGCCGAGCTGGGTCGTGGCGCTCTCGACCGCGAGAATCGCCCCACCCGGCGTCAGCAAGGACTTGTCGATCTCGAGAACGATGGCGATCACGTTGAAGGTCGCGAAGCTGTCCGGCGCCGGGCCGCCGCCCGGGGCGCTCTGCAGCTGCGTCACCAATGCCGTCGCCGTGGCCTCGTCGAGCGCCGGACAACCGGCGGCATCGAAGGTGAGACCACTCGCCGCCCCCGCGACGATACGGCAGGTTTCGCGAAAGCCGGCCAGGTTGAAGAAGAACGGGTCCTGCCGGAGGCCGGTGAAGACCCGGAGCCGACCGTCGTCGCTCGTGATCCCCGCGGGGCCGCTCGCGTCGCCGCTCACGTAGGCGTCGTCCCCGACCCAGCACTGGACCTGTTGAGCGACGTTGAAGGTACAGAGGACGTCGACCTGGTCGGCGGCGGTGCCGCCGAAGGTCGCGCTGCTGCTGGTGCGCGTCGCGTAGACGACGGCGTCGGAGAACTTCGAGTCCGTGGTCGCGTTGCGGGTGAGATCGATGGCGATGATCACGCGCGCCGCATCGGCCGTCATCCACGTGAA
>CAZWAX010000054.1:0-19181 GCA_964631985.1 uncultured Polyangiaceae bacterium | reverse complement strand
CGCACAAGCGAAGGAGGGAGCAACGACGCAGATGCCCCTTTTTCAGCAACCTGCCAGCGGGATCAGTGGGGGAGGGCGGTGATGGTGCTGGTGGTGTCAGAGCTCGTCGACACGCCGGTCTTGGGGTCGGTGGCGGAGATGGTGGCGGTGCCGGGGGCGTTGAGCTCGATGCGGCTCTTGTCGCCGGCGGTGTTGGGGACCGTTGCGACCGTGGGGTCGCTCGAGCGGTAGTCGACGTGTTGGGTGAGATTGCGGGTGGTGCCGCCGGCGTAGTGGCCGGTTGCCGTGAGACGCTGGGTCTGTCCGACCATGCGCTTGCTCGTCAGCGGGGCGAGCGTGATGCGCTCGAGCGCGCCGAGGACCGTGAGGGTGGCGTTCCCGTCGTTCGGGTCCGAGCGGACGCCCGTCTTCGGATCCATCGCGGAGATCGTCACGGTTCCGGGCGCCACGGCTTCGATCCGGCTGCGATTGCCCTTCGCGTTCGCCGCCCGCGCCACCGCCGGATCACTCGACACGTAGTCGACCCGCTGAGTGAGGTTGCGGGTCGCGCCGCCCGCGTAGTGGCCCGTCGCCGTGAACTGCTGGGCCTCGCCGACGGACCGGCGCGCGTCCTTCGGCGCGAGCGTGATGCGCTCGAGGTGCCCGCCGCCGCCCTCGGGCGCGGAGCGACACGCCGCGATCCCGATCCCGGCCGCGACGATGAGCACTCGTACCGCCAAGGTCATGCCCGACTCATGCGCGACCCTAACGACCCCGGGGCTGGCGCTCAAGCACGGCTCTTGCCGCGGTGGAGGCGTCACGATAGCCGAACGGGCACGGAGGACCGAGGAATGGCACGTGCGAAGACCAAGAAAAAAGCGGCGACGAGAACCGGACGGACCAAGGTCGCCAAGCGCGGGGTGGTCCGGAAACAGCCGGTTGCGGCGAAGAAGAAGGCCGCGAAGCCGCGCAAGACCGCCCGTGGTGTATCGACGCCGTCCGCGATGCGCGCCCTCGCCCGGCACATCGTCGACGTGTCGCTTTCCAACGACGACGAGGCGATCCTCGGCCTCTACGCGGCCGACATCGAGTCGAGCGAGGCCGGGCAGCCCCCAGCGGTCGGCATCGAGGCGCTGCGCGCCAAGTTCGCCGGGTGGCGCAGCATGACCACCGACAACGTCTTCGAGCCACGGCGGGTGGTCGTCGACGGCACCGTCATCGTCATCGAGTGGCTCGGGCGCGTGACGCTCGCGGCGTCGGGGCGCCAGGCGGAGATCCACGAGGTCGCCGTCCACGAGATCCGCAACGGCAAGATCGCGCGCGAGGCGTTCTTCTACAATCCGGCGGCCCTCGCGGGATGACGGCGACGAGGGCGGCGACGCTGGCGGTGAACGACGCCACCTACGTGGCGTGGAACGCTCACGATCCGGACGCGGTCGCCGCCGTCTTCGCCGAGGACGCCGTGCTGCGCGAAGCCGGGCGCCCCGCCGAAACCCTCGGCCGGGCGGCGATCCGCGCGCGCGCCGCGATGCTGCTGCGCGGCTTCTCCGACTTCCACCTCGAGCGCCTGGCGCTGGTGATCGACGGCGACGCCCACGCCGACCGCTGGGTCATGACCGGGACGCACGACGGCGAGCTCTACGGCATCGCCCCGACCGGCCGTTCGGTCCGTCTGGAAGGCGCGACCTTCACGCGGCTCGGCGCCGACGCGTTGGTGATCGAGGACGTGCACTTCACCGACATGGCGGGACTGCTGGCTCAGCTCGGCGTCGCATGACGAGGTGCACCGCCGCCCTCGCCTTCATGCTCGTGCTCGTCGGGGTGAGCACGGCCCGCGCCGCGCCGCCCTACCAAAGGCTCGCCCACGAGATCGTCGGCGCCGGACAGGGCGTGCTGGTCGTCGCGGAAGACGGCACCGTGCTCGCCTCCGAGGCGGCCGAGCGCGCCGTACACCCCGCTTCCGTCACCAAGATCGCCACCTCGCTCGCTCTGCTGCAGAAGCTCGGGCCGACCCACCGCTTCACCACGCGCCTACTCGCGGCCGGCCCCGTCACCGACGGCGCGCTCGCCGGCGATCTCGTCGTCGAGGCGAGTGGGGACCCGTTCCTGGTCGACGAGGGCGCGATGCTGATCCTCCGCCGCTTGCACGCGCTCGGCCTCCGCACCGTCGACGGCCGGCTCGTCGTCCGCGGCTCGCTGCTCTTTGGCTGGGAGCGCGATCCCGAGGGTCGTGCGCTCGCCCGCGCGCTCCGCGGGAAGGTCGCCAATGCTTCGGTCTGGCCGACCGTCACTGGCGGGCCGTCGCTCCGCGAGGCCGCGCTCGTCTTCCGCGGGGCCAGGACGGGACGCGAGGCGACGACGCTGCCCCTCGTCGACTATCGCTCGCCGCCGTTGCTGGCGATCCTGAAGGCACTGAACGGTTACTCGAACAACATCTTCCATCTCGCGTCCGAGGCGATCGGCGGACCGGCGGCCGTCACGGCGGTGGCGCGCGCCGCCGTTCCGCCGGCGCTCCGCGACGAGATCGTCATCACCAACGCCGCCGGCGGCGGCACGACCAACCGCATCAGCCCGCGCGCGGCCGTCGCCTTGACGGACGCCTTGCGCCAGGAGCTCGCGCGCCACGGACAGGAGCTGAGCGCCGTGCTCCCAGTCTCCGGGATCGACCCCGGCACGCTCCGCGACCGGCTGCTCGAGCCGCCCGCCGGCCGCGGCCTGGTCGTCGGCAAGACCGGCACCTATGGCTCCGAAGGGGCATCGGCGCTCGCCGGGGCGCTTCGCACGACGCGGTTCGGCATCGTCACCTTCGCGGTCCTGAATCGCGGCGTGCCGGTGCCCGAGGCGCGCCAAAGGCAGGACGCGTTCGTCACCAAGCTCGCGGCCGCTCTCGAGGCCATGCCCTGGCCGTACGCGGGCCCCGCCGCACCCGCCTTCGACCAGGCCGAGGTGCGGTAGCACGAACCGCGGAACGCCCTGAAAATCCTGGTTTCGGGGCCCCGGCCTGCGCTATACGCGCAGCGAGGGGATGGGTGCCGGACCCCTCTGCCCGACGATGCCGACTCCCCGACCTGGCGACGATCGCACGCAACCCGCGCCCCGCCGTCCCTTCGTCGGACGCGAGCGCGAGCTCGACGAGTTGCGCACTCACCTCGGTCGCGCCGGGCTCGTCATCGTCACCGGCGATCCCGGCATCGGCAAGACCCGGCTCACCGAGGAGTTCACCGCCGAGGCCGAGGCCAACGGGGCGCGGGTCCATTGGGGGCGATGCTGGGAAGGCGACGGCGCACCGGCGTTCTGGCCGTGGATCCAGATCTTGCGCGAGCTGGCGCGCGAGGAGTCGGGCCCGACCGCCGCCGAGGTCCTAAGCGATCTCGAAGGGCGGCTCGCCGACCCGGTCGACGCGACCGGGCTCGATCCGGCCCCCTCGCGGTTCCGCCTCTTCGACGCGGTCGCGACGCTGCTGCTCGCCATGGCGGGCGACCGGCCGCTCGTCCTCGTGCTCGAGGATCTCCACTGGGCGGACGTCCCGTCGGTCGTCCTGCTGCAATTCGTGGTGCGTCACGCTCGGACCGCGCCGCTCCTCGTGATCGCCACCTATCGCGACGTGGAGCTCGACAAGTCGCACCCGCTGGGCGCGCCGCTCGCCAACCTGCTGCGGCACGGCGAGCCCATGCCGCTCGCCGGCCTCGCCGCGAGCGACGTCGAGCGCTACGTTGCCGCGACGCTCGGCGACGAGCGGGCCCGATCGATCGCGCCCCGCCTGCATCGCGAGACCGAAGGCCATCCGTTCTTCGTGGTCGAGACGGTGCGTCTCCTCGAAGCCGGGGCCGTCGCGTCCTTGGCCGGCATCCCGGACGGGATCCGCGAGCTCATCGCCCGCCGGGTGCGCCAACGGTCGCCCGCGTGCCAGTACGTGCTGCGCGTCGCCTCCGTGGTCGGGCGCGACTTCTCGCTGTCGCTCTTGCGACGGCTGCCTACCCTCGCGAACGCCGACGTCCCGGCCCTACTCGGCGAAGCGCTCGACGGACGCCTGCTCGTCACCGCGCCGAGCGAGACCGACGGCTATCGTTTCGGCCACGCGCTCGTCCGCGAAGCGCTCTACGCCGACATCCCGCTCGCCGAGCGGACGAGCGTGCACCGCGAAATCGGCGAGGCCATCGAAGCCGCGGCGGGCGCCGCCCTCGACGCGCATGCCGCGGTGCTCGCCCACCATTTTCGCGAGGCCACCGTCGACGGCGACCCGACGCGTGCCATCGACTACGGCATCCGCGCCGGCGACCGCGCAACGCAGGCGCTCGCGCACGAGGAAGCCGTCGCGCACTACGAGCGCACCCTGCAGGTGCTCGAGCGCCAGACGCCGGTCGACGAGGCCCGCCGCTGTCCCCTCCTGATCGCGCTCGGCCTGGCGCAAGTCCGGGTCGGCGATCCCACCACCGCCGCGGCCACGTTTCTCCGCGCCGTCGCGCTGGCACGCGAGCTGGTACTCCCCGAGGAGCTTGCCCGCGCCGCGCTCGGCGTCGGCGAGATCGAACGGCAGAGCGACCGGCTGGTCCCGCTCCTGGAAGAGGCGCTCGCGGCGCTCGACGGTGCCGACAGCGTGCTCCGTGCCCGCCTGCTGAGCCGCCTCGCGGTCGCCCTCTACTGGGCGCAATCCCAGACCCGCAAGCGCGCGCTCAGCGACGAAGCCGTCGCGATGGCCCGCCGTCTCGGCTACGTCCCGACCCTCGCCTACGCGCTCAGCAGCCGGATCGCCGCGCTCTCCGGCCCCGACGACGTCGAAGCCCGGCTCGCCGCCTCGCAAGAGATGGTCGTGCTGGCCGACCAATGCGACAATCGCGAGTTCGCGATGATCGGTTACGGATGGAGCGTCGCCGACACGCTGTCGCTCGGCGACGTCCATCAGGCGCGCTTCGCGATCGCCGCCTTCGCCGACCTCGCCAAGGCGTCGCGCCACCCGTATTTCGTCTGGTGGCTCGCCGCCATCCGGACGATGCAGGCGATCGTCGAGGGCCGTCTCGCCGAGGCCGAGACCCTCGCCGAGCAGTGCTTCGCGCGCGGGCAGCGCACCGTCGCCGTCGACGCCGCGCATGTGTTCGCCGGCCACCGATACTCGGTCTGCATCGAAGGCGAGCGGCACGACGAGCTCGAGCCGCTGGTCCGCGCGGTGGTGGCACAGTTTCCCGGCATTCCCGGCGGCCACGCCGGCCTCGCCCTGCTGCACGCCGATCGCGGCCGCTTCGCCGAGGCCGCGGCCGAGATGGACGGGATGGCCGCCGACGAGTTCGCGGTATTGCCGCGGAACCCCGAGTGGCTCACGACCGTCGCGGTCCTCGCCCAGACTTCCGCGCTCCTACCCGACGCCCCGCACGCGGCGACCCTGTTCGCGCTGCTCGCGCCGTACCGCCGGCGCAACATCGTCGCCGGCATGGGCGTCCTCTGCGCCGGGTCGGTGGCGCACTTTCTCGGCATCCTCGCGACCCGCCTCCGGCGTTTCGACGTCGCCGAACGCTGCCTCGCGGAGGCGCTGGCCGCGCACGAGCGTCTGGGTGGCGTCGTGATGTGCGCGTACACACGCTACGAGCAAGCGAGCCTGGCGCTGGCGCGGCGCGCCCCCGGTGACGAGGCGCGCGCGGCGACGCTCGCCGCCGGGGCCCACCGCGACGCCGCCGCGTACCGCATTCAGCGGCTGCAACGATTCCTCGCCGCCTTGCCACTCGCGACTGCGCCCCCCGCGTCCACGGGCGAACCAGTGGCTCCACCGCCGCCGCGCGCCGCCCTGCTTCGCAGGGAAGGCGACTACTGGCGTCTCGGCTGGGGCGGCGCCGAGTTCCGTCTGCGTGATCGCGTCGGGCTCCACTACCTCGCCACGCTCATCGCCGACCCCGCGCGCGAGTTCCTCGCCGTCGACCTCGTCCGCACGGTCGGCGGTCGGCGCCCCGGGGGCGCATCCGAGCCGGTCGCGACCGGCACCCTCACGGCAGAGCTCGGCCGGCCGCGGCCGCTGACGAATGCGGAAGCGACGTCCGACGCACACGCCGACCTCGCCTACCGCGCGCGCTTGCGCGAGCTGCAGGGCGTGCTCGAAGAGGCGCGACGCAACAACGACGTCGGGCGGATCGCCGACGCCGAGGTCGAGACCGATGCGCTCACTCACGAGATCGCTCGGAGCCTCGGGCTGCAGAGCCGCGGCCGTGACAGCCGCTCGCCGATCGAGCGGGCACGCATCAGTGCCACCCGTGCCATCCGGGTCGCGATCGGGCTGATCCAGGAGCACGACCGCGGCCTCGGCCGTCACCTCGCCGTCACCATCAAGACGGGGACCTTCTGCTCCTATGTGCCCGATCCCGAGCTGACGGTCGCGTGGGAGCTCTGAGCGAGGTTCACATTGTTCCCTCGAAAATCACGACACCGGGGTGACGACGTGCTCCGGAGGCGCCCCATGCGAACGATGACCACCACCTGTACCGGCACGCACCCGAATTGCAGCTGCACCTACACGGGACCGGTCGCGAACCCGAACCTGCCAGATGACGGGGGATCGCTGCCCCTTGGCTACGCGATGGCCTTCGACTCGCGCAGCGTCGCGATCTCGGCCGCCGAGAAGCCCCAATCCGCGAGCGCCTCGTCGGTGTGCTGCCCCGGGTGCGCCGGCGGGCGCTGGATCGCCCCCGGCGTGCGGCTGAAGCGCGGCGCCGGCGCCGGCTGCACGATGCCCTTCACCTCGGTGAAGGTGCCGCGCGCGACGTTGTGGGGATGGTGGGGCGCCTCGCTCATGCTCAAGACCGGCGCGAAGCAGACGTCGGTGTTCTCCATGATCGCGCACCACTCGTCGCGGGTCTTGGTGCGGATGATGCCCGCAACCCTCTCCTTCAGCGCCGGCCACTCGTCGCGGTCGAACTGCGAGGGCAGCGTCTCGCCGGCGAGACCGGTGTGTTTCAGCAGGAGCGCGTAGAACTGCGGCTCGATTGAGCCGATCGAGACGTATTTGCCGTCCTTGGTCTCGTAGACGTCGTAGAAGTGCGCGCCGGTGTCGAGCATGTTGACTCCGCGCTCGTCCTTCCAGAAGCCGATCGCCTTGATCCCGTAGAAGATCGTCATGAGCGACGCGGCCCCGTCCGTCATGGCGGCGTCGACGACCTGGCCCTTGCCCGACGCTTGCCGCTCCACGAGCGCCGCGAGCACGCCCATGATCAGGTACATGGTACCGCCGCCGAAGTCGCCGACCAGGTTCAGCGGCGGCACCGGCGCTTCGCCCTGGCGGCCGATCGCGTGCAGCGCACCGGTCAAGGAGATGTAGTTGATGTCGTGACCGGCCGCCTGCGCGAGCGGTCCCTCCTGGCCCCATCCCGTCATGCGCCCGTAGACGAGCCGCGGATTGCGCTTGGCGCAGACGTCGGGACCGAGGCCGAGCCGCTCCATCACGCCCGGGCGGAAGCCTTCGATCAGCACGTCGGCCTGCTCGACCAGACGGAGCACGGTCTCGACGCCCGCCGGAGACTTGAGATCGACCCCGACGTTGCGGCGCCCCCGTGCGAGCAGATCGATGGGCGGCGACTCGGGGTCGCCGCCGCTCACGTTCTGGGCACGATCGACGCGGATCACGTCGGCGCCGAGGTCGGCGAGCAGCATGGCGGCGAAGGGCCCGGGGCCGATGCCGACGAGCTCCACGATCTTGATACCGGCGAGAGGTCCTCTGGCGTTGGCCATGGGTGCAAAGCTCCTTGTCTGTCGAAGATTGGCGCGGCGAGCCCGACGAGCCGAAATGGCTAGCAGGCCCCCGCACCCGCCTCAACCGAGCCGACGGGATGGTGGTGGCCGGATCGCTGGTGGATTGACCGGCCGCCGTACGCGGCAGTAGCGTCGACGCGTGGCGCAAGGCCATCCGAGACCGTCGTCACCCCCCGTCCTGTCCCCGGCCGTCGACCTCGCCCTCTTCCGCCGCATGGCGGACCTCGCGACCGAGGGCCTCTACCTGGTCGATCGCACCGGCCGTTTTCTCTACGTGAACGCCCAGGGGCACGCCCAGATGGGCGGTTACACGATGGACGAGCTGCTGTCGCTCACCGTCTGCGACATCGTGCCCGACCTCACCCCGGAGGCGTTTGCCGCCCAATTCGAGGCGTCGGCGCTCGGACCGATGCCGCGGATCGAGTCGCGCACGCGGCGGAAGGACGGCTCGTTCTTCCCGACCGAGGTGAGCTCGGCGCGGGTGGAGGTGGACGGCGAGGTCTACATGTTCGGGGTCGCGCGCGACGTGAGCGAGCGCAAGGCCGCCGAGACGGCGCGGAAGAGCCTGGCGGCGCAACTGCTGCAGACGATCGAGCGCGAGCGCCAGCGCGTCGCCCGCGAGCTCCACGACGACGTCGGCCAAGCGCTCGCGACGGTCGGCATCCTGCTCGATACGTTGGAGCTCGAGCCGGCGGTCGTTCCCGACGCGGTCCGCGAGGCGCTGCGTTCCACCCGCGCCACGATTCGCCAGATCACCGAGTCGCTGGCGCGCATCGTCCGCGAATACCATCCCGTGGAGCTTCTGGGTCTCGGACTCGCCGACACGTTGCGCACCCACGTCCGCCAGCTGGCCGAGCGCCATCATCTGCGCTGGCGCTTCACGGCGGCCCCCATCGAAGGCCTGCTCACTCCCGACCAGGAGCTGCACGTCTATCGCGTCGTGCAGGAGGCGCTCGCGAACACGGCGCGCCACGCCCAGGCCCGCGCGGTCGACATCGTGATCACCCAGACGTCCGACGACCTCTGCGTCCGGGTCCACGACGACGGGGAAGGCTTCGCGCGCGAGGCGCCGGCGGAAGGCATCGGCCTCGCCACCATGCGCGAGCGTGCGATGCTGCTGCGCGCCACCCTGCTGGTCGACAGCGCGCTCGGGAGCGGGACGACGGTCGAGCTCACCGTCCCGCTCGCGCCCGAGCCCCCCGTCGAGCCCGAGCTCTCGGGGCGCACCAGGATGAAGTTCGTGCGCTCGCCGCTGGCCCCGACGCGGCCGGCCACACTGCCACCCGCCCTCGACCTCGAGGTGTTTCGCCGCATGGCCGACATGGCGAGCGAGGCCTTCGAGCTCGTCGACCGTGACGGCCGCTTCGTCTACGTGAACGACCGCGCCTGCACGCTCACGGGTTACAGCCGCGACGAGCTGCTCGCGCTCGCCGTCTCCGACATCAACCCCGACTATCCGCAACCGATCTGGGACCAGTGGGCGCTCGCCACCGAGGGCCCGGTGCCGACGTTCACCACCCGCAATCGCCGGCGCGACGGCCAGTTGATTCCGGTCGAGGTCAGCGCCACCCCGATCAGCGTCGGCGACGAGCACTACTACTTCGCGGTGGTCCGCGACATCAGCGACCGTGCGGAGGCGGAGGCCGCCGAGAAAGGCTTCACGCGCCGACTGCTCCACACCCTCGAAGCCGAGCGCCGGCGCGTCGCGCGCGAGCTGCACGACGAGGTCGGACAGGCGATCGCGACCGTCCGCGTGCTGCTGCATACCCCCGAGACCGCGCCGGGCACCGTTTCCGGTCCGCCCCCCGCACCCGCCGCCCCCCATGCGACGATCCGTCAGATCACCGAGTCGGTGGCGCGCATTGTCCGCGACTACCATCCCGCCGAGCTGCTCGCACTCGGTCTCGAGGACACCCTCCGCACCCACGCGCGGATGTTCACGCAACGGCACAACCTGGGCCTGCGCTTGTCGACCGCCGCGGTGGACGGCGTGCTCTCCGACGAGCAGGCCCTGCACCTCTACCGCATCGTCCAGGAGGCGCTCGCCAACGTCGCCCGTCACGGCCAGGCACGCCGGGTCGAGGTGCGGGTGGCGCGGCACGGCACGAAAGTGCGCGCCTCGGTGAGCGACGACGGCGTCGGCTTCGATCCGGCCGCGGTCCGGGTCGGCGGGCTCGGGCTGGTGACGATGCGCGAGCGCGCCGAGCTGATCGGGGCGACGTTGACCATTCGTTCACGCCTCGACCACGGCACGAAAGTCGGCATCAGCGTCACCGCGGACCCGACCCGCCGCGATACCTAGCGAACCCGCACGGTGACTCCATGGCCTTCGCGCTACGCGAAAGGCCATTGCGTCGCGTTCGAGCGCGCTGGTAGTCCCGAGGGAGCCGCTCTTCATGCCCGCTTCCACCTCGTTTCCGACCCTGCTCGTCGCGCTCGCCACCGCGGTTCTCGTGCTGATGGTGGCGGGCACCGCTCGGCGCGCCGAAGCTGCCGTTCTCCCGGTGACCACCACCGCCGACGGGAACGACGGGGTGTGCGATGCCGACTGCTCGCTCCGCGAGGCGGTGATCGCCGCCAACGCCGCGGCCGACGCCGACACGATCGTGCTCCCGGCCGGCACCTACGTGCTGAGCGGCGGCGGAGGCGAGGACCTCGCGGCGAGCGGCGACCTCGACCTCCGTGCCTCGGTCACGATCGCCGGCGCGGGCGCCGATCTCACCGTCATCGACGGCGGCGGCGTCGACCGCATCGTCGACGTCGTCGAGTCGGCGACCGTCACGCTGAGCGGCGTCACCCTCCGGAACGGCCGCGTGCCCGACGGCGATCCCCAGGGCGGCGGCGCGGTCCTCTGGAACGAGCCCGGCACCGGCAAGACACTCGACCTCCGACTCGACGGCGTCGTCGTGACCGGCAACCACGCCGGCCGCGGCCCCGACGGCGGCGGCGGCATCCGCATCGCGCAGGACAAGCCGACGTCGTCGGTGGTGACGATCACCGACAGCACGATTGGCGACAACGGGATGGCCGACGGCGACGGCGGTGGCCTCCACCTCTGTTGCGAGAATCTGACCGTCACGATCACCGGCAGCACGATCGCCCGCAACACCGCCGTCGACGACCCCGGCACCCCGACGCTGAACGGCGAGGGCGGCGGCATCTACCACTGCTGCACCGACACCGCGCTCACGATCGGCGACAGCACGATCAGCGGCAACACGGGCCCGACACAAGGCGGCGGCATCTACACCTGCTGCGGCCAGTCCTTCAACACCGAGCTCGCCCTCGAGCGCACCACGGTGAGCGGCAACGAGGCGCTCGGCGCCGGCATGTTCCAGGGCAACGGCGGCGGCATCGAGGGCGAAGGATTCGTGACGCTCGTCAACAGCACCCTCAGCGGTAATCGCGCCCGCCTCGACGGCGGCGGCATCGACAACGAGGACGTGTTGGTGATGCGGAACGTCACCATCGCCGGCAACGAGAGCGGGCGTGGCGGCGGCTTCTACGAGGACGGTCTCGCGACCACGCTCGGCAACGTGCTCTTCGCCGCCAACTTCCAGACGTCCGGCGTGCCCGCCGATTGCGGGATCGCGTCCGGCACCGACCCCCTCGTCTCCGAGGGCGGCAACCTGAGCAGCGACGCCACCTGCCCGCTCGCCGGAACGGGCGACCAGACGAGCGTCGACCCCATGCTCGGCCCTCTCGACGACAACGGGGGGCCGACGCGCACGCACGCGCTCGCCCCCACGAGCCCGGCCGTCGACACCGGCAGCGACGTCGTCTGTCAGGCCCTCGATCAGCGCGGCTTCCCCCGCCCGACCGACGGCGACAACGACGGCAACGCCCGCTGCGACGTCGGCGCGTTCGAGCGCGGGTCGGTGACCGAGGACTGCGACAACGGCAGCGACGACAACGGCAACGGCCTCGTCGATTGCCTCGACTTCGATTGCGCCGGCGACCCGACCTGCGACGAGCGTTGCACGAACTGCATCGACGACGACGGCGACGGCGCAGTCGACCGAGATGACGCCGATTGCGCCTCCCGGATCGACGGTGCCGGCGCCGGCGTCGGGGACGTCGATCGCGGCAAGCTCGTCGCCAAGTGCGCCGGCGCGCTCCAGAAGGGGGGCGCCAAGGCGAGCGGCGCGCGCACCAAGGCCCTCCAGTCCTGCCTCGCGCGCCTGACGACGTGCGTGCAGAAGAAGCCCGGCGACGCCGCCTGCCTCGCGAAGGCGGGGGCCGCGTGCACGACGGCGTTCGCGAAGCTCGCCACCGCCGGCGACAAGGCGCGGGCCGCGATCGCCGCGCGCTGCGACGCGCTCACGAGCGACGAGCTGCGCGCCGCGTCCGGGCTCGGCTACGCGGCCGAGGCGCCGCTCTGCGAAGCCCTCGGCGTACCGGCCCTCGCGAACGCCGACGACGTCGCGCGGTGCCTCCTCGCCGAGCATGCGTGCACCGTCGATCAGATCGTCGGGCTCGAGACGCCGCGCGCGGCCGAGCTCCTGACGCTCGGCGGCCTGACGCCCGGGAGCGTCCTCGACTGCGCCGTGACCCCCGCGATCGGCAACGGCGACGGCTTCGGGCTGCGCGGCAAGGCGGTCGACGCGTGCCAGCGGGCGATCCAGAAGTCGGGCGCCAGGCTCGTGAGCGGCACCGGGGCGCTGCTGCGGCGCTGCGCCGCGCAGGTCCTCGCCTGTCGCCAGCTGAAACCCGCCGACTCCGCGTGCCTCACGAAGGCGTTGGCCGCGTGCCCGAAAGCCCGGGCCAAGGTGACGACGCTCGCGACCAAGCTCGCCCTGGCGATCGCCAAGAAGTGCGACGCCCCCACGGTCGCGATCGGCGAGCTGCTGAGCGGCTCCGGCGCCGGCTTCCAGTCACAGGCCGGTCTCTGCAAGGCCCTCGGCGTCCCGAGCCTCGGCGACATCGGCGCGGTCACGGAGTGTCTCCGTCGCCAGCACCAGTGTCATGCCCAGCAGATGCTCGAGCGCGAGCTGCCGCGCCTCGACGAGCTGCTCGCGACCGGCGGAGTCGTCTTCCCGTGAACGACGACGGCGCCGCGGTCACGAGGACCACGGCGCCGCCGACACCGCGAGAGACTCTATGGATTTCGGCCCCGTGCGCTCGGGCGCTCCGCGCCCGACGCTCCGATGGCCCTGACGATCAGCCGTTCTTGTCCTTGTACTGCACCGTGTCGTTCTTCGCCGCCGGGGCGGTGTGCGTCGACTCCCAGCACACGCCGTTGCTGTTCCGGATCTGCACGAGCACCTGCGTGAGGGCCGGCTGCCCCAACGGTAGCGTCGGCATGTCGATGTTGCTGCCCTTCGCCTTCAGCTGGATCTGCGCCTTCCCGGCGACGAGGCCTTCCTTCAGCTTCAGCTGGGTGACACCGTCGGACGTCGCGTCCTTGTCCTTGTACTGGAAGCCCTTCGAGTTCTCCTTCCAGCACGGCTTCCCGGCACAGGTGCCACCCGACGGGACGAACGCCCGCGAGACCAGCGCGCCGTTGGCGTAGATGCAGAACTGGTAGTCGGTCGTGGACACAGTCGCCGGCGTCCCGAAATCGGCCTTCGGGGTGATGGCGCCGCTGCCCCACTTCCACTGCGCCTGATCCTTCACGTCGCCCTTCTTCTTGAGCTGGAGCTGCGACTTGCCCGTGGGCGACGTCCGGCAGCCGACGAGCGGCGTCGGGGTGCACACGAACTCGGGCTGGCAGGTGGCGCTGCAGCCGTCGTTCGACGTCATGTTGCCGTCGTCGCAGGTCTCCCCGCACGCACCGTCCGTCGTCCCGTCGCCGCAGAAGGGGTCGGCGGTCGTCTCGCATTGGTTCGTGCCGATGTTGCAGGTCTCGACGCCCGTGCAGACGTCGCCGTCGTCGCAGTCGGCGTCGACCTGACAATCCACGCACGCCGGCGGTGCGACCAGGACCGGATCGGTGTCGACCGCGCCGGTCGTAGCGTCGCAGCCCGAGGCACAGCCCCACCAGTTGCTCTCGAAGTCGAGGGTCGGCGTGGCACCGTTCGCGACCTGGGCCTGATCGTTGTCCTCGATGGCATTGTTCTCGAAGGAGACGGTCGCCGCGGGATCGAGCCCGCCGTACGCGACGGCGACGGCATCGAACACGCTCACGCCGTTGTGGAAGTTCTGGATGCGGTTGCAGCTGCCGGTGAACGATGCGGTCGCTGCGGTGGTGACGGTCGGGCTCTTGGCCTGCACGTAGACGCCCGACGATGCGGGCGCGGTGCCCGAGCCGCCGACGCTGCCGCCGTCGATGGCGTTGCCGGTCAGCACGACCGGGCCGTTGCCGATCAGCTGCACGCCGTGCGTCTGGGTACCGACGCCATACGTGCCCGTCAGGGTGATCGTGTTGTCGAGGATGTCGACCTGGCCGTTCGCCAGCGTCGGGTGCAGCCGCACGAAGACGGCGGTCGACGACGGCGTCGTCTGGAGCCCCACGTCCTTGGTGATCGTGTTGCCCTCGACGGTGATGCCGGGCGTTCCGAGACCCATGCCGCGCATCTGCAGCTCGATGCTCGTCCCGGCCTGGCCGCTCAGGGTGTTCCGGCGGATGCCGATGTCGGAGACGGGCGTGGCGTTGGCCGCGGAGAACTTGATGATGAGGATGCCGTTGCCGCCGCCGGTGAAGGTGGAGTCCTCGATGGAGGAGGCGGTCATCTCCTCCGCGTAAATCGCGTAGAAGGTGTTGCCGGTGAAGGTGCAGTCGTCGACGGCCAGGCCGGTGAGGGTCGAGCTGTTGCCCTCGTTCGCCTGGTAGATGCCGTATTGGTTACCGGTGAAGGACGTCGTCGCGATGCTGAGGCCGTTCACCGTGCTGGTCGACGCCATGCGGATGCCGATGGCCCCGCTGGTCGCGAACGCGCTGCCGGTGATGGCCACGTCGGCGACGACCGGCCCAGCGATCGTCGTGATGTCGATGCCGCGCGAGGTCTGCCCCGAGAACCCGACGTTCGTGACGGCGGTGCCGGTGCTCGCGATGGGGAAGCGCACGCCGGTCGTGCCGCCCGAGATCGTGAGATCCTGGATCACGATGCCGTCGGCGCGGATCTCGAACGCGGCGATGCCCGCCGTCGTCAGCACCGTGGTGGCTCCGATCCCGGCGCCGGCCACCGTCAGCTGCTTGTTCAGGTTGACGGTGGCGGTCACCGGCGTGCTGGCTGCGGTGATCGAGATCGTATCGCCGGCGGTCGATGCCGTGACGGCCAGCGCGATCGTGTCGCAGTTCGGCGAGATCGTCGTGCAGGTGTTCGAGCCGTCGCCGGGAACGAGCCAGGTGGTGGCCGCGGCGACATGAGTCGCCGTCGTGCCGAGCAGAACGAGAGCAGCAAACAGGGAACGTCGCATCTTCATCTTGAGGAACCTCGCGTGAGTGGGTTGGGCTTCCGCGGGCGGGAATCGCGGTTGCGATTCGATGTGCG
The DNA here is from genome assembly GCA_964631985.1 of uncultured Polyangiaceae bacterium. GTDB lineage: Bacteria > Desulfobacterota > Binatia > UTPRO1 > UTPRO1 > UTPRO1. The sequence continues at coordinate 4,041 of CAZWAX010000054.1, read as the reverse complement.
GAAGTCGGGTTGAGGTAGCATGGCTGGAATCATGCCGGCAACCGAGTCTCGTGGAGAATCGCGGCTCTGGCGCCCCGGCGGAGGCGCGACCGCCGTCGACCCCGCGAACCCGATGGAGCGTTCGCGCCCACCTCCGGCCCCGCCCCCGCTTCCGACTCGGCACACGAAGCGGATAGAACGCTGGCGCATGCCGCCGGCCGCCGCTGCCTGGAGCGTCCTTCCCCATGGGCCGCTCGAGCACTTCGCCGACAATCTCCGCTGGGTGCAGGGCTCCCTGCCTCGGATCTCGCTGAAGCGGGTGATGACGGTCGCCCGCTTGGCGGACGGCCGGCTCGTCATCCACAACGGCGTCGCGCTCGGCGACCTCCAGATGCGTCAGCTCGAAGCGTGGGGAACGCCCGCATTCCTGATCGTCCCGAACGCGTTTCACCGTCTGGACGCCGCGGCGTTCAAGGCACGCTACCCCGGGCTCATCGTCCTCGCTCCGCGCGGCTCACGGCGGAAGGTGGAGGAGAAGGTCGCGATCGACGGCACGTTCGAGGACTTTCCGAGCGACGCCACCGTTCGCCTGCAGACGCTCGCGGGCGTCGGCGACACGGAGGGCACGATGCTCGTGCGTTCGGACGACGGCACGACCGTCGTCCTCACCGACGCCATGTTCAACATGGACCGCAAGCGCGACGTCCTGGGCTTTCTCTTCACGAGCATCATGGGCTCGGCGCCCGGGCCGCGCGTCTCCCGGCTCGCGAAGCTCATGATCGTGAAGGATCCGGCAGCGCTTCGCCGCGAGCTCGAGCGTTACGCGGCCCTGCCCGACCTGCAACGCCTCGTCGTGGCACACGAGAAGGTCGCGACCGGCCCCGCGGCCCGCGCCGCGCTCCTCCAGGCCGCGACGTATCTCTAGATGGAACGTGCATCCGATCCGGCGTACCTGACGCCGGTCACCGACTCCGAGAGCTCCCAGAGCCGGCCCGCCACCGCTTCGTCGCGCGAATGCGCGTTCGACGTCACCCGGCGCGGGGCGCCCCACATCTCGCCGAAACCGCTCGGGCCGAAATAATCGCCGCCCCGGACGTCGTCGGCCGTCGCCGCGTACAGCTGCGGCAACGCGCCCTTGGCGGCGCTCTGCGCCAGCAGGCGATTGCCGAGCGCCGAGATGCGCTCGGCGATCGACGAGCCCTCCATGCGCGGCCCGGCGAACTGCAGGTTGGTCGAGGCGTATCCGGGATGGGCGGCGACGCTGATGACGTCGGCGCCCGCCCGCGTGAGGCGGCGTTGGAGCTCGTAGGTGAAGAGCAGGTTCGCGACCTTGCTCTGCCCGTACGCCGGCCACTTGGCGTAGCCCTTGGTCCATTGCGGATCGTCGAAGCGGATCTTGGCCAGACGGTGGAAGCCGCTGCTGACGGTGACGACCCGTGCCTTCGGCGTCGCGAGCAGGAGGTCCATCAGGAGACCCGTCAGCGCGAAATGCCCGAGGTGGTTGGTGCCGAATTGCATCTCGAACCCGTCCGCAGTGCGCCGCTCGGGGAGCGCCATGACGCCGGCGTTGTTGACGAGCACGTCGAGCCGTGGGGTGGCGGCGTGGACGGCGCCGGCGAAACGGCGGATGTCGGCGAGGCTCGCGAGGTCGAGGGGCATGAGCGCGGTCGAGGCGTGGGGATGCGCGGCGCGCACGCGCTGCTCCGCGCTCCGTCCCTTCTCCAGGTCGCGACAAGCGAGGATGACGTGCGCCCCCTGGCCCGCGAGCGTCAGGACGGTCTCGAACCCGAGACCGCTGTTGGCGCCCGTCACGAGCATCGTCTTGCCGCGGAGATCCGAATGATTCGCCATCGTCACTCCAGGGGTAGCTCGGGGGCGCGCGGGGCGGGCGCGAGCCGTTCGCTTTCGATCGCGCGCGCGCAGCTGTTCCAGCGCAGCACCGCGTCGTCGCTACCGGGCGGGCGGAGCGCCTCGGCCCGCTCGTACCATTCCATGGCCTGCCGAAGCGCGTCGTAGACGGAGGAGCGGACGACGTTCCGCTGCTTCAAGAGCGCACGCGCCTTCCGCTCGCAGACGATGCCCGTGTAGTACGCCCGCTCGTACGCGTCGGTCAGCCGGTCGACCAGCGTCTGGGCCTCGCGCGGCGCTCCGGCCGCACCGTCGCCGCCGAACTGGTCCGTGAGCGCCAGGACCAACCCGCGCAGCGCCTCGTGATTGACCCTGTCCACCGCGAGCACGTCCCGGTAGATGCTCTCGGCTTGTGCCGGATCGTTGCGGAGGCGGTAGCCCTCGGCCTTCTCGAGGGCTTGCGGGACGCTGGCGGGAGAGATCCGCTTGAGCTCCATCGCGGGCACGCGTCCTGTCTACCCCGATCGCCGGGTGCTGTCGCCACCACGCGGGGATCTGATCCGCAGCAGGACCGCTTCGGGATCGGCCCCCACCCGCCACGGCAGACCGACCGCGCCGACCCCGCGGCTCACGACCAACATCGACTCGCCGTGGACGTAGAGTCCCTCGTCGAGACGGAAGCGGCTCTGCCGCACGATCGGCGGTCCGCCCGGGAAGCGGATCTGTCCGCCGTGGGTGTGGCCGGAGAGCACGAGGGCCACGCCGCGGCGCTCGGCCTCGTAGAAGTCGTCGGGGTGATGGGCGAGGAGCAGATGCGGCGGCCCGGCGGCGACGAGCGCATCCCAGTCCGGCGTTCCGAGCGTGCGGTCGTCGATGCCGCCGAGGGCGAACGCGCCGCCGCCGTGCCCGAGCACGCGCGTCGCGTTCCGTAACGTCGCGATGCCCACCGAGGCGAGCTGCTCGGGAATGCGGTCGGGGGCCGTCGTGAAGTAGTCGTGATTGCCGAAGCAGTACCAGGCCCCGAGCGGGGCGGCCGCGAGGATCCCGAGGGCCGGGAGGAAACCGTCGAGATCCTCGAGGCGGCCCTCGACGATGTCACCCGCGATCGCCACCAGGTCGGGACGGAGCCGCATCAGCGACTCGAAGAGCGCGGCCAGCACCGCCGGACGGAGGAATGCCCCGGTGTGGATGTCACTCAGCAGCAGGACACGAAGATCCGGCGCGGCGCGCGGCCAGCGTGCGGGCTCCACGGTCGCGCTCGCCACCGTGAAGCGGCGCGGCAGCTGCCAGCAGTAGGGGTGCCAGAGCCCGAAGAGATGCGGATAGACGTGGCGGGCGACGAGGCGATCGAGCAGACGCTCGGACTGTTTGATGAGACCGCGGCGCGGGTCGAGCCAGCGCCGCTCCCGGCCGGTGGTCCGCCGCGGCGGCGGCAAACGCCGGCGGGCGAAGGCGATCTCCGCCGGCCAGTCGTCCTCGTCCCCGTCGCGTGGGATCTCGCTCACGTCCGCACCCCCGAGCCCGGCATACCACCGCGAGGCACGGCGCTCAGAGGATGCCCAGCGCCCGTGCTTCGCGCTCGAGCTGCTCGCGAAAGGCCGGGTGCGCGATCGCGATCAGGGCCCGCGCCCGCACCGGAATGCTGCGGCCATGGAGGTGTGCCGTGCCCCACTCGGTCACGACCGTCTGGACGTGGGCCCGGGTGGTGACGACACCGGCGCCGGGAGCGAGCGTCGCCACGATGCGCGAGCGGGTGTCGTGCGCCGCCGTCGAGGGGAGGGCGATGATGGCGCGCCCTTCGGCGGCGAGCGCCGCGCCCCGGATGAAGTCCATCTGGCCGCCGACGCCGCTGAGAAGACGATGCCCCACGGAATCGGCGCACACTTGTCCGGTCAGATCGATCTCGACGGCGGAGTTGATGGCGACCATCCGGCGGAAGCGGCGGATCACGGCGCTGTCGTTGGTGTAGTCGGCCGGCCGCATCTCGACCATGGGGTTGTCGTCGATGAAATCGTAGAGGCGCCGGCTTCCCATGACGAAGGCGGCCACCAGCTTGCCGCGATTGATCTCCTTGCGCGCCCCGGTGACGACGCCGCGCTCGACGAGGTCGACGACCGCGTCGGTGAACATCTCCGAGTGGATGCCGAGCTCGCGATGATGGACGAGCGCCGCGGCCACCGCGCTCGGCACGCCGCCGATCCCGAGCTGGACCGT
>CAZWAX010000053.1:0-19586 GCA_964631985.1 uncultured Polyangiaceae bacterium | reverse complement strand
AGTTTGAGGGGCTAGTGGGGTAACACCCGTGGGGGTTCAAGTCCCCCTCCTCGCACTCTAAGTTCCCCTCCGCATTAGCGACTTGCAGAGATCGTCCCTCCGACGCGGTTTCTGAGTGGGACAAGTCGGACGCTTCGCCCCCCCGCCGCTGCCGTCGGCACTCTCGAAGAGCAGCGCGAGCCGCCACTCTGCACGCTCGCCGCTCGGCATCCATTTCGCGCAGTGCCGACGCAGGCGCGCACCGTCTGCAGCGCGTGCGACACCTCGGACGTCAGTTGGAAGGACGAACCTCAATCAGCCGGGCGGCGCCTTGCCGGTGTAAACCGCCAATTGAGCGGCGAAAGCCCGCTTGTAGGCGGCCCGCGCTTCGCCGCGAGCGACATAGCCGGCCAGGTTCGAATATTCGTCCAGAATGCCCGATGATTTCAGCCTGAGCAGCACCGACACCATCATCAGGTCGCCCGCGCTGAACCCACCGTCGAGCCAGTCGGCACTGCCAACGCGAGCGGAAAGTCGCTTCAACCGGTCGCGGACGCGCTCCTCGACCAGAGGCAGGCGCTCCTTGCTCCATGGCTTGTCGCCTTCCAGAAGCGTGGCGGTTGCGAGCTCGAGGATCGGCGGCTCCACCGTGTTGAGCGCGGCAAACATCCACGTGATCGCGCGCGCCCGGGCCTTGGCATCGTCCGGCAGCAGGCCCGCATGGCGCTCGGCGACATGGAAGATGATCGACCCTGTCTCGAACAGGGCGAGATCGCCTTCCTCGTAGGTCGGAATCTGGCCGAAAGGATGAAGCGCCAGATGCGCCGGTTCCTTCATCGCACGAAACGAAACAAGGCGAACCTCGTAAGGTTGGCCGGCTTCTTCGAGCGCCCAGCGAACGCGCGTATCACGCGCCAGTCCCCTGCCGCCATCGGGTGACCGCTCAAAGGCAGTGATGGTGATGGTCATGGTGAGGCTCCTCCGTGGCGAAAGTCATCGGCTGCGAGGCTACGGCGCGAGCTTGCCCGCGAGTCGATCGTGCGTCGAGCCGACTAGTCCGTCGCGCACTTTACCTGCTCTTGAAGGACCGCTAGGACTCGCGACGCATGCGCGCGGTCGTGATGCGAAGCGGCAGTCTGGTGGTCGACACGGTCCCGGACCCGGAGCCACTCGCCGGCGAGGTGCTGGTGCGGACGATCGCGTGCGGGATCTGCGGCTCGGATCTGCATGCCCTGCAGCATGGTGTCGAGCTGGTCGCGGCGCAGCGCGACATCGGTGTGCCGAAGGTCATGGATCTCGGACGCGACGTCGTCCTGGGGCACGAGTTCGCGGGTGAAATCCTCGACTACGGACCCGGCACCGAACGCACGCTTCCGGTGGGTACGCCGGTGTGCAGCGTCCCCATGCTGCCGCGCGCGGCGGCGCTCGAGGCGCTCGGCTTCTCGAACGAAGTACCCGGTGGCTACGGTGAGCGGATGGTCCTGGCGCGCGATCTCCTGCTGCCGATTCCGAACGGGTTGCCACCCGAGCTGGCGGCGCTGACCGAGCCGATGGCGGTCGGCCTGCACGCGGTCGGGCTTGGCGGGCTTGGACCGCACGACGTGCCGCTCGTGATCGGCTGCGGCCCCGTCGGCCTCGCGGTGATCGCGGCCCTCAAGCTGCGCGGCGCGATGCCGATCGTTGCCGCCGACTTCTCACCCGCCCGCCGTGCGCTTGCCGAGCGCATGGGCGCCGACGTCGTCGTCGACCCTGCCGCGCGTTCACCGTACGCGAGCTGGCGCGAGGTTGCCGTCGCGACCTCGGTCGAACAGGCCGCGCCGCCGAACTTCATGCTGCCGAGCGATCAGCCGCTTCGTCCCGCCGTGATGTTCGAATGCGTCGGCATTCCGGGCGTCGTCGATGCGATCGTGGCAGGCGCGCCGCCGGGCGCGCGCATGGTCGTGGTCGGCGTGTGCATGGAGCGCGACGCGTTCCGCCCGCTGGTGGCGCTGATCAAGGAGATCAGTTTGCGCTTCGCGTTCTACTACTCGCCCGAGGAGTATGCCGAGACGCTCGCCGCGCTCGGCGACGGCCGCATCGACGTCGCCCCGCTGGTCACCGGTCGCGTCGGGCTCGACGGCGTGCCCGGCGCGTTCCGCGAGCTCGCAACGCCGGCACGTCACGCCAAGATCTTGGTGAAGCCGTAGCGCGTAGCGGCGTCCGGGGTTGGCCGCCCACCTTACCCTGACGTATCTACAACCCAATGGCCACGCCGATCCCCGAGACCCGCTACGCCCTCAGCGGCGACGTCAGCATCGCCTACCAGGTCTTCGGCAGCGGCCCCGTCGATCTCGTGATCGTGCCCGGGTTCATCTCGCACGTGGATCTCCTCTGGCAGCAGCCCGGCTACCACGAATGGATGGACCGCCTCGCGGCGTTCGCGCGCGTCATCGTGTTCGACAAGCGCGGCACGGGTGCCTCCGACCGCGACGTCGGCGACTCGACCTTGGAAGAGCGCATGGACGATCTGCGCGCCGTCCTCGATGCCGCGGGATCGGAGCGGAGCGCCGTGTTCGGATTCTCCGAGGGCGGTGCGCTGGCCGTGCTCTATGCGGCGGCGTATCCGGCGCGCGTCTCCGAGCTCATCCTCTTCGCCACCTTCGCGCGCACCCGTCCGGCCCCCGACTACCCGGAAGGCGTGGAACACGACGCGTGGTTCGATCGCTTCGAGGCGCAGCTCGGCACCTGGGGAGCGGGCGACATGCTTCGCCTCTACACGCCGCGCTTCGGCGACCACCCGGTAGCCCGGGCGGCGATGGGCCGTTTCGAGCGGGCGGCGTCGAGCCCACGCGCGGTGCGCTCGCACATCCACTGGGTGCGCGAGATCGACGTGCGTCCGGTGGCGCAAGCGCTGCGCGTCAGGACATTGGTCGCCTGGCGCGATCGCGACGTCACGGTCCCGTCAGCGGCGACGCGCTGGTTCGCGAAGAACATCCCCGGCGCGCGGCTCATCGAATACCACGGCGACGACCATCTGCCGTGGAACGGCGACGCGGCCGCGTTGGCCGACGACATCCAGGAGTTCGTCACCGGCTCGCGGCGCACCGCCCCCGAGCCCGATCGGGTCCTCGCGACCGTCCTCTTCACCGACATCGTCCGTTCGACCGAGCGCGCGATCGAGCTCGGGGACCGCGCCTGGATCGAGCTCCTCGCCCGCCACCACGACCTCGTCCGCGCCGCGCTCCAGCGCTTCCGCGGACGCGAGGAGAACACGAGCGGCGACGGATTTCTCGCCAGCTTCGACGGACCGGCGCGTGCCGTACGCTGCGCGCTCGAGATCCGCGACGCCTTGGCGGCGCTCGACATCGAGGTGCGAGCGGGCGTCCACACCGGCGAGTGCGAGCGCAACGGCACCGACCTCGCCGGCATCGCCGTGCACACCGGCGCCCGCGTGATGGCGGCAGCCAAAGCGGGCGAGGTGCTCGCGTCGCGCGTGGTCCGGGATCTGGTCGCGGGCTCGGGTCTCGTCTTCGCCGAGCACGGGCTCCACGAGCTCAGGGGGATTCCCGGCGCCTGGGAGCTCTACCGCGCCAGCGCACCGTGATCTCGGAATCCCGCACGCGCGGACCACACCGGCGCCCGCGGCCTTCCCCTCGGAGCTCAGTCCCCCTTCTGCTTCTTGAACAGCATCTTCAGCGGCGCCATGGACAATGGCGGCGAGTTGTAGACGTCGGCGATGAACGCGTTGCAGACGACGCTCTTGCTGGTCGAGAGAATGCTTGCCGAGCCGAGCGCCAGGTATTGCGGCGGAGTGCTCAGCGGCACGCTGGAGGCGAACGACGAGTCGGCGGTGTTCTGAGTTGCGAACGAAACCGTGGCTCCGGGATTGGCCGTGACCGACACGGCGTTCGCGTCGTTGCACGCGGCCAGGCCGTCCTCGACGTAGAGCTCGACGCTGATGACCGCCGGCGTCGACGCGAGATTCGTGCATGAGAAGAACGTCCCGAGCCCACCCGCGGTCATGACGCCTGGGACGGTGAACAGCCGTGAGGACTTCTGGCCTTGCAGGAGCGGTGGCGCGTCGAGGATGCTGGCGCGCACAGGAGCAGGGCACGAGATCGCCAGCGCGAGACCGGTCAACAGTACGAGTTTTTTCATGATGGCTCTCCGAGCCGCACGATGGGCGGCGGGCTTTTCGATTGGTGCCACGACCCCTCGCCTCAATACTCGAGGTTGTCGTACGCCTGGACGGGACCCAACGGCGACGCGTTGATGTCGCCACCGCCGGTCACGTTGCGAAGCGACCCATAGGAGCTCGAAGCGCCGATCGCGTACGCGACCGACCCCAGCACGCCGCCGCCGACCTGGTTGCGGATCACGAGACAGCGGGACGCGGCCGGATCGACGGAGATGCCGGTCGCGGCCCCGACCACGTGGTTCAGGTCCACGAGGGTTCCGCCGCCGCCGGCGTCGACGTCGATGCCGACGGGACATCCCGAGATGTAGAGGTCTTCGATCTGGCATTGCGCGCCCGAGACCGTGACGCCGGCGGGGGTGCAAGTCGAAATCTCGCAGTCGAAGACCACGCAGTCCGCCGCCGCGATGACGCCGCCGTTGTCGATGACCCGGCTGAGCGTGAGCGTGCTGCGGCTGCCCAGCTGCACGCCGACGCCCGCGTTCTGCATCGCGAAGCTGTTCTCGATGACGCCGCCGTCTCCGCACTGAAAACATCCGCCCGAACCGCCGACGCTCAATGCTTCCTCGATCGCTCCGTACTGTCCGACGCTCATCAGCGACCCGACGCAGTCGTACTGGTCGCAGTCGAAGATGAACCCGCGGTCGCCGAGCGCGAGGATGCCCGGCCCGGTGCCGGTCGGTCCCGCGCCGTTGCAGCTCCTGAACCAGCCTTCCTCGCAGAGACAGTTGGCGGAGTTCTGCAGATCGATGCAGGTGTTGGGCCAGTTCTGGAACGACGGATCGTAGATCGCGATGTTGCTCTGCGGGCTGGGCGTCGAGATACCGGCGCGTGCTCCCGGCACACCCTCGATGTGCCATCCGTCGAAGTGGATCTCGACTTGATCCGAGTGGACCTCGATGCAGCCGAGCCCCGCCGCACCCGTGAGCGGGCCGGTCAGGAAGTAGACGCCGGGCTGATCGATGAGGAACTGGCAGGTGGCGGATCCCGAGAGACCGATGATCGGAATGCGCTCCTCGGCTCGGGCGCGCGGCTTGGAGATCTGATCCGACAGGTCTCGCATCGTCGGCCCGGTCGGTCCGAGCGGGCCGGCGTCTCCGCAGGTGGCGGCGCGCGCGGTGCGCGTGAGCGTGAGCGCGCCCGCGACGCCGAGGCCGGCGAGCAACATTCGGCGGTCGGGTTTGTGTGCCATAGATCCCCCTCTCGATGGTTGGGTGCTGCAGGCACGAACGACGGAGCGTCGTCGATCCCGAGCAACGCGCGCGGAGCGTACGACCGCGTCCGCGAGCCCGTCAATGAAAAAGCGCCGTCCGCTCCCCGTTCCCGCGAAATACTCGGGTCGCCGGCTAGAGCCTGTCCGGGCGGTGTCCTATATCCCGCTCGGGTGCCGACGTGGCGCGACTGCTGATCATCGGCGCAGGCGGCGTGGGATCCGTCGTCGCGCACAAGTGCGCCATGTTGGCGCACACGGTCTTCGAGCGCGTGACGCTCGCGAGCCGCACGCTCTCGCGCTGCGAGAGGATCCGCAACGAGATCGAGCGGATGCACGGCCGGACGATCGACGTCGCCCAGGTCGACGCCGACGACGTCGGCGCAACAGTCCGCCTTCTCGAGAAGACGCGAGCCGATGTGCTGGTGAACGTCGCCCTGCCCTACCAGGACCTGGCGTTGATGGACGCGTGCCTCGAGGCCGGTGTCGACTACGTGGACACCGCGAACTACGAGCCGCGCGACGTCGCGAAGTTCGAGTACAAGTGGCAGTGGGCGTATCGCGAGCGGTTCGCGTCGGCCGGCCGCATGGCGCTCCTCGGCGCGGGGTTCGACCCCGGCGTGACGAACGTGTTCTGCGCGTATGCCCAGAAGCATCTGTTCGACGAGATCCGCTCGATCGACATCGTGGACTGCAACGACGGCAGCCACGGCGAGGCCTTCGCGACGAACTTCAACCCGGAGATCAACCTCCGCGAGATCACCCAGAACGGCCGCTACTGGGACGCCGGCCGCTGGGTCGAGACGAAGCCGATGGAGGTCGCGCGCATTTTCGACTTCCCCGGCATCGGCGAGCGCAAGGCGTACCTACTCCATCACGAGGAGCTCGAGTCGCTCGTCTTGCACGTACGGGGGCTCCGCCGCATCCGCTTCTGGATGACGTTCAGCGACGAGTACCTCACGCACCTGCGGGTGCTGAAGAACGTGGGCCTCACGCGCATCGACCCGGTCGACTACGACGGGACCCCGATCGTCCCGCTCCGGTTCTTGCAGCGCCTGCTGCCCGACCCCGCCGCCTTGGCCGCGCGCTACACCGGCAAGGTGACGATCGGGTGCCTCGTCGAGGGCACGAAAGCGGGGCGCCAGCGCGCGGCGTTCCTCTACAGCGTGTGTGACCACGCGCGCTGCTACGAGGAAGTGCGTGCGCACGCGGTCAGCTATACCGCCGGCGTGCCCGCCGCGGTGGCGGCAGAGCTCATGGCGACGGGCATTTGGAAGCGGCCCGGGGTCATCCACATGGAAGAGATGGATCCCGATCCGTTCTTGAAAAGGCTCGCAGCGTCGGGCCTGCCCTGGCACGTCGAGGAGCGCTGAGCATGCACGCGATCGACGCGGCCCAGGTGCCGGACTCGCCGTGCTGGGTGATCGACATGGAGGCGCTCGAAGCGAACCTCACGCTGCTCGCGTCGGTCCAGGAGCGGGCCGGGTGCAAGGTCCTGCTCGCGCTCAAGGGCTTCGCCGCACGGAGCACGTTCGGCCTCGTCGGCCGCTATCTCGCCGGCGCGGCGGCGAGCACGCCGCACGAGGCGCGGCTCGCGCGCGAGGAGATGGGCGGCGAGGTCCACGCCTGCGCGCCCGCGTACAAAGAGGCAGACGTCGCCGAGCTCGTCACGCTCTGCGACCACATCGTCTTCAACTCCTTCGACCAGTGGCGGCGCTTCCGCCCGGTCGTGGCCAAAGCGCCGCACCGCATCTCGTGTGGCCTCCGCATCAACCCCGAGCACCGCGAGGTCGGCGTCGCGCTGTACGACCCGTGCGCACCGGGATCGCGCCTCGGCGTCACGCGCGCCGAGTTTCGCCCGGAGCTCCTCGACGGGCTCGAAGGGCTCCACTTCCACACGCTCTGCCAGCTCGGCAGCGACGCGCTCGAGCGCACGCTCGCCGTCGTGGAGGAAAGGTTCGGCGCGTACCTCGCGCGCATGCGGTGGATCAACCTCGGAGGCGGCCACCACATCACCGCCGCGGGCTATGACGTCGAGCACCTCGTCGCGCTCGTGCGTACGCTGGCACGCCGCTACGGCCTCGACGTCTACCTCGAGCCGGGCGAGGCCGTCGCGGTCGGCACCGGAGCGCTCGTTGCGACCGTGCTCGACGTGATCCGCAACGACGGGCCGATCGCGATCCTCGACACCAGCGCCACCGCGCACATGCCCGACGTGCTCGAGATGCCCTACCGCCCCGAGGTGGTCGGCGGCGCGGCCCCGGGCGTCCGGCGCTTCACCTACCGGCTCGGTGGCGTGACGTGTCTCGCCGGCGACGTCATCGGCACGTATTCGTTCGACCACGAGCTGCACGTCGGCGAACGGCTCACGTTCCTCGACATGGCGCACTACACGATGGTGAAAACGACGAACTTCAACGGCGTCCGCCTACCGTCGATCGCGCTGCGGCATCGCGACGGCAGCTACGAGCTCGTGAAGCGGTTCGGCTACGAGAGCTACCGCGATCGCCTCGGCTGATGCCCCCACGCGCCTCGAACGCGTCCCGCCCGGTCGGAGCGAGGCGGCTCCGCGCAAAGCCGAACGTTGACTATCGCCGGGCTCGGCACTAGCCCACAGGGGCCATCGGCACGCTCATGGACTCCGACGCCCCGCACGTCCTCATCGTCGACGACGACACCGACATCCTCGATGCCCTCGCCGAGTTACTGAGCATCCACGGCGTGCGCGTCGAGACGGCACCGTCCGCGTTCGCCGCCCTCGAGACGCTGCAACGCGATCCCGCACCCTCCCTCGTCCTCCTCGACATTCGCATGCCGGGCATGAGCGGCTGGGACCTCTACTCGTGGATGCAACGCGATCCGATCACCGCCGGAATTCCGGTCGTCATCATCTCGGGTGAAAGCGACACACCCGTCGAAGCACGCGCGCGCGGCGTGACCAACGTGCTGCGGAAGCCGATCGACCTCGAGGCGATGCTGGGCTTCGTCGACCGCTACTGTCGCGCGTCGTCGTAGCCGCAGCCGCCGGCACTGCGTCGCGCCGGTGCACGGATCGCATGACAACCCGAGACGTCGCCGAGCGACGACGCACGCTCACGAAGAGAGATGCTGCGCCATCGCTCAAAGCTTGAGACGCGAATCGCTCCTCGCGAAAGAAAACTTCTTCCGCGACGACACGCCGCCCGTTAGCTTCGAACGCGTCGCCCCCCTTCTCATTCGGAAGGCTCCGCGTTGCTTTCCCGCCGGATGAATTCCCTTTCGAGGTGTTCGCGATGTCCTCACGCTTCTTGTCGTTCGCAGTTGCGGCCTCGTTGCTCTCGCACGGTCCCGTCTTCGCCGAGACCAATCGACTCTTCGTCGCCGAACGCTCGATCGCCCTGCCCGGCCGCGGCATCGCCGTCGCCTGGTCGCCCGACGGCACGCGCCTCGCGGCCGCCGGGCACTTCCGCGGCAATACGGTCGTGCCCCAGCCGCCGAAAAGCAACTTTCGCTACGACACCAAGGTCTACGACGTGGCGTCGGGCGCCCTCCTCAAGAACTTCAACTGTCACGGCTTCTGGGTGGTGGCGCTGGCGTGGGCCGACGTGCCCGCGCTCGGCAGAGAGCTGATCGCCGACGGCGCCGGCGATCACGCGGTGAAGATCTGGGACGCCGACGGCCCGGGGAGCACGTCGTGCGCCGGCATCGGCCAGTATCTCGTGAAGGATGGCGCCATCCCCGAGATCGCCGAGGTGCTCGTACCGAACACGAAGGGCGGCATGACGCTCCAGAAGCGAAACGGACTCCTCCGCATCAACGGCTGGATCCTCTCCCTCGCCTTCTCACCCGACCGTCGCTTTCTCGCGGGCGCGAGCAAGGACGGCTCGCTCCGGCTCTGGCAGGTCGCACCCGGGCGCAATCAATGGAAGGTCGTCCGCCTCTGGAACCCGCGGCTCGGCGACCAGGTGACGTCGGTCTCGTGGCGGCCGGACGGGCGCGCGCTCGTGACGAGCGATCGCCTGGGGCGGGTCGCGGTCTGGAGCTTCGACCCCCGTCCGATGCCCGAGGGCGACCTCTGGGACGACGCGATCGTCGACGACTTCGCCGACGAGCCCTCGACCGCCTACTGGAACTGGCACTACCGCTACCCGGAGCGCGTCCGCCGGACGCCGGTCTGGCAGTACGACGCGACCCGCACGCTCAAGAACGGCACGGCGCAGGTCGCGAAGATCCCGAGCTGGAACGCGCGCTACGCGCCCGATGGTCGCCAGGTGGCCGCGGTCTGGACCGACGGTACCTTCGCCGTCTTCGACGAGGCCACGGGCGCGATCGTCCGCCGCACGACCGTGACCAACGCGCGCGGCAAGACGGTCGCGCTGCACGGCCTCGATTGGAACCCGAATGGCTCGACCATCGCGGTCGGCGGCGCCGACAAGCTGATCCGCGTCTACGACGCGGCGACCGGCGCCCTCGCCGACACGCTCGCCGGCCACAACGACCTGGTGACCGCGCTCGCCTGGTCGCCCGACGGCCGCCGCCTGGCCTCGACCGCCGGCGGCGTGCGCGTCAACGTCGAGCACAACTTCGACGTCGCCGGCCCGGACACGAGCGCGATCGTCTGGGAACGCCGATGACGACGCGGCCGAGGTCGACGCTCACGACGAATCGCTGATCGTCCCCACCGGCGACGGTCCGCCACGCCGCACCCGCGCGATCGCCGCCACCAGCTTCGGCGGGTCGACGGGCTTCGTCAGATACAGATCGAACCCGGCGGCTGCGGCACGTTGACGGTCGGCCGCGCTGGCGAGCGCGGTGAGCGCGATCACCGGCATGGTGGCCCCGGTCGCGCGGAGCGCCCGCAAGAGCGCGAAGCCGTCGCGGTCGGGCATCGCCAGATCGCTCACGACGACGTCGAGACGGCCGCGGCCGACCCGCTCGAGCGCAGCGGTCGCGGAGGACGCGGTCGCGACGGTGGCGCCGGCGGCCGTCAGGATCGTCTCCAGCGACACGAGGATGTCGCTCTCGTCGTCGACCGCCAACACCTGCATGCCTGCGAGCGGCGTCGCTGCCTCCGCCGTCCGCGGCGACCGCACCGCGTCCGACCGCGTGGCGAGCGCGTCGGCGACGTGCAGGGGCAACCGCACCCGGAAGAGCGCACCGCTGCCCTTCCCGCCGCTCTCGGCGACGATCGCGCCGCCGTGGAGCTCGACCAGGTGGCGCACGATCGCGAGCCCGAGGCCGAGCCCACCGTGTCGTCGGGTGGTCGAGCTGTCGGCCTGACGGAAGCGGTCGAAGACGTGCGGCAACACCTCGGGATCGATGCCGATCCCGGTATCGCGGACGGTTACCTCGGCGTGCCCGCCGTCGCGGCGCCACGCGACCGTCACCGCGCCGCCTGCCGCCGTGAACTTGATGGCGTTGCCGAGCAGGTTACCGATCACCTGCTCCAGGCGAGCGGCATCGCCGTCGATCAGCAGCACGTCGGGCGGCGCGGTGACCGCGAGCGCGATCGAACGCGCCTCCGCGGCGTTGCGCGCCGCCTCGACGGCGGCGTCGACCACGGCCCCCAGGTCGACAACCCCGCGCTCGAGCGTGAGCTTCCCCGAAACGATGCGTGAGATGTCGAGCAGGTCCTCGACGAGACGGACCTGCAGCCGGGTCGTCCGCTCGATCGTCTCGAGGGCGCGGGCCGTCTTGGCAGCGTCGAGCTGTCCGCGGCGCAGGAGATGCGCCCAGCTCAGCGCCGCGCTGAGGGGCGAGCGCAGCTCGTGGGAGAGCGTCGCCAGGAACTCGTCCTTCGCGCGGTTCGAGCGCTCCGCGTCGGCGCGTGCTTCGCGCTCGAGGACGAAGAGCCGCTGACGGGCGCGCTCGGCTTCCTCCAGACGGGCGACGCTCTGGCGCAGCTCCTCTTCCGCCTGCTTCCGGACGGTCACGTCGACACCCACGCCGACCAGACGCACCGGCCGGTCCTCCGCGTCGGAGAAGACCTGCCCCTTCCCGAGCATCCACCGCACGCGGCCCTCGGGAGCGACGATCCTGAACTCGGCTTCGTAGCTGCTCCGGCGCTCGACCGCTTCGCGCACGACGTCGGTAAAGCGCTGCCGGTCGTCGGGGTGGATGAGCGCGAGAAACGACTCGTAGGTGCCCTCGAACGTTCCGGATGCCAGCCCGTGAAGGGGCTCGAGATTGTCGGACCACTCGATGGTACCCGTGGTCATGTCCCAATCCCAAATGCCCATGTCGCCGGCCGCAAGGGCCAAGCGCAGGCGCTCCTCGCTGGCGCGGAGCGCCTCCTCCGTCCGTCGGCGCTCGGAGACATCACGCTGCGTGCCCCAGGCGCGCACCAGGAATCCGTTCTCGACCGTGCCGACCAGGTTGTTGAGGAAGTACTTGAGCTCGCCGTCACGGTCGCGCTCGTGCGACTCGCCGTTGGTGACCCGATAGCCCGAGCGGATGAAGGCGAGGAGATACGCGCGGTTCGCGGGGTCCTCGGGCACGAGCAGCTCGTCGAGCCGGCGGCCGGTGAGCTCGCTCGCCTCGTGGAATCCGTACATCCGCGCCATCGCGTCGTTGCACTCGGCGAGGGCGGCGTCGCGATAGAAACGCGCCATCTGCTCCTCTTCCGGCAGATCGATCGGCACGGGTTCTGCGATCTCGATCCGCCAGATCCCTTCCGAGCTGCGTTGGATGAAGGATCGGTAGCGCTCCTCGCTGCGCGCGAGATCGCGCTCGCGCGTCGCGCCTTCGCGCGCGATGGCGTCGGCCTCCTCGTGCGCGCGCTTCATCGATGCGGCGACCCAGGCGATGGCGGCGGCGAGCGCGACGTAGGCGCCGAGGTCGAACGTCAGGAGCCCGAGCACGCGCGCGGCATACGTCGGCGAGGCGGAGAGCACGGTCACACCGACGGCCCCGAGCCCCACGACCGCGAGACCGGGGCCGAGCCCGAAGCGCGCCGCGACCAAGAGGGTCGCGCCATAGAGGAACACGAAGCGGTGCCGCGTCCCGAGAACCCCGTCGAGGGCAGCCCGCGCCGCGATCGCTCCGATCGTGGCGACGACGGCCACGACGTACCCCCGGCGCATGTGGTGGTTGCTAGAAGCCCCCTCCGGAGCAGTCAACCCGAGGGAGCGTTCGAAATCGCCGCCCCGGCACTTCCCAGCCGTCGGAATTCGGAAGGCTTTGGATTCCCGTGCTCGCATCCGCAGCATCGAAATCTTTCGGCAGCACACGGGATGCGGCGTGGCACGTCGCTTGCGAAGGGCGACTACCGAAACCAACGAAGCTTCATGCGCCCCGCGCTCGACGCGGAGGAAGGACGCTCATGCGTACCCGACAGATGGGATTCGTGTATCCGCTGTTCGCGCTCGCGGCCCTGGCCGTGCTGCCGGTGCCCGCGCACGCCACCCCCCTCGACGACATGATCTCCCCGGTCTCGATGCCGACCGTGAACGAGGATCCGCGCGTCGATACCGAGCTCCGCCCGATGTACATGTACACGAAGATCTCCGAAGACTTCGTCACCAACGGCGGCAACTATTCCGTCGTCGCCGCGCAGGCGCGGTTCGCGATCACCGACCGCATCGGTTTCATCGCCACCAAGGACGGCTACATCTTCCTCCGCCCCGACGACGTCGTCCCCGACGACGAAGGGTGGGCCAACATCGCCTTCGGGCTGAAGGGCGTCTTCTACAAGGACGAGGACGCCGCCTTCATCCTGAGCGGCGGCCTCCGCTACGAAACGCCCTGGGGCAATCAGGACGTCCTGCAGGGCAAGGGCAAAGGCACGCTCAATCCCTTCCTCTCGGTTGCCAAGGGCTTCGGCAATTTCCACGTCCAGGGCTACACCGGCCCCACGCTCGCCCTCGCCGTCGACGACTCCTCGTCCTACGACGTGGCGCTGCACTTCGACTATCGCGTGTTCGACCGGCTGTATCCGTTGGTCGAGTTCAACTGGCGCTACGGGCTCCGCGGCGGTGGACGCCTGCCGATCGACCAGGAGGGTTGGGACCTCGTGAACCTCGGCTCCACCGACTCGGGCGGCGAGTCCGTCGCGACCCTCGCCTTCGGCGCCCGCTATCGCATCGTCGACACCGTCGACGTCGGCGCGGTCGGCGAGCTGCCCGTCACCGACCGCCACGACATCCTCGGCTGGCGCGTCACGACCGACATCATCTGGCGGCCGATGGGCTGGAACGCGATCTTCTGAGCCGGCGGCGATTCCTCCGGGCGGTCCTCTGTGCCAAGCTCCGCGGCCGAAACTCCGCGAGCCACGAAAGGACCGTCCATGACCCAGCCGGACAGCCGCGAGCTGCTCTTCGACATCCTCTATTCCTGTCGCGCCATGCGGCGCTTCAAGCCCGACCCGATTCCGGAGTCGGTGCTGCTCGAGCTCGTCGACGCCGCGCTCCAGGCGCCGAGCGGCAGCAACGCGCAGAACTGGACGTTCATCATCGTCCGCGACCGGGCCCAGAAGGAGCGCATCGCGGCCACCTGGAGACCGACCTGGGACTTCTACCTGGAGACCTTCGCGAAGGCGGAGGCCCGCCCGGGTGAGGACGTTGCCGCGCGCGATCGCATGATCGCGGTCGGCACCCAGATGGTGACCCACATGGCCGACGTACCGGCGATCATCTGCGTCGGCGTGAAACGCGACGAGGCCCTCGCCAAGGTGCTCGCCTCGCCCAAGACGCTCGGCGCGGCCATCCGTCACCTCGGCCTCGGGGGCGCGCTCAAGCTCGTCACCAACGGCACCCGCACGAGCGCCATCGCCGACGGCTCGACGGCGTATCCCGCCGTCCAGAACCTGCTGCTCGCGGCCCGCACGCTCGGCCTCGGCGCCGTCCTCACGACCCCGCACTTCTTCGTCCCGGGCGCGTTCGAGCAGGTGCTGGGCATCCCGAAGACGGTGACCCTCGCCGCGATCATTCCGGTCGGCTACCCGCTCGGGAAGTTCGGAGCGGTCACGCGCCCGCCGGCGACGGCCGTGGTGTCGTGGGATCGCTATCGCGGGTGACGAAAAGCAGGGTACAAGATGCTCAGCCGCTGCCGCGTCGCGACGCGCCGGCGGCGGACTGGTGCGCGGCGCGCAGAATGCCGACGTAACCGACGGAGCCCCGATCACGATGCCGCACCGACGATCCGCGATTCTGGCCCTCCTCCTCGTCGTGGCGATCGTCTGCCAGGCATCCGCCGTGCGAGCTGCCGCGAGCGATGCCGCAGCGCGCGCCGAGCGCGGCGGCTGGGGCTACCTGGTCGACAAGCTCGCCGCCGACGGCGTGCCCCGCGCCAAGGCGGCCGCCGTCTTCGGCGATCCGCGCATGCCGGCGTTCGACGGTCTGCCGTTCAACCTGGCGCCGCGCGAGAGCCATGGGCGCTATCGCGACCTTCGGAGCGCGGCGAGCGTCCGCGCCGCGCGCGACTGCCGCGCGCGCTACGCCGCCGCATTCGAGAAGGCGGCCGCCCGCGAAGGCGTCCCGGCCAGCCTCGTTGCGACCATCGTCCACGTCGAAAGCGCCTGCGGGCGGAATACCGGCGGCGACACGGTCGTCCATCGCCTCGCCCGCCTCGCGATGGCGAACGAGCCCGAGAACCTCGCGTTCAACATCCGCCGCCACGCCGGCGATCCACCCGATCCGGCGCTCGCCGAACAGACCCGGGGCCGGGGGGCGTATCTCGAACGCACCTTCTACCCCGAGGTGCGCGGCGTCTTCACGATGGCGGAGAAGCTCGGGATCGATCCGCTCGGCATGGAAGGCTCGAGCGCGGGCGCGTTCGGCTTCCCGCAATTCCTGCCGACCAGCTATCTGCGCTACGGCGTCGACGGAAACGGCGACGGCCACGTGAGCCTCTACGACATGGAGGACGCCGCGGCCTCGTGCGCGCGCTTCCTCGCCGGCAACGGCTGGCGCGCGAACCTTTCGCTCCCCGAGCGCCGTCGCGTCATCTGGCAGTACAACCGCTCGGACGCGTACATCGACACGATCTTGTCGTTGCACGGCCAGATCGACGCGCCTCCGGAACGCTCGACGCGCGTGGCGAAGCGTCGCTAGCGGCCGCTCGAACCCCCCGTCACACGCGCAGCAATCCCCGCCCGACCGGCAGCGGCACCGCCAGCGCGTCGAGCAATCCCGGCGGCGCCGCGCACACGAACGGGATCGCGTGGACGATGCGAGCCGCCGCGGTCGCGTTGCCGCCCCCGGCCCGGTCGCCGTCCTCGTCCTGCGCCTCGATGCTGAGCTTCAATGACGGCTTGCCGGTGATCGCAACGCCGTGGGCGCTGCCCCCGTCGACCTGCGGCCAGTCGGGCGCGATGTCGTCGGTGATGCGGGTCACGTGCTCGATCACGATCCGGGGCTTGCCGCCGATCCACCCCTGCACCTCGAAGCGCAGCGCCCCCTGGTTGCCGGCCTCGAAGGTGCCGAGGCGATTGGTCACGTCGCGTTCGAGCGGCAGGCGCTCGACCACCTCGCGGATCTCGTCGAGCACGAGCCCGAGCCCGCGCGCGATCAGCCGGATCTGCCCGCCCCACACCATCGTCGGCACCCCGGGCGCCACCATCGGCGGCACCGAGTCGAGCGGCTGCCCGAACCCGACCAGGTACCGCACGGCGTCGGGCTGCGCGTAGAGCTCGTAGTTGAAGATCTCGAAGGCACGGATCTCGTCGATTTCCTGGCAGAGCCCGCTCAGGAGGAGCGGCATCACGTCATTGATCCACCCGGGATCGATGCCGCTCACGAAGAGCGACGCGCCACCCGCCCGGCACGCGTCCTCCATGCGGCGGCGCAGATCCTCCGGCGCGCCCGTCGGGTCGTAGAACGGATAGAGCGCCGTCGAGACCACGCTGCACCCCGCGCGCAGACAGCGCTCGACGTCGTCGAGCGCCGCGTCGGGACGGAAGTCGCCCGAGGCACAATAGGCAATGGCGTCGGGTCTGGTTGCAAGCACGGCGGCCACGTCGTCGGTCGCTGCGACGCCGGTCGGCGAGCCGCCGCAGAGCTCGCCCGCATCGCGTCCCACCTTGGCCGCCTGCGACACGATCACCCCGGCGAGCTCGAGCCCCGGATCGGCGATCACCGCCCGCAGCGCCGCTTTCCCGACGTTCCCGGTTCCCCAGACGACGACTCGAAGTGCCATGGGCGGCAGCAATGCCCGGGTGCGGGGTGGGACGCAATCGCGGTGGCAAAGGAATGATCGCGCGTGCCCACGGGCGCGCGCACCGTGCGGCGCGGCGCCCTCGTGCGCGGGGCGCTCCAGCGACCACTGAACCGGTTCTGCGACCAATGAATGCGACGGCAGCGTCTCCGAACGATTCGTCCCCGGTCGCCGATCGGTGCGGTCCACAGGGGTGTCTCGAACTTCGTACCCCGCTTGGACCCCCGGTGCCTGCACCGTACCCCGGCCGCTGGATTGACAAAGATCGCCGAAATCAAGTGGCAAGATTCTCATGCCCCAACGGGGACGCCAGCTCGCGTTGGATCTCACGGCGCAGCCCCGATGGGGTGGCCGGCGAGTCGGAGCCGGACGGAAGCGAGAGCCGGGGAGACAGCCGTCGTTGCGGCACGGATCGCGCGAGCGGTTCTCACGTTCCATGCCCGCGCACGTGACGCTCCGGCTTCGGCCTGGGCTCCTGTCGCTTCGAACGGTACGGCTCGTCCGCGAGCTCGAGAAGACCTTCTCGCACGGGTGCGAGCGTTCGGAGTTTCGACTCGTGCACTATTCTTTACAAGGAAATCACGCACACCTGATCGTCGAGGCTCGGGACCGTGACGCGCTCGGCCGCGGGATGAAGGCGATCGGGGCGCGCTTGGCACGCGCAGTGAACCGGGTGATGGGACGGTCCGGCCCGGTGCTGGCTGATCGGTACCATGTGCGGCTGCTGCCAACGCCGAAGGAAGTCCGCAATGCGCTCCGCTACGTCCTGTTGAACGCGCGCCGGCATGCGGCCGCAGCGAAAGCGAGACTGGCGAAGGCAGTGCCGCTGGATCCCGCGTCCTCCGGCCGTTGGTTCGACGGATGGAAGTGGAGAAAGCCCGTGACCGGACGCGCGGCAAGCACGGCGCCCCCCAACCCGCAGTCACCCGTCGCGCGAGCCAGGACCTGGCTCCTCACGACGGGTTGGCGTCGTCACCGGTTGCTCGATCCCACCGACGTTCCTGGTTGAACCTGTCCGGATCGATCGCAAGCCACCGGCATCGAAGGAAGTGGGAGCGCGTGTGCTCCTCCCCGCTGCCGGCCGCCACTCGGATCCTCAGCAAGCCTTCTCGAACTCCACGACTGCTCTCGCCGATCTGCCCCCACGATCCCAATCTCCCGCCCACCGTCGGCTCTCGGACGTATCATGGGCCACGGTCGCATTGGAGAATGCTTCCATGCTGGCAGCGATGAGAGGCGCGCAAGTAGTGGGGGCATTTGACCTGTAACGACATTCGCTAGACGCGGGGTCACTGCTCCGGCACCATCGTGCGTCATGGCGGATTCTTGCGATTGCACCCCGAAGGATGTGCGTGGCGCGAGCCCGGCGTATCGGCGTGCGTTGCTGTGGGTCGTCGCGTTGAACCTCAGTATGGGCGTGGTCGAGATCGCAGCCGGCGTTCTGGCGCGATCCCAGGCCCTGAAGGCCGACGCCCTCGACTTCCTCGGCGACGGGCTCATTACCGGGCTCGGCGTCATGGCGATCGGATGGACGGTACAGGCGCGTTCACAGGCGGCACTGCTCCAGGGCATGTTCCTCGCGACGCTTGGCGTCGGCGTGCTGGCGACCACGGCGTATCGCGTGCTCGTGCTCTCGCTGCCGGAAGCGGGCACGATGGGGTTCGTGAGTGTCGCCGCGCTCGCCGCCAACGTGACGTGCGCGGCGCTCCTCCTGCCGCATCGCCAGGGCGATGCCAATGTGCGGGCCGTCTGGTTGTTCAGCCGCAACGACGCACTCGGCAACGCGGCGGTGCTCGTCGCGGCGGGCTTGGTCGCGCTGACCGAAACGCCGTGGCCCGATCTCGTGGTCGCCGCCGGCATTGCGGGGCTGTTCCTGCATTCCGCGGCGGACATCATCCGCGATGCGCGCGCGGAGTTGCGCTCCGATGCCGTCGCCGTCACCGCAGGATGACGACGGCTTCCTCCTTCAGCAGTCCGACCTCCACCTCCCCCGTCACGCACGCCTTGCCGACCGCGCCGGCCCTCCTGCTATACAACCCCGATGCTCGACGCCGACGTCGTCATAGCGGGAGCCGGAATCGGCGGCAGCGCGCTCGCCACGGTGCTGGCGCGCGCCGGGCTCGCGGTGCTCGTCCTCGAAAAGGAGACCGAGTACCGCGACCGGGTGCGCGGCGAGTGGCTGGCGCCGTGGGGCGTGGCGGAGGCGCAGCGGCTCGACCTCTATGCGACCCTCCGGGCCGCCGGCGGACATCACGTGGTCGAGCAGCGCACCTACCACGACGCGATCGACGCGGTTTCGGACCCGTTCAACACGATCGATCTCGCGCTCCTCCCGAACGTCCCCGGACCGCTCTGCCTCGGTCACCCGACGATGTGCCGCACCTTCTCGCAGGCGGCGATCGATGCCGGCGCCCGCGTCCTGCGCGGCGTCGACGGGATCACGCTCGATGCACCCACGGACGGCCGCCGCACGGTGCGCTTCACGCATGACGGTGCACCGCAGGTGGCCCGGCCGCGTCTGGTCGTCGGCGCCGACGGCCGCGGCTCGCCGATCCGGAAGCAAGCCGGCATCGAGCTCCACCGCGACCCGACCCACCATCTCTTCGCCGGCCTCCTGGTCGAAGGCGCCGACGACTGGCCGGCCACGGTGCAGAGCACGGGCGTCGAGGGCGACGTCCACTATCTGATTTTTCCGCAGGGCAACGGCCGCGCGCGCCTCTACCTTGGCTATGCGCTCGAGCAGCGCCGGCGGCTCGGCGGCGCGGACGCGGCCGCGCGCTTCCTCGACGCGTATCGTCTGCGCGGGCTCCCCGGGTCGGCCGCGCTCTCCGGTGCGCGGCCGGCGGGACCTTGCCACGCCTACGGCAACGAGGACACCTGGACCGAGACGCCGGTCGCGAACGGCGTGGTGCTGGTCGGCGACGCCGCCGGCCACAACGACCCCATCATCGGCCAGGGTCTGTCGATCACGCTCCGCGACGTCCGGATCGTGCGCGACATCATCCTCGGCGGGAACGACTGGTCGCCCGCCGCCTTCGCGCCGTACGTCGAGGAACGCCGCGAGCGCATGCGCCGGCTCCGCTTCGTCGCCGC
>CAZWAX010000052.1:0-19650 GCA_964631985.1 uncultured Polyangiaceae bacterium | reverse complement strand
GGAAGATGTCGAGCACGACCAGGAGCTCGAGCTGCTCGAGCGCGTCGCGGAGCCGTGCCGAGTTCGGCATCGTGATGAGCGGGTTGCCGCCGGTGACGAACATGGCCCGCACCTGGCGCGCGCCCGGAGTCAGGATCTCGTCGGCGAGTACGCCACCGGGGAACGCGTCGTTCACCGACGGGAAGTCGCCGATCCGCGAGCGGTCGGTACGGAGGAGCGTGCCGTTCTTCTTGCCGAAGCGCGGGAAGTCGATGACGCCGCGCCCGACCAGCGTGCCGCCGGCGCGGTCGAGGTTGCCCGAGACGGCGTTGATCACCTCTTGCAGCCAGAACGCGAGCACGCCGCGGCCCCCCATGTTGACGCCGGTCGACGAGTAGAGCGCGGCGCCGTCGGCCTCGCGATACGCCGCGACCATGCGGCGGAGGGTCGCGGCCGGAATGCCGGTGACCTCGGCGGTGCGCTCGGGCGGCCACGCCGCCGCGAGCCGCCCGACTTCGTCGAAGCCGGTCATGAAGCGGTCGGCGCGCGCGCGGTCGACGCCGCCGGTCGCGATCAGCTCGTGCAGGAACGCCAGATAGAAGAAGACGTCGGTGCCGGGCCGGATGAAGACGTGCTCGCCCGCGACCTTCGCCGTTTCGGTGCGGCGCGGGTCGACGACGAAGACGTGCCCGCCGCGCTTCTCGATGGCCTTGAGTCGCTGCGCGGGGTTCGAGACCTGCAGAAAGGACCACTTCGAGATGACCGGATTCGCCCCAACGATGATCAGGCACTCGGTCCGGTCGACGTCCGGGAACGGCTGCGTGAACGGGAAGCCGTAGACGTGGCGCGCGACCGCGAACTTACTCGAGCAGTCCTGGGTCGAGGACGAGTACATGCCGCGCGCGCCCATCCCGGTCATGAAGCCCTGCGCGAAGATCGGGTGCAGGATGCTGAAGCCGGCGGCCGTCCCGACGTACATCGCGATCGCGTCGGCGCCGCGCTCGCCGAGGAGCGCCCGCAGCTTCGCCCCGATCTCGCCGAGCGCCTGCTCCCACGAGATCCGCTGCCACTCGCTGCCGACCCGCTTCATCGGAAAGCGCACCCGGTCGGGCGAGTCGTAGAGGTGATGCTGCTTCAGGCCTTTGACGCAGGCGAAGCCGTCGGTCGCGACGTGGTCGGGATCAGGGTCGATGTGCTGGATCTTGCCGCCGTCGACGGTGACGCGAAGGCCGCAGAGCGCCTCGCAGATGCGGCAGAACGTGGTGACGGTCTCGGCCATGCGACGCGCCTAACCAAAACCGTCGCCGTGGGTCAATCACGCGGCGATCAAAGCTCGGTCGGCTTGCCCCGCGGCGGCGTGCCCGTTAGCTTCGCCGCCAATGGACACCCTATTGGCGAACCCCGCCTTCGAAACCTACGCCTTCTGCTCCGCGATCCTCGCGTTCAAGATGCTCTTCTCCGCGATCTACACCGGCACCCGCCGGTCGCGGCATCAGGGCTACATCAACGCCGAGGACGCGGCGGTCTTCGGGCCCGCCGGTGCCGCGGCATCCGATCAGGAGACGCCGGAGGTCGCGCACGCGCTCCGCATCCAGCGCAACGACCTCGAGAGCATCCCACTCTTCTTCGCGATCGGCCTGCTCTTCGTGTTGACCGGCGCCTCGCCATGGGGCGCGTGGATCTTCTGCTGGACGTACACGCTCGCGCGCATCGCCCACACGTATTTCTACATCAACCGCATGCAGCCCGGACGGGCGATCAGCTTCGTGATCGGGGCGTCGGCGACGGCGCTCATGGCGCTCCGCGTCCTGTGGACCACGCTCTGACGATGGCGTGCGATTTTCGTTGACCGCACCCCGTTCGCTGCGCTAGCGGGCAGATCCCAACTCGTTCGTCGGGCCCGCGCCGAAGGGAGGATCCCCATGACCCGCCTTCACGTCCGTGGCATCCACGTCGTCTCCGCCGTCGCTGTCCTGCTCGTCGCCTCGAGTACCTCGGCGCAAGTGCAAAATTCCGCGCAGCAAGGCTGCATCAACGCCCTCAACAAAGCCGGCAGCAAGGTCGCCGCGACTCAGGCCAAGGAGAACGCGGCCTGCCTGAAGAACGCCGGAGCCGGGAACGAGCCCGATGCCCAGGGCTGTCTCATCGCCGACGCGAAGCTCAAGGTCGCCAAGGCCAAGAGCAAGACCGATGACGCCGACGCGAAGAAGTGCGCGACGGCTCCCGATTTCGGACGCGCCGGCGTCGCGACCGTCAACGGCGCGGCGCAGGACGAAGAGGTCGCGCTGACGGGCGCGGTCTTCGGCTCGAACCTCACGGCCGCCGTGATCCTCGCGGCGAGCGACAAGGTCGGGGCGGGCTGCCAGATCGCCGTGCTGAAGGCGTACGAAAAGGTCCTGGCGACCAAGCTCAAGATCTTCCTCAAGTGCAAGAAGGCCGGTTTGAAGGCCGGCACGATCACGTCGCCCGCCACGCTCGCGGCGTGCTTCGACACGGTGGCGGCCGACACCTCGGTGGCCAAGGCCATCACCAAGCTGGCCAGCACGGTCACCAAGAAGTGCGCCGGCGTCACCCTCGGGACGGCGTTCCCCGGCGATTGCGCCTCGGCCGTCGACTTCCCCGCATGCGTGGACGAGCGCGTCGAGTGTCATGCCTGCCTGATGCTCGACGCCATGGACGCGCTCACGCGCGATTGCGACGTCTTCGACGATGGGGTCGCCAACCTGAGCTGCGCGAGCGTCCCGGCGACGCCGACACCGACGGCGACGCCCCTCCCGACGGCCACGGCCACCCCGACCGGAACTGCCACACCCACCGCCACCGCCACCCCAGCGGGCCCCGACTGGGGCCTCGACTGCTTCGCCTCGGGCGATTGCGGGTCGGCGCACTGTCCCTCGTTCGGCGCCCAATGCACCGACTACATCGAGAGCGTCGGCCTCACGCCCGGCACCGAGATGTGCTTCTTCGACTGCATGGACATGGACCTGATGGACGTCACCGATTGTCGCGACGATTGCGGCGGAGCCGCGCCCCCCGCCTGCGAGACGGGCACGGCCGGCGCCGGTGGCTTCACCGGTGTGGTGACGGGCGCCGGCAAGTGCACACCGGCCGGGTTCGCGGCATCGGTCACGACCGGCGGCACCGCGACGCTCTTCAAACGCATCCTCGTCGACTTCACGGTTCCGATCGACGAGGCGTCCCTCTTCTCGTCCCCTCCGCCGCCCTGCTCGGTCGGCTGCCCGGCCCCGAGCTCGGCGTGTGACGCGGGCGCGCCGTATCCCGTCACCCCGCTCGCCGACGTGTTCCGCATCCAGATCGGCGCGGCCGCTCCACCGGCGGAGGTCTGCGATCGGCTCGGGGCCGCGAGCACCGTCTGCAAATACAGCCCGACGGCCTACGCCTTCATCCTCGCCCCACCCGGCATCAGCGCCGCCGCAGCGGCCCCGATCGACCTCAGCATGTTCATCAGCTGTCACGTGTCGGCCGGCGGCGGCATGAGCTTCCTGCACTTCGCGACCGGCGACTTCTTCACGATCGGCAGCTGGCCGCCCTGAACGGATCCCTCCCAGCTGCCGCTCGTGCTGCGTCAGGGCGCGAAGAAGGGCTGACAGGGGCCCGCGCTCGCGAAGAGTCTGCCCTCGCCGTCGACACAGACGAATGCCCGGTTGCTGATCGCGCTTCCGAGCGCGAGCGCCGTCGACTGGATCGCGCCTTTCCCATCGACGCTGAAGCCCGGCGTCGCCAGTGCCAAGCCGGTGAAGCTCGCGTTCCGGAGATCGATCCCGGTCGCCACCGCACCGAAACCGGGATGCACGCGCACCAGCGCCTCGGTCACCGCGACGCCGGGCGCGGTCGAGTGGAACGCTATGCCCTCGCGAAAACCGCCGGGGCCGGCGCTGGTCCCGTTCAGGACGCCGATCGCCACGTCGGACGGCCGCGGACCGATCGCGAACACGTTGAGACCCGTGACCGGCACCGTGCCCGCGGTGCCGAGGTTCCCGACGTCGATCTCGAGCCCCTGCACGGCGCCGCCGCGCATGTCGGAGTGCGCGAAGGCGAGCACGTTGGCGCCCCACACCTGACCCGCGTCCTCGTGCGCGTCCATGAGCGCGTAGAGCGCGGCGCTGTCGCTCTTGGCGACGCGGTTCTCGGTCGCGACCGTCAGGGTGAAATGACGGGTCCCGTCCTCCGGCACGTGCTCGGCGATCCCGAACCCCGCCGTGATGGTCGGCGGTCCTGCCTCCGAGAGCTGCTCCGCGAGGGAGGCGCCGTTGAGCTCGTAGAGCGTCACCGCATCCGTGATCGCGTCGACCATGCGGCCCGCGCCGCCGCTGCCGCAGGCATAGCCCGCGCCCACCAGCAGCACGGCTCCGATCGCGCTTCGCCCGGGAATCTTCATGCGTCCTCCATCGAGGACTCGACGAACGACCCGGGCGGTTCTTACACGGGCGGCGCGAACGTCGGGTTGCGCCCGAGGCGGATGTCCTCGAGGCGGGTCTCGCTGCTCCGCCGCCACGCATCGGCGTCCGAGAGGACGTAGAAGCGGTCTTCCTTCACCGCGCGCAGCACGCGGTCGGCGATCACCTGCGTCGGGATGCCGCCCGCGACCGCCGCTTTGATCGCCCCGTTCACGAGCTCGACGTCGGGCGGCAGCGGTCCGGAATGGGTCCGGAGCGTCGCGGGTCGGTTGCGCTCGCAGTCGTCGATGTGGGTGGCGACGGCTTCCGGGCAGAGCGCCGAGACGCCGATGCGCGCACCGGTGCCGCGGAGCTCGTGGTAGAGGACCTCGCTGAGCGCCAGCACGGCGTGCTTGCTCATGTGGTACGCGGCCGCGTACGGATTCGCCGTCAGCGCCGCCATCGACGCGGTGTTGACGATGTGCCCCTCGTCGCCACGCGCGAGCATGATCGGCACGAAGGTGCGGATGCCGTGGATGACGCCCCACATGTTGACGCCGAGCACCCACTCGTAGTCGGCGACGGGTTGGGTCCAGCAGAGCCCGCCCGCGAAGACGCCGGCGTTGTTGCAGACCACGTGCACGCCGCCGAACGCGGCGAGGGTCTTGTCGGCGAGCCGGTCCACCTCGGCCGGCTTGGTGACGTCGGTCTCGACCGCGAGCACCTCGACCCCGCACTCGCCGATCTCGCGCGCGGTCTTCGCGAGCGCGTCCGGCTCGACGTCGGCGAGCACCACCTTCATGCCCTCGCGTCCGAAGGTCTCGGCGAGCGCGCGGCCGATGCCGCTCGCCGCGCCCGTCACCACCGCCACTCTGCCGCGCAGGTTGTCCATCAGTCCGCCACGTCCTTGAATTGCTCGGCCGTCTGCTTGCTGGCCGGCGCGCCGTAGGTCGCCTCCCAGCAGAGGCCGTCGCTGTTCTGGATCTGCACGATCAACGGCTGCACCAGCGTGGTGAGATCCGGCATGGCGAGCGCGTCGCCGCGTCCCTGGAACTGGATCTGCGCCTTGCCGATCGCGCCCTGCTTGAGCTTCAGGCTCTGCCCGCCGTCGGGCGTGAGCTCCTTGTCCTTGTAGGCGAAGCCGTTCGTGCCGGTCGCCTTCCAGCACGGCTTGCCGGCGCACGTACCGGCGGCGGGATGCGTGACCTCGAAGCGAAGACCGGTCTGGTCGAAGATGCAGAGCTGGTAGCTGGCGTCGACGAGCGGATCGCCGAGCTCCTCGAGCGTCGTGCGGTTGCCCTTCGACCACTTCCATTTGATCGCGTCCTTGGTGCCGCCGTCCTTGTTGGTGAGCTGGATCGACGCCTTCATCGGGATCCACGGCTCGCGACAATCGGGAAGCGGCGCGACCGTGCAGCCGAGACCGGGCTCGACGAGGCAGGTCGGCGAGCACCCGTCCCCCGCATCCTGGTTGCCGTCGTCGCATTCCTCGTTGCAGGTCGGCTCGCGCGTGCCGTCGCCACAGACCATCGAGTCGCCGCTGCACACCCCGGCGACGCACTGGTCGGTGTTGGTGCAGACGTTGGCATCGTTGCAGCTCGTGCCGTCGGCCTCGAACCCGTCGCTCGCGCAATTGGCGTCGGTGCCCGTGCACGTGTCCGCGACGTCGCATTGCCCCGCGTCGGGACGGCAGACCGTGGTCGCGGGCTCGAAGGCGTCGGCGGGACAGTCGGCGCCGCTGCCGGTGCAGCTCTCCGCGACGTCGCACACGCCGGCGACCGCACGGCATTCGGTGCTGGACGCCGCGAACCCGTCGGCCGGGCAGGCCGCGCCGCTCCCGGTGCAGGTCTCGGCGACGTCGCACACACCGGCGACGGCACGACACTCGACGGTCGGCGCCGCGAAGGCATCCGCCGGGCAGTCGTCGGTGCTGCCGTCGCAGCTCTCGGCGACATCGCACACGTCGGCGACAGCGCGGCACTCGGCCGTGCTCTTGGCGTCGGCGGGACACGCAGGCCCGACCCCGTCGCAGCTCTCGGCGAGGTCGCACACCCCGCCGCTCGAACGACAGACCGTCGAGGCAGGCTCGACCTGATCGGCCGGACACGCGTCGCCGACCCCGTCACAGCTCTCGACGACGTCGCACCCGCCACCGCTCGGCCGACAGACGGCGCTGCTCTTCGCATCGGCCGCGCAATCCGGTCCCGTACCCGGACAGGCGTCGACGAGATCGCACACACCCGCCGACGGACGGCACGCGGTCGTCGCCGGCTCGTACGCGTCGGCGGGGCACGCGTCGGCGACGCCGTCGCAGCTCTCGGCCACGTCGCAGACGCCGGCCGTCGCCCGGCACCCGCCCGTGCTCTTCGCGTAGGCCGGACAGGCGTTGCCGACGCCGTCGCACGACTCCGCCACGTCGCACACGCCGCCGCTCGGCCGGCAGACGGCGCCGCTCTTGAGATCCGTGGGACAATTCGGGCTGCTACCCGTGCAGCTCTCGGCGAGATCGCAGACGCCGCCGAGCGCGCGGCATTCGGTGCCCGCGCCGACCAGCTGACAGCTCGCGTCGCAGCAGGTCGTGGCGCTGCCGTTGCCGCCGGCGAGATCGCAGACCTCGTTACCGCGCGACTCGACGAGACCGTTGCCGCAGATCGGCAGCGGGGTCACCGACCAGCCCGCGCCGCCGCGGTTGTCGTCGAGGATCTTGGCGTTGCACCCGAGCGGCGCAACCGTCGTCGCCGCCGCGCCGCCGGCGCCCTGGAAGCCGAACGTCGCCGTCTGCCCGTTCGCGAGCGGCTGACTCGCGGTGTGCTTGACGACGATCGTGTTCGAGCGCTCGTGGATCTGCACCTGCATCGTCATGTCGTTGTTGTCGGCGGTGTCGTTCTCGAAGTCGACGTCGACGATGAACGTGCGGTTGCCGCTGCTCCCCACCGTGCCGTAGCGGATGGCGGTGTTGATGGTGCGCATGTCGTCCCAATGGAAGGCGAGGAACGGGTTGGTATGGACCGCCGTCGGGAGGCAGTCGTTGCTGGGGTCGGTCGTGCCCTCGGTGTTGCCGCCGAACTCGAGCCAGCCGTTGGTCGAGATCGCGACCGTCGTGTAGCCGACGCCGTCGATCGTGAAGGTGAACGGCAGGGTCGGGGTCGCGATCTCGTCGTCGCCCGAGAGGCTCGTGAAGCCGCCGATGTCGTCGTGGCTGTGGGCGAGGACCGCGTGCAGCGACATCGCGCCGTTGGCCTTCGGGTGAACCGACCAGCCCTCGTGGGCGGCGTCGTTGTCGTCGAGGATGACGGCGTTGCAGCTGACCGGGTACGCGTCCGACGAGGCGCCGCCCGCGCCCTGATAGCCGATGGTCGCGCCCGAGCCGGTGGCGCCGCTCTGCTTGTCCCAGTAGCGCACGTTGATGAGGCTCGAGCCCTCGTGGATCTGCACCTGCATCCGGAAGTCGTCGCTGCCCTCCGAGCCCGCGTTCAGGTCCTCCTCGAAGTCGACGATGTACACGCGGTTCGGGCTCGAGCCGACCGAGCCGTAGCGGATCGTCGTGCCGAACGGGTTCAGATCGTCCCAGTAGGCGGCGAGGAAGGGATTGGTGTGGGCACTGGTCGGCAGGCAGTCGTTGGTGGGATCGCTGTTGCCCGACGTGTTGCCGCCGAGCTCGATCCAGCCGTTGGTCGAGATCGCGAGCGACGAATAGCTGGTCCCGTCGAGCGTCACACTGAAGGGCATCGCGACGGTCGCGACGTTGTCGTTGCCGGTGAGGGTGGGGAAGCCGCCGAGATCGTCGGGGCTGTGCTGCATGACCGCGGCGAGCGTCACGAGCCCGGCACGGCCGACGTCGGCCGACCAGCCTTCCTCGTCGCGGTTGTCGTCGAGGATCTTCGCATTGCATCCGAGCGGCTCGACCGTCGCCGCCGCGGCGCCGCCCGCGCCCTGGAACCCGATGGTCGCGGTCTGCCCGTTCGCGAGGTTCTCGGACGCCCAGTAGCGCACCGTCACCGTGTTCGAGCGCTCGTGCAGCTGCACCTGGAACTGGACGTCGTCGGCGCCGTCGTCGCTGCTGGTCTTGGTGTCGAGGAAGTAGTTGGCGAGGAACACCCGGTTCGGGCCCGACCCGATGACGCCGTACTGCACCGTGCTGCTGCCGGCCGTCTGCATGTCGTCCCAGAAGGCGGCGACGAGCGGATTCGTGTGCGCGGCGCTCGGCAGGCAATCGTTGGTCGGATCGCTGTTGCCGGCCGTGTTGCCGCCGATCTCGAGCCACCCGTTGGTCGAGATGGCGACCGTCGTGTACCCGATGCCCTCGACCGTGAACGTGAACGGCAAGGTGAAATTCTGCACCGTGTCGTCGCCGCTGAACGTCGAGAGCCCGCTCAGGTCGTCGGGACTGTGCGCCACGACGCCGCCGAGGGAGACAGCGGCGTGGACGGGCGCGGCATGGGCGACGACTGCGAGTGCGAGGACCGCGAGGCGGAACGCACGAATCATGGGGCACCTCGAGAACAATGGAGTGGACGGCCGAACGGCGACGGCGCGCGGACGCTAGAACCGAGCAGGTCCCGCGGTCAAGACGCGGGAGGTCGAGTCGCGGAGCGTGGGGAGGCGCTCCGCGACTCGTGGCAGCGGGGGCAGGAGGGCGCTAGCGGCCGCTGCAGGAGACGTCGGGCTCGGCATCCGGAGCTGCGACGGTGATCACGAACCGGCGGATCTCGGTCAGGAGGAAATCTACGAACGGCATCGGGACGGAGGGGAGGCGGACTTCCCCGGTGCGGTCGCGGATGTCGAGCTGCAGGTGCTCGAGTCGCGCGTTCGCGTCGCAGAGGCGCGTGTGGATCTCCCGGGTCTGCACGATGGCCTCCCAGACCTTCCGGCGTGCGGCTTCGCGCAGATGCTCGATCTCGGCGGCGACCCGCTCGGCCTCGAGGCGCAGCGGGGCTGCCGCGTCCGTGACCGCGCGCCGGCGGGCAGCTACGAGCAGACCGGCGGTGCGAACGGTGTCGACCTCGGCACCCGGATCGATCGCTTCGTCGTCATTGCGTTGGATCGCCTCCATCGGGACCCTCCCCTCCACCGACCCGACGATAGACGCGTCATGCGACACGTTGACGGCGATTGCGTGACCGCTGCGTTATCGATGGGGCGACGACCCCTACCGAAACGCCGGCAGCACGTGCTCGCCCATGAGCCGGATCGAGCGCATCACCTTGTCGTGCGGGATCTTGTAGGGGTTCACGAGGCAGAGCAGGAGGTCGCAGCCGGCGGCCTCGTAGCGGCGGGCGATCTCGATGCAGCGCGCGGGATCGCCGACGACGGCCGAGCCGGAGTCCTTCAGGAAGTCGAAGGTCAGGTGCTCCATGCCGCCGCCGTCGACGACGGATTTCAATTGTCCGGCGTAGCCGTAGCTCCCGAGCTCGCTCATCCAGTCGGGAAGCGAGGCGATGTGCCGCACCGCCGTCTGCACGTACCAGGGGAACGACTCGGCGGCGTCGCCGAACGCCTCGTCGTTACTCTCGGCGCAGTGGACCATGGTGAAGGTCGCGGCCTGCTCGTTCTTGAACTTGCCGACCGGCGTCGCGCACTCCGCGAGCCCGTTCCGATACAGAGCAAGTCTGTCCTTGAGATCCTCCGGCGGAACACCCACCGTGAAGGAACACAACCCGAGCCCGTGCTTGCCGATCTCGAAGTGACCATCCGGGCTGCTGGTCGCCCCCCAGAGCGGCGGGTGCGGCTTCTGCAGCGGACGCGGCAGCACCCGGCGCGGCGCGCCCATGCGCCAGAACTCGCCGTCGGCCTGGTAGAGATCCTCGGTCCAGGCGCCGACGATGTGGCGGAGCGCCTCCGACCACATGGCGCGGGTCGCGTGCGGGTCGACGTCGAAGCCCTCGAGCTCGGCGCGCGTCGACGAGCGGCCGGTCCCGAGCTCGACCCGGCCGTTGCTGAGCAGATCGAGCACGGCGACCGACTCGGCGGTGCGGATGGGATGGTTGTAGGGCTTCGGGAGCAGGCGCACGCCATAGCCGATCCGTATGCGCTCGGTGCGCGCCGCGATCGCGCCGTAGAGGATCTCGGGGTTCGAGCAGTGCGAGTACTCCTCGAGGAAGTGGTGCTCGACGCTCCACACGCTGTGGAACCCGACCTCGTCGGCGAGGATCGCTTGCGCGAGCGTCGAGCGATACGCCTCGAGCTCGCTCGTGGGGGTCCAGGGACGGGCGACGGGAATCTCGAAGAAGAGGCCGAACTTCATGGCAGTCCTCGCGGGCGATTGGAGACGGTCATGGCGGAGACGGCGCGTACGTCAACCGCGGCCGGTTCCGCAAGCCGCGACGCGTTCTCCGCGAAAACCTTGACGCTGTGCTTCGGCGCCGCGTATGCGACCGCCATGCCGAACCAACCGACCGCCCCACTGACGGGCATCCGCGTCCTCGAAGTCGCCAACTGGCTCGCCGCGCCCGCCGCCGGGGCGCTGCTCGCCGACCTCGGGGCCGAGGTCGTCAAGGTCGAGCCCCCCGAAGGCGACGTCTTCCGCGGCTATCGCATGACCTCGATGGGTTACACCCACCCCTTCGAGCACAACTACGCGTTCGAGTGCGACAACCGCGGCAAGCGCTCGGTGACGGTCGCGCTCGACCGGCCCGGCGGCCCCGCGCTCGTGCGCCGCCTCGCCGCGACGGTCGACGTCTTCCTGACCAACCTCATCCAACCGCGCTGCGTGCGCTACGGCCTCACCTGGGAGGACGTCCGGGCGGTCAATCCCCGCATCATCTATACGGCGTTCAGCGGTTACGGCCGGCGCGGTCCGGATCAGGCGCGGCCCGGCTTCGACTACGCCGCGTTCTGGGCCCGCTCGGGCATCATGGGTCTGCTCGGCGAGCCGCCGTCGCCGCCGCCGCTCTGTCGCGCCGGCCAGGGCGACCACACGACCGCGCTCAACATTCTCGCCGCCGTGCTCGCAGCGCTCCGCGTCCGCGATCAGACCGGCGAC
The DNA here is from genome assembly GCA_964631985.1 of uncultured Polyangiaceae bacterium. GTDB lineage: Bacteria > Desulfobacterota > Binatia > UTPRO1 > UTPRO1 > UTPRO1. Next base: position 8,292 of record CAZWAX010000052.1, on the reverse strand, counting down.
GGTCAGTACGTCGAGGTGACGCTCCAGGGCACCGGCATGTACACGCTCGCGACCGACTTCCAGGCCGCGCTGGTCGCGCAGGAACAGCCGCGCCGCCACGACCGCGCGTGTCCCGCCAATCCGATCTGGAACTCGTATCAGTGCGCCGACGGCGAGTGGGTGCTGCTCGTCATGCCGCAACCCGACCCGTACTGGCCGCGCTTCTGCACCGCGATCGGCATGCCCGAATGGGCGACCGACCCGCGCTACGACTCACTCGCGAAGCGCCGCGACGCGACCCTCGTTCTCACCCCGGCGATCGCGGCAGCCTTCGCCACGGCGGCGCGTCCCCACTGGGCCGCGAAGCTCGACGAGCACGGCCTCATCTGGGCCCCGGTCGCGACGCTCCCGGAGGTCATCGCCGACCCCCAGGCCCGCGAGATGGGCTGGATCACGACGATCGACCATCCGACCTTCGGCCGCTTCGAGACCGTTGGCACCCCGTTCCACATCGCCGGCGCCGACATCGGCCCCCGCGGCGGCGCCCCGGAGGCGGGAGCGCACACCTTCGAGGTGCTGAGCGAGCTCGGCGTGAGCGACGAGGAGATGGCGCAGCTCGCGACCGATGGGGTGATCGGGTGAAGCGCGGGCGGGCGTAGGTCCCATCTCGCGCCAGCGTCGCGCGGTGTGCTAGCGACGAGGAATGACCCGCTTCCTCGACCGGGCCGCCGCCGTGGCGGTTCTCCTCACGACCTTGGCATTCGCCCACCCGGCGGCCGCCCAGACCAAACGCTACGTCTGGTCCCAGCACGGCCGCACGCCCCAGCACGAGGCGCTCGCCGACGTCGCCGCGCAGCCGCTCGGGCAGATCCGCTGGCAGACGCCGGTCGATTTGTTCCCGCAGTACGTCGGGACCTTCCTGCTGATCCACTACGGGTCGCCGCTCGCGACCCGGAAGAACACGATCGTCGTGCCGGTGAAGACCGGGCCCACCCAGGGATTTCGCGTCGACGGTCGGCGCGGCAGCGACGGCAGCGTGCTCTGGACGCACCCGTCGGACTACCTCCTGCCGCCGCACAACTGGACGCCGAGCTTCGCGCCCGCGCTCGGACGGAACAAGCTCTGGATCCCCGCACGCGGCGGCACGCTGGAGACGCGGACGCGCATCGATGCCACCACCAACGCCCGCATCGAGCGGGTCGCGTTCTTCGGCGACGACAACTACACCGCGAACGAGGGCGGCTACGACGGGTCGGTGTTCATCAACACCCCGCTCACCGTCGACAAGCGCGGCAACGTCTGGTTCGGGTTCCAGGTGACGGGGCCGAACCCGAGCGCGCTCGAGAGCGGCATCGCGCGGGTCACGAACCGCGGCGACGGGTCGTGGGTGACGGTCACCGCGGCGAGCGGCGACCCGACGATGACGATGGTCCCGCACGGCAGCGCGCCGGCGGTCACGCGCGACGGGAAGACCGTCTACGTCGCGGTCAGCGACTCCGACGGCTGGGGCAGCGGCGTCGGCTATCTGCTGGCGCTCGACGCGAAGACCCTGGCGACCCGCGGGTCGGTGCGCCTCAAGGATCCGAAGATCCCGGCCAACGACGCGTTCCTGAACGACAACGGTACCGCGTCGCCGATGATCGGCCCCGACGGCGACGTCTACTTCGGCGTCCTCGAGAATCCGTTCCCGACGAACCACGCCCGCGGCTGGCTCCTGCACTTCGACGCCACCCTGCAGCCGGCGGGCGCACCGGGCGCGTTCGGGTGGGACGACACGGCCGCCGTCGTGCCGCGTCGGCTCGTGCCCTCGTATCTCGGACTCTCCGACTATCTCGTCCTGACCAAGTACAACGACTACGCCGGCATCGGCGGCAGCGGCGCCAACAAGCTCGCCGTGCTCGATCCGAACGACACGATGACCGATCCGATCTCGGGCGTCCCGGTCATGAAGGAGATCCAGACCGTCGTCGGCCCAACGCCAGACTGGGACTTCCCGGGGGTCCCGACCGCACGGCGCGAGTGGTGCACCAACACGACCGTCGTCGATCCCGTCTCGGGCGCCGCACTCGCCAACAGCGCCGACGGCAAGCTCTACCGCTGGGACCTCGCCTCGAACTCTCTGAGTCAGAGCATCACCCTCACGACCGGCCTCGGCGAAGCCTACACGCCGACCATGATCGGTCCGGACGGCACGGTGTACGCGATCAACGACCGGACGTTGTTCGCGGTCGGGCAGTAGCATTCGCCACGCGGGCCATTGACGAGGCTCGGCGCGGAGTACATACCGCGAGTACGTACTTCGAGTACGCCCAACCTCGAAAGGAGCCCCACATGCTGAACGACACCGAGCTCGCCGATCTGGTCGACTACTACGAGCCCGAGGATCCCGCCGGCGCCGCCGTGCGCTGGCGCGGCTTGTTCGATCCCGCCGCGACGGGCCCCGTGAGCCTCGTGAATCGCTTCACCCTGCGCACCCGCGCCGCCTACGCCGACGGCCACGAAGCCGCCGGCAGCGACACGTCTGGCCTCGAAGCCTTCATGACCTACGCGGCGACGAGCGTCCCCGCGGTCGACCGGGTCGGGGGCCGCTTCCTGCTGTCGAGCCCGGTCGTCACGTCGATGTTCGGTGCGCGCGACGACACCGATCTCGTCGTGGTCGGGTGGTTTCCCGACCGCCGGGCGCTGCTCGCCATGCTCCGCGATCCCGGGTATCGCGCCGCCTACGCGCACCGGCGTGCGGCCGTCGCGTCGCAGTGGGTGGTCGCCGCCAACGCCCCGTGACGGACGCCCCGCCACCCAAGAGCCGCCTGGCCGCGCGCTCCGAAGCTTCGACCGCGACGCTGCTGGCGATCGCGCGGACGAGCTTCGGGACGCATGGCTACGCGCGGACGTCGCTCGAAGGCGTCGCGACCGAGGCGCGGATGACCAAAGGCGCGGTCTACCACCACTTCGGCTCGAAGGAGGCGCTCTTCGAGGAGGTCTTTCGTCGCGAGCACCGCGCCATGATCGCGCTCGTCATCGCGAAGAGTCGCCCGGCGCGCGATCCCATCGATGCCGTCATCCGCGGCTTCCGCGCCTATCTGCAGGCCATTCTCGACCCGATCGCGCGGCGGGTTCTGCTCCAGGACGGGCCGTCGGTGCTCGGGTGGGAGCGCTGGCGGCGCTGCGAGGAGCCAGGATTCCAGCAGATGCTCGAAGCCTCGCTGACGAGCGCCGCCAAGCAGCATCTCCTGCGCGACGGGCTCCATCCCGCCGACTCCGCCGTGCTGCTCCTCGGCGCGGTCACCGAGGGCGCGCTCGCGGTCGCGCACAGCACGGATCCGACTGCGACCGCGCGTCGCCTCGGGCGCGAGCTCACGGCGCATGTGGCGGGACTCTGCCGCACCGAGCCGCCGCAGGGCTAGACCAAGAACGCCGCAACAGCCAAAACGACCTCCACGATGACTGCGATCCAACCCCGCGAGCGCACGGAGCACGAGCTCCGCGAGATCAACCAGAGCTTCTTCGACGACCTCTGGCGCGAGTCGTGGCTCATCGGTCCCGAGCGCTTCAACACCTGGCCGCTCGTCCGCGAGCTGGTCGCGAACGCCCCGCGGCGGCTCGAGGTCGCGCCGGGCCTCCGGCCCCGCCTCCCGATCGTCGGCACGCACTTCGTCGACATCAGCCCGCCCGCCATCCGCGCGCTCGGCGCCGCGGGCGGCATCGGAGCGCGCGGCTCGATCACTGCCCTCCCCTTCGCCGACGCCTCGTTCGACCTGGTGTGCGCCCTCGACATCGTCGAGCACGTCGACGACGATCGGAGCGCCTTCGCCGAGCTCGCGCGCGTGGCCGCGCCGGGCGCGACGTTCCTGCTCTCGATCCCGCTCCATCCCGCGCGCTGGACCACCCTCGACGAGCTCGTCGGGCACTGTCGCCGCTACGAGCCCGACCGTCTGCTGGCGATCCTCGCCGCGCACGGGCTCACCGTCGAGCGCACCGCCGAGTACTCGATGCAGCCGAAGTCCTCGCGCCTCATCGACTGCGGCATGTGGTACCTCGTCCACCGCCGCGGCCGCGCGATCTGGTGGTACAACCACGTCATCATGCCGCTGGCGCTCCGGTTCGAGCGCAAGCTGTCACTGACCCCGGGGCTGGTCGATCTCGAGCGCGCCGACGAGATCCTGCTCGTGTGCCGGCGCGCGCCCTGACGATCCGTGCCGCTACGAGCAGGAGCGTGGGTTGGTCCGGCTGCCCTGGAAGCGGCCGTTGCTGCCCTCGAAGCGATTGCTCCAATCGCCGCTGACCCGGCCGTCCTCGTCGACCGTTCCTTCGAAGCGTGACCCAGAGGACGTCCCGCCGATCGTGAACGTCAGCGCGCCGGCCGGCGTGACCGTGCCACCGATGTCGAACTCCTCGTCGTAGAAGGACGAGTATCCGGTCCCGTCGATGTCACCGTCGCAATCGACGTCGACGTCGAAGGTGCCCTGGTCGTCGCCGGAGAACGTGCCTTGATACCTCCCCGCGAACCGTTCGACGCTCTCCACGGGACAGGCCAACGTGGCGCCGAGACCGGCCGCATGACGAAGGACGTTCACACCGTCGCTCACCGAAACGCTGCCGCTGCCGTCGACGTCACACCGTGATCCGGCGTTGGCGCACGCGCTCGAAAGACCCGCAGCCACGCGCAGCACGTTGACGCCGTCGGTCACGCTGACGGTCCCGTTGCCGTCGGAGTCCCCGCAGGTCTCCGCATGCACCCCACCGACCACGAGCAGCATCCACACGAGGACGAACCCGAGAACGGTCATGGAACCCCCAATGCCCCGCTCGCGGCGAGGTCGTCGAGCGCGTGCTGGACGAGATCGTCGACGACGTCCTCGACCACCACGCGCGGCTGCTCGGCGCGAGAGGCGAACACCAACGTGAAATGCATGATCGTCGCGACGGCATCGTGGTACTGCCGACGCCACACGGAGCGCTCGCCGTCGCGCAGCTCGACGTCGAGCTCGAAGTCGTCGCGCGCGTAGGCGGGAAGCAAGGGGAAGGTGACGCCGCACGCGAGCCCGCTCACGCCCGCCAGCAATCCGTTGCTGCGATTGGTGAGCGTGAGCTCGAGATGCAGCGGGGTCTTGCCATCGCCGGGACGCGCCGCGCCGAGCGTCGGATGGTGCGCGAGGGCGCGACCGACGCGCTCGGCAAAGGCCGGAGCGCCCTCCGGGTAGCGGCCGACGAAGCTGGTCCGATAGCCGAGCGCGGGGGCCTGCACGGGTGCGCCGCCGTCCGCCGCTGGCCGCGGGACCACGGGCCGTTCCCCGCCGGCGCGCCACGCGATGCACCCCTGCAAAGCACCGCAGACGAGGACCATCGTGGGCAGCATCCGTCGCCCGCGAGCGATCATGGCCATCGCCAGATCCAGGGGACGACCGCCGCGGCCGCGACGATCACTACGAGCAGCAGGGCCGGACCCGCGGCGACCGCGACCGCCAGCGTCGAGCCGCCGGCCATCGGCGACGTCGCGAACGGCGTCGGCGAAGCGGACGGCAGTGGCGCCGCAGTGACTGCGACCGTCGGGGCCGCCGCGACGGTCGCCTCATCGGCGAGCGCGCCGGCATCCTCCGGCGGGAGCGCAACGCACGCTCCCGGCACGAGCACGATCAGCAGCAGCAACAGCGGCGCGCGCGCGACCATGGGCGGGCGAGCCATAGCGACGGCAACGACACGCCGTCAACGAAAAACGTGACGACGCGCCGCCCGACGCGCGAACTGCGTCACCCTGGCGCAGGAGTCAGGCGGAAGCCTCTTCGTGCTCCCACTTCAGGATGTCGAGCTCGTGGAACCGCTCGCGCACCCACGGCGTCAGGAGGCCCAGGCGCTTGCAGTTCGGCACCACCTTCGAGAACAGCATCTTCTGGAACTCGCGCATGATCTCGGAGCTCATGACGATCTCTTTGGTCTCCTCGATCGGGAGGCCCATCTCCTGCCAGACCTCGACGGCATAGAGTCGGTCGCGCATGAGGCGACAGCCTTCGTAGGTGAACTCCTCGCGCTCGCGCATCTCGCGCTCGTTGAGCTCCTTGTAGACGCCTTCGAGCGAGAGCACCCCGAAGGCGACGTGGCGCGACTCGTCGCGCATGATGTACTGGGTCATGGTCTTCAAGAGCGGCTCGTTCGAGAACTTCTCCATGAGGCCGAAGGCCGCCATGGCGAGGCCCTCCACCAGGATCTGCATGCCGAGGTACTTCATGTCCCAGCGCGAGTCGGTGAGGATCTGGTCGAGCAGCGTCTTCAGATGCGGGTTGATCGGATACTCTTTCTTGATCTTGTCGCGGAGGTAGTGGTCGTAGGTCTCGACGTGGCGGGCCTCGTCCATGACCTGCGTGGCGGCGTAGTACTTGGCCTCGTTCCACGGCACCGCGTCGACGATCTGCGCGGTCGCGAGGAGCGCGCCCTGCTCGCCGTGCAGGAACTGCGACAGGCTCCACGAGAGTTGCTCGAGCCGGAACTTCCGGATCTCGCGCTCGGTGAACTTGTTCCAGAGCCGCGTCCCGTAGAGCGGGTTGTTGTAATCGGGAAGGTTCTCGGCCTCGGGATCGACGTCGATCGACCAATCGAGCGCGGTCGCCTGGTCCCACTGGTTCTGCTTGGCCTTGTCGTAGAGGTTGCGGAGGCCGACGCGGAACGTCTCGTAGTTCCAGGTGTAGCAGGTGTCGAACGTCGTCGAGAGGCGCTCGGTGAAGTCCTCGACGGCTTCGAGGCTGCTGACGGCGACGGCGGGCTCGGTCATTGGGGCTCTCCTTGCACCGTCGTGCCCTGCGTGAGCATGCGGTGGGTCATGGTCGTGATGTCCTCGATCGAGATGTCCCGGCGGTCGAGCCACCAGGAGGTCACTTGCGAAAGCATGCCGACGATCGCCTGGGCGGCGAACGCCGGGGGAAGGTCGCGGAAGACGCCGGCATGGACCCCGGCGGCGAAGTCGGCCTCGATGTCGGCGATGAAGATCTGATGGACCTCGCGCAGCAGCTCATCGAACTGCGCGCTGTGGCCGAAAAGGATCTTGAAGACGTCGCGGTTGGCGGCAGCGAACCGGAAGAAGGTCTCGCCGCCGACGCGGGCGCGCTCGCGGACGTCGGCATGGGCGGCCTTGGCCTCGTCCATCGCTTCCTTCGCGGCGAGCGCGGTTTCGCGAACCAGGTCGGCAAAGAGCGCGTCCTTGGTGGGAAAGTACAAATAGAAGGTGCCGGTGCCGACGTCGGCGGCCGTCGCGATGTCGGCGATCTTGGTACCGTGGAAGCCCTTGGTGGCGAGGAGACGCTTGGCGGCGTGCAGCAGCTGGCTGCGGGTCTTGGCGCGACGGCGGTCCTGTCGGCTCAGATCGTCGAGAGGAGTAACGCTCGCTGTACGAGTCGACATGGGCTTTGTGAATGACTGTTCAGAACTGAATCGAGATTCAGTGGTACGCGGATAGCCCAGCAGTGTCAACTACCTTTTCATATTCCGGGCCGATCTGGACCCGCCGGGTCGCCAACGAGCTCTGGAGCGGTCCGGTCACCCCGCTGACCTACTCGCTCCTCGCCGAGCCCATGGCCGAGCACATGGTGCGCCGGCCCTTACGAACCGCGGGGCTCGAGCGGCTCGCGGAGCTGCCGGTGCTCCGCCACCACGCAAGCCACGTCTACGTCAACGCGGCCCTCCTGACGGAAACGATCCGACTCCTCCCCACCGGCCTTCGCAGCGAGGGGCTCCTCTCCCTCCTTCCCGACGCCGCGCGGAAGGATCTCGGGGCCGGCGCATCGTGGCTCAGGGGAGTCACGCAGGCCCTCGCGATCGCCGAGCGCGCTTGGCGGAACGAGCCCAGCTGGGCCCCCTGGGAACGGGCCGCCGCGTTCGACCGCGAATGCGTCGAGGTCCGGCGCGGATTCCAGAACCGGGGGACGTTCGGCGTCGAACCGTCGGACGTCGAAGCGGCAGGCTCGAGCTCGAGCGCCCGCGAAGCGGCCGATCTACGAGACGAGCTCGTCCACGTCGCCGAACGCCTCGGGCGCTACCTCGACGTGGTGAGCTGGGGGATGGTCTTCGCCTACGTCTTCTACCATCTGATGCACGAGCTCGTCCGACGCTGGGCGCCGGGGCTCGCGGCCGAGCACGCCGCGCTCACGATCGGCGTTCCCGGGGTCGCGTCGCTCGAGGCGCACTACGACCTCCACACGCTCGCCCGGCTCCTGCGTGCCGACCCGGCGCCCGCCGGGGTGCTCGCGGCCCACCACGCCGGCCGCGCGAACGCGATCCTGGCGGACCCGGCCCCCGCCGTCGGCGAGAATGGGAGAGCGCCGGGTG
>CAZWAX010000051.1:0-19654 GCA_964631985.1 uncultured Polyangiaceae bacterium | reverse complement strand
GAAGAGGAGCGTTCCGGCCTCCTGCATCTGGTAGAGCCGATGCACGCCGGTCGTGGTCTCCTCGCTGACCCCGCGGAGGCTGCTTGCGATGCGGGTCCACTGTCCCTTGTCCTGTTTTTGCACCTTGCGGAGCAGGTCGAGGATCACGCCCCACTCCTCGGGGTCCTTGTCGGGATTGAATGCCGGGATCGCGCCCGCTTTCTCGAACTCGAGGCCCTTGTGCACGACCAACGTCGCGTCGCCGCCATCGTCGACGATGAGGTTCGGGCCGCTGCCGTCCGGCCAGAGGAGCGCCTCGTTGGTGCACCACCAGTACTCCTCGAGCGTCTCGCCCTTCCAGGCGAAGACCGGCGTGCCGCGCGGATCGTCGACGGTGCCGCCCGATTCGGGACGACCGACCACGGCCGCCGCCGCGGCATGATCCTGGGTCGAGAAGATGTTGCACGACACCCAGCGCACGTCGGCGCCGAGATCGACGAGGGTTTCGATCAGGACCGCAGTCTGGATGGTCATGTGCAGGCTGCCCATGATCTTGGCGCCGGCGAGCGGGTTCTTGCCCTTGTAGCGGGCGCGGAGCGCCATCAGTCCCGGCATTTCTTGCTCGGCGAGGCGCATCTCGCGCCGGCCGAACTCGGCCAGGGACAGGTCGGCGACCTTGAACGGCACCCGGCCGTTGCGGGCGGCGTCGCTGAACGCCGTCGTTGATGTGGTTGCAGGCATGCTCATCGTGAATCTCCTTCGTCGGCTGTCTTTGGTGGGGAGGAAGACGCGCTCGTCCGTGGACGGGCGCGCGTGGTCGTGGAGCTGCGTGTGGCGGCGACGGCGAAGAGCGTCGGCCCCTGAGCGCTCGGGTCGGGTGGCAGCGGGCGGAGCCGAGCGGCTTCGAACCCGGCTTCGTTGAGGTAGCGCAAGATCTCTCGCTCGGAGAAGCCGAGCCAGACGTGGCCCATCTGCTGGCGATACGCCTCGCGATCGTGCGGCATCATGTCGGTGAGGAGCAGTCGACCGCCTGGACGCAGCACGCGCGCCGCCTCGGCGAGCGCTCGCTCGGGTGCCGGCAGATGGTGCAGCACGAGCACGCACGTCACCGCGTCGAGCGTGGCGTCGTCGATGGGGAGCGCCTCGAGGGTTCCGCGCCGAACGTCGACGTTGGGAAGGGCGCGGACGCGACGTTTGGCCGCCTGGAGCATCGCCGCGGAATCGTCGACGGCGATCACGCGATCGACCCAGGGGGCCAAGGCCTCGGCGACCTGGCCGGTCCCGCAGCCGAGATCTCCCACCGTCCATCGCGGGTCGAGGAGCCCGAGCACGGCCGAGAGGTGGAAGACGCTTCCGAAGAGATCGTTACGGAGCTTGTCCCATTGCCCCGCCGACGTCGTGAAGAACTGTTGTGACTTCGAACGCCGATCGCGCAGCACCCGCTCGAGCCGGCGGCCGTCCTGGAGCGCGCTCGGCGTGTCGGTGACCTGCTCCCGCACGAGCTGCCACAGGCGCTGCGCGGCGGGATCGATGGCATCGCGGAGTCCGCGGTACAGGCGACTCGTACCCTCGGCGCGAGCGGTCACCCATCCGCCGTCGGCGAGCGCCTTCAAGTGCCGGCTCACCGTCGATTGCGGGATCTGCAGCACGGCGCAAAGCTCCGCCACGGTCAGCTCCTGGCCCTCCAGCAACAGGAGAATCCGGCTGCGGGTGAGATCGGCGAGCACCGGAAGGTGCGCGAAGACGGCAGGAATCGCGGAGGCGTGCATTGTGTATCCGTTCAGCCGGATGGATGGATACAATGGGGGCCGACGAGCGTCAAGCCATGAAAGCAGGGCGGTGCCGCCGTTGGGGAGGCGCGGTGTTCAGGAAGCGCCGGCGCTGCGGGCGTCGCGAAGCATGCCGACCAATACTTTGCGGGCTTGCTCGCTCGAACGGACCTCGACGGGAAAGTTGATGCGCACGCCTTGGAGCCGCTCACCGCAGCGGGCGCGCACCCGGAAGCCCATCCGGTCGACGCTCGTCATGGTGGCGCTCTCGGCGGCGATGTTCGCGTAGTGCCGGCAATAGGTGACGAGCGCGTCGGCGTGGTCGGCGTTCATGTGGCTCACGATCGCGGTCTCCACGTCTACCAGCGGGTCGGGGGTGGCGGCGAGGTAGTCCGCCGTGTCGACCCAGCCCATCGCCCCGAAGCCAGCGACGTAATACAAGTCCACCACTTCCATCCGGTAGAAGGCGAAATCGTCGAAATCCACCCAGTGCCGGGCGTTGGGGTGACGTTGGAGGTAGTCCTCGCGGACGGTCCCGGCCTCGTCGACCCGCCGGACCTCGCCGACCAGGGTAGCCCGGGCACCAGCCAGGGGGTCCTCGGTCCAGCCCGGCTGCGCCACCAAAAGGCTCCCGCGGGCATCGCCGGCGAGGTTTTGGGTGTGCATGGCCATGGAGCTGATCAGAAAGGTCGGGCGCCCCGTGGCATCGAGGCCGTAGGGCATGATCGAAGCGAACGGAAAGCCCGGGCATTTCCTCGAATGGGTCGCCAGGGTTCCAGTGCGACCGACGTGCAGAAGCGTCCGCACGCGCTCGGCGAACGGTGGTTCCGGAACCGGCGGGGTCGCGGACGGCGGGGCAGCGTGCTGAGGTCGCGACTCCATGGGCGCGCGGCTACTCGGTGATGCGAATCTCGAACTCGCGGTTCTTCACCGCGCCGTGGCCGCCTGCACCACCGTTCAGCATGATCACGACCTTGTAGCGTCCAAGCGGGTGCGTGCCGGTGGCGGGAGGAATGTGAAACTCGAAGCGCGACGGCTTGGTTGGGTTGATGTCTTGTGTCTGGTCGGCGATGACCTTGCCGCTCGGATCGGTCCATTTGGCGGCGAGGGTGGCTTTCCCGGTGCCTTCCGTAGCGATGGACGCATAGATCGTGCTCGTCGGCGCGAAGGTTTCACGGGCCGAACGGGCCTCGTTGTGCTCGTCGATCTCGTGGGTGAGGTCGACGGCGACGATCTTGACCGGCTCGGCCGGCGCGGAGCATGCGGCCAACCCGACCAGCAACAACACGACGGACCATGCGACGGCGCTTCTCCGAATCGATGCGATCATGACGACCCCCTTTGGTGCCCGCGCCTTATGTCACGAAAGCGTGAGCGGCGAAAAGGGCAGGGCGCGTGTTGTGGTGCCCGGATGCCGAGGGTAAGTTCGTCGGCATGAGCTACGAGCAAATCATGATTCGGCGCACCTGTGAGGCCGTTCAGATTCCCAACGGAAACACGGTGACGATCGAAGAAGGCACGATGGCCATCATCACGCAGGCCCTGGGCGATACCTACACGCTGCAGGTGCCGGCCATGGGCGGGCTGTTCCGCGTTCAGGATCGCGATGCCGACGCGCTCGGCAAGGAGCCGCGCCGGGTGGAGACGGCGGCCGAGGCCAGCGCCGACGGCCGCGTCAGTGAGGGCGCCGTGTGGGAGGCGCTCAAGAACGTGTACGACCCCGAGATCCCCGTGAACATCGTCGACCTCGGGCTCGTGTACGATCTCACGCTGAGCGAGGCTCCCGCCGGCGGCAGCACCGTGGACGTGCAGATGACGCTGACCGCGCAAGGCTGCGGCATGGGACCGTCGATCGCGATGGATGCGCAGCGTCGCATCGAAGCCTTGTCGGGAGTGGCCGAAGCCCACGTGCAGGTCGTCTGGGATCCACCGTGGAATCCCAACATGATCTCGCCCGAGGGGAAGGCCAAGCTCGGCATGGCCTGACGGCCGCCGCGGATTTCGGTCCCATCCGGAATTCGACGTAGTTGCCTATGCCCGGCACGGGGCGCAGCATGTCCCGGATGCCGACGGCCGACATCGATCTCGCGGCGTGTCGTCGCTGGTTCCGTCGCAACCGCGAGCGCTCGCGGGCGTGGTTCGACCTGTTGACCGACGACGCGTACGAGGCGCAGCCCATTGCGCTTCGGCACCCCGTGGCGTTTTACGAGGGCCACGTCGCCGCCTTCAACGTCAATACCCTCGTGAAGCGTGGGCTCGGTCGCCCAGGGGTCGATGCGGAGCTCGAAGACCTGTTCGAGCGCGGCATCGATCCCGACGAGGACGACAACCCCGCGGCCCGCACGGTTGCGCGATGGCCGTCCCGAGATCGTGTGCGCGACTACGCCGATGCTGCCGATCGCCTCGTCGAGGCGGCTTTTCGGCACGAAGAGCTGCTGTGCGACGATCATCCGGTGCTGCGCGGCGGGCTGGCGGTCTTCACGATCCTCGAGCACGAGGCGATGCATCACGAGACGCTGCTCTACATGTTCCACCGGCTGCCGGCGGTAGCGAAGCGCGTGACCGACGGCTATCGGCCCGTACTCGGCGGCGATCCGCCGCCCGCGGCGATGGTCGACGTGGCCGCCGGACGCGCCACACTCGGCGCCGATCCCGCGCGGGTGCCGTTCGGTTGGGACAACGAGCTTCCGGAGCACACGGTCGACGTGCCCGCCTTCGCGATCGACGTCCACGACGTCACCAACCGCGACTACCTCGAGTTCGTGGAGGACGGCGGGTACGCCGATCCGTCGCTCTGGACGGCGGAGCACTGGGCGTGGGGGGACCCGGGGGGGGTTGGCCATCCGGGCTTTTGGGGTCGTCGCCTTGGTGCATGGTTCTGGCGGGCGCTCTTCGGCGAGGTGCCGTTACCGCCCGCGTGGCCGGTGTGGGTGAGTCACGCGGAGGCCGAGGCCTATGCGTGCTGGAAGGGAAAGCGCTTGCCCACCGAAGCCGAGTACCACCGCGCCGCGTTCGGTACGCCGGCGGGCGGTGAGCGAGCCTTGCCGTGGGGCGACGCGGTGCCCGATGCGGCGCACGGCAACTTCGGATTGCGGCACTGGGATCCCGTGCCGGTCGGCAGCCATCCCGCAGGTGTCAGTGCCTGGGGCGTGCACGACCTGATCGGCAACGGGTGGGAATGGACGTCGACGGTCTTCGCGCCGTTCCCGGGGTTCACGGCGATGCCGTCGTATCCTCGGTATTCGACCGACTTCTTCGATGGAGGGCACTACGTCATGAAAGGCGCTTCTCCTGCGACGGCAACCGAGCTCGTGCGGCGGAGTTGGCGAAATTGGTTTCGCCCCCGCTATCCCTATCCCTACGCGACCTTTCGGTGCGTGCGCGCATGAGGGCGCCGGCCGAGATAGACCGCCCGGCACGCGCCTGGCTTCCCGGCGACGTCGCGCGCCGTGAGTTCGCCGCCGACGTGCGCCGCGATCTGCAGCTGCGCCCGCGGCAGCTGCAAGCCAAGTACTTCTACGACGCGCTCGGGTCGCAACTCTTCGAGGCGATCTGTCAGTTGCCCTGGTATCGCATCCCGAGCGCCGAGCGCGCGTTGCTCGCGGAGCATGCGGAGACGATCGGCGCCTTGCTGCCCGAGCTCGCGACGCTCGTGGAGCTCGGGTGCGGCAGCGGTGCCAAGCTCGCGCTCCTGGTCGAGCGCATGCGGCGTCCCCGGCCGATGCTCGTCCGTTTGATCGACATCTCGCCGACCGCGCTCGAGCTCTCGGCGCGCACCCTCGGACGCCTCGCGCAGGTGTCGGTGGTCGGTCATCGCGCGCCGTTCGGTCCTGGTCTGCGTGACGCCGTGGCCCGGAGGCCGGCACAGGGAGCGATGCTCGTGCTCTTCCTCGGCTCCAACATCGGGAACTTCCATCCCACGGCCGCCGCCGCCTTTTTGCGCGAGGTGCGCGAGAGCTTGCGGCCGGGTGACGGGTTCCTACTCGGCGCCGACCTCGTGAAGCCCGAGGCCGAGCTCCTGCTCGCCTACGGCGATCCCGTCGGCGTGACGGCCGCATTCAACAAGAACCTGCTCGAGCGCATCAATCGCGAGCTCGGTGGCGACTTCGAGCTCGCCGCGTTCGATCACGTCCCGCGCTGGAACGCCGACGTGTCGCGGGTCGAGTCGCACCTCGTCAGCCGCTGCGATCAGGTGGTGCACGTCACGGCCGCGGATCTCACGGTGCCGTTCGCGGCCGGCGAAGCGATCTGGACCGAGAGCTCGTACAAGTACGAGCCGGAGGGGCTGATCGCGATGGGACGCGCCGCCGGGTTCGCGTGCCGTGGCCAATGGATCGAGCCGACGGCACGCTTCGCGCTCACGCTCTTCGCGGGCTAGGAGCGGGACCCAAGGCGCAACATCGTGAAGGGGGAGAGATCCCCGTCGTTGACCAAACCCGCTACAGCAACGACGCGAAGATCGAGTCGGCGAGCAGCAGGCCCCGCTCGCTGAGGGCGAGCCGGTCACCCCGTTCTTCGAGGAAGCCGTCGGCACGATAGACGGCGATCTCGGGGTGGACCTCGTCGAGCGTCCGTCCGAAGCGACGCGCGAACGCGGCGGGATCGATGCCGTCCGACTCTCGAAGTCCGAGAAAGACGAACTCCGCGGCGGCCGTCTCGAACGAGAGGGTCTCCGTGCTCGCCACCGCATCTCCGCGACCGATGGCGGCGACGTAGCGCTCCGGGATGCGCTCGTTCGACCATCGGCGGCCCCAGTCGGGCGCGTGTGCATAGGAGTGCGCGCCCGCGCCGAGGCCGAGATAATCGACGCCACGCCAATAGCTCTGATTGTGGCGGGCTTGGTGGCCGAGACGCGCGAAGTTCGAGATCTCGTAGTGCTCGTACCCGGCCGCGGCCAGGGCCGCGCGTACGTGTTGGTACATCCAGAGCTCGTCTTCGTCGTCGAGCGGGCGCAGGGCCCCCCGGGCGCGCAGCGTGTGGAACGGCGTTCCGGCCTCGTACGTGAGGTTGTAGGCCGACACGTGCTCGGGGGCCCATCGCAGAACCTCGGCGACGTCGGCCTCCCAGTCGGCACGGCTCTCGCCTGGCACCGCGAAGATCAGATCGAGGTTCAGATCGTCGAAGCCCGCGGCGCGTGCGGCCGCGATCGCGGCGCGCGCGTCGTCCGGGCCGTGCACGCGCCCGAGCGTCGTGAGCAGGGCCGCTTGAAACGACTGGATGCCGAACGAGAGGCGCTTCACGCCCGCCTGCCGAAACCCGGCGAGGCGCTTCCGCTCGACGGTGCCGGGATTGGCTTCGAGGGTCACCTCGACGTCGTCGGCCAACGGGCACGTTGCGGCGATCCCGTCGAGGAGACGTCCGATGGTTGCCGGTTGAAACAGGGACGGCGTGCCGCCGCCGAAGAATATCGTCGCGATGCGGGCACCGGCGAACGGCGCCTCCGCGCTCCGCTGGCGGAGCTCGGCCAGCAAGGCATCGGTGTAGGCGTCTTCCGGCCAACTTGTGGCGGCGTACGAGTTGAAGTCGCAATACGGGCACTTGGCCTGGCAATACGGAATGTGGACGTAGAGGGAGAACGCGCCGGCGCTCATGGCGTGGCCCAGCGCGCGAGCAGCCCGGGCAGATCGAGAATGGTCGCGATGACGCCGTCGATGTCGTCGGCGCCGTCGGCGTCGGGTGTGCCGACGAGAACCGTGCGCATGCCGAGCGCCCGCGCCGTCGCGAGGTTGTCCGCCCGGTCGTCGGCGAAGACGCACTGCGATCCGGACACGCCGAGCCGATCGAGCACCGTCTGGAACGCGGCGCGTTCGGGCTTGGGCACGTAGGCGACGCATTCGAGGCTGAACACGTCGGCGAAGTGCGTGCGGACGCCGAGACGTGCGAGCACCCGCTCGGCATGGACCGCCGACCCGTTGGTGAAGATCGCCTTGTGGTGCGGGAGGGTCGCCAACATGGCGCCGAGGGCCGGATCGGGCTCGAGCAACTCTTCGACGGCGATCTCGTGGACGGCGGCGAGATAGTCGTCCGGCTCGATCTCGTGGTGGAGCATCAAGCCGTTGAGCGTGGTGCCGTGGGCGTCGCGGTAGCGGGCACGAAGCGATCCGGCGACGTCCGGCGGCATCCCCAGCCGGTCGATCATGAAGTGGTTGATGCGGGCGTCGACGCGCTCCACCACTCCTCGACTGGGGGGATACAGCGTGTTGTCGAGGTCGAAGATGAGGTGGCTGAGCGTCACGACCTCAGGCCGCGGACCGGCGGCGCTGCTGCTGGTACTTGCGCATCACCGCCGTCACGACGCCACGGATCTCGACGTCGGTCGCACGTGCGATGATCGGCGACAAGCTGTCGTTTGCCGGTTGCAGGCGAACCATCCCGCCCTTCTCGCGATAGAAACGCTTGACGGTGGCTTCGCCGCGCACCAGCGCGACGACCATGTCGCCGTTGTCGGCGTGATTGCGGGCCTGCACCACGACGAAGTCGCCGTCGAGGATGCCCTCCAGCACCATCGAGGTTCCCTTGACCCGGAGCACGAACGTCTCGCCCCGGCCGACCAGCTCTTCCGGGACCGAGATCACGTCGTTCTGCTCGAGGGGCTCGATCGGAACGCCCGCGGCGACGCGGCCCACCAGCGGCAACTCGACCGCGGCCGCCTTCCGTTGCTGCGGTACGACCTCGAGCGCCCGACTGCGATTCCATTTGCGCCGGATCATCCCTTTGCGCTCGAGATTGGTGAGGTGTTTGTGAATCGTCGCGAGCGAGCTCAGGCCGAAATGCTGACCGATCTCCTCGAGTGTGGGCGCATACCCGGCCTTGCCGATGTATGCGTCGAGATAGTCCACGAGCTCTTTCTGTCGCTTCGTCAACATGGGTCCCGTCATGCGCCTGCGCCTCCCATCGCGGTCGCGATTGTAAGCGAAAGAAAGGCGAAGTCAACGCGTGACGCGCGACGGTGCGCCGCCGCGTTGGTAGCGGGTGACGGCACGATTGTGCTCCGCGAGCGTCGTCGAGAACTCGTGGGAGCCGTCGTTCCGGGACACGAAGTACAGCGCCGTGGTGTCGGCGGGGTCGAGGGCGGCGTCGATGGCGGCGAGGCCGGGGTTGGCGATCGGGCCGGGCGGGAGCCCGCCGACGACATACGTGTTGTAGGGCGAGAAGCGCGTGAGGTCGGCGCGCGTCAGGTCACCGTCGAAATCGGGGAGGCCGTAGATGACGGTCGGGTCGCTCTGGAGGGGCATGCCGATCCGCAGCCGGTTGGTGAAGACGGCGGCGATCAAGGGTCGCTCGGCGGGCTTGCCGGTCTCCTTTTCGACGATGGAGGCGAGGGTCACGACCTGAGCCACGCTCCACTGGCGCTCGGCCGCGCGACGATGACGGTCGGCGTCGAAGCGTTCGTGGAAACGCCGTACCATCGTCTCCAGGATCTCGCCGGCGCCGACCGTCGGCGCGAAGCGGTAGGTGTCGGGGAAGAGGAACCCTTCGATCTGTGGTCCCGGAACGCCGGCGGCCAGCAGGAAGTCCGGGTCGGCCGCGAGACAGCGAAAGGCCTCCACGCTCCCGAGACCGCGCGCGGCGAACAGCGCGGCGATCTCCTGCACGGTGAAGCCCTCGGGCACCGTGACCTCGATCGGCGTGATCCCGACGGCGAGGCGGTCCAGGACCTGCCCGAGGTCGGTCGCGTGGTCGAACTGGTAGGTGCCGGGTTGGATCGCCCGGTCGCGGCCGACCCAACGAGCCCAGAGGCGGAACGCGAGGGCACTCCGCACGATCCCCGCTGCTTCCAAGCGGCGCGCGATCTCGGCGACCCCTTCGCCTTCGCGGACGACGAGCGCCGCACCATGCGACGGAAGCGTCGGGGCCGTCACGAGCCAGCTCGCGGCCGCGGCGACGCAGGCGCAGAGGACGCTCGCACCGACGAGCACGACGATCGAGCGGCGTCCCATCCTCACGAGCGGGCGCGACCCTAACAGCGCGCGTGTGGACCCGCAACGCGGTGGTGCTTGCTGTCGGCTCGTGCATGTCATTCGGCTTGACAACCCACACCCCGGTTGGCAGGGTCGCCCGCACGTCACGTTCCCCTTGAGGGCGTTTCCGAGTCGCAGCGGATGGACGGGCAACGAATCTCGACATCGCCACACGGACGGTCAGGTCTGCTGGCAGCGTTTCTGACGCTGGTGTTCCTGAGTGGGGTCCCAGAAACGCTGGCCTCCGGTGAGCTGCGCGCCGAAGCACAGGGCAAGGCTCGCGGGCGAGCCACGACCGCATCGACGGTGCCGGGAGACGACGGTGCCAAGGTCCGGCACCTGGTGAGCGACGGCGAGACCTTCGCGAGCATTCTCGGCGAGCACGGTCTTCCCGCCGCCGAGATCAAAGCGTGGGAGCAGGCCGTCGCCTCCGCGTACGAGCTGGACGCGATCCGACCCGCGCACGCGATCGAGCTCACCTTTGCGAAGGACCAGGGTCGTCTCCTCGGCCTCACGTACGAGATCGATCCGCACTCCGTGCTCAGCATGCGATTGCTCCACGGGCAGATCCAGGCGCGCTTGAAGGCGATGCCGCAGCTCGCGGCCGTGCGTGGGGTCGCCGGGCGGGTCGAGGCGAGCCTCGCGACGTCCGCGTCGGCCGCCGGGGTGCCGGTGCGCATGATCTCGGAGCTCGCGGATCTCTTCGGCTGGGAGGTCGATCTCCAGCAGGACGTCCACCCCGGGGACGAGTTCCGACTGCTGTACGCCGAGCTCGCCGATGACGACGGCGGGTCCCCCCGCCCCGGCGACATCCTCGCGGCGGAGATCACGAGCGGCGGTCGCACGCTCACCGCCATCCGCTTCGAGAACGAAAAGGGCGAGACGGAGTACTACGATCTCGACGGCCGCGCCCTCGGCCGGCGATTTCTCAAGTACCCGGTCGAGTACCGGAAGATCACTTCCAACTACACCGGGGCGCGTTTCCATCCCGTCTTGCGCCGCATTCGGCCGCATCGAGGGGTGGACTTCTCGGCGCCCGCCGGCACGCCGGTTCGGGCCGTCGCGAGCGGTGTCGTGACGTTCGCGGGTCGGAGCGGCCACTACGGCAATCACGTCGAGATCGAGCACCAGCATCCTTACGCGACGTCGTATTCGCATCTGAAGGGATTCGTGCGCGGCCTCCGCGCTGGGAAGGCCGTCCGCAAGGGCGAGGTGATCGGGTACGTCGGCAGCAGCGGCATGGCGACCGGGCCGCACCTCCACTTCATGCTCTTCGAGAACGGCGAGTACGTCGACCCGCTCACCGTGAAGCTGCCGGCCGACGAGCAGATCTCGGGGTCGCGGTGGAAGCGGTTCGCGAGTCTGCGGAGTGACCTCGTCGCGCGTCTCGCGAGTCTCGGCGGCTCGGTGCAGTTGCACTCGCTGTCGCTCTCGCCGGTGTCGCTGCTGGACGTCTTGCGGCCCCACGCGAGCTCGTCGATCCGCTGACCCGGTGCGGCGCGGCTTCAGGGGCGGAACGCCCCGTCTGTTCGGTCATCGCGGCGCCGCGGGGGTCGTCCCGGAGAACACGCTGCCGTCTTTTCGGCGCGCGCTCGCGGACGGCGTCGACGTGTTCGAGCTCGATGTCCACGCCACCCGTGACGGTGAGGTCGTGGTGCTGCACGACCCGACGCTCGAGCGCACGACCGACGGTGTCGGGCCGGTCGCGGCCCTCACGTTCGCCGAGCTGTCGCGGCTCGACGCGGGACATGGGTTCTCACCCGATGGTGGGCGCACGTATCCGTTCCGGGGCCACGGTATCCGCGTGCCTCGTCTGGCGGAGCTCCTGCGCGAGTTTCCCGACATACCGTTGAACATCGAGATCAAGCCGGAGGGTGACGACGTCATCGCGGCCGTCGTCGCCTTCGTTCGCGCCGCCCGCGCGCGCATCGTGCTCGCCGCCGAGCACGACGTCATCATGCAGGCGATCCGAACGGTCGCTCCCGAGATCCCCACCAGCTGCGCGACGGGCGAGGTCGCGGCGTTCATCGGCGCCCTGCAGTCCGGGGCGACCCCGCAGCTTCCCGAGGGCGCGGTGGCCTTGCAGATTCCTCCGAGCTTCGGAGACGTTACGCTCGTCACGAGCGCAAGCGTCGCCGCTGCGCACGCGCTCGGCGCCGAGATCCACGTGTGGACGATCAACGACGCGGACGAGACCCGGCGTCTGCTCGCGCTCGGGTGCGATGCCATCATGACCGACGTGCCGCATCTCATCCGACCGGTCCTCGCGGGCTGGCGTTCCGGGTCCTAGCCCGGATTGTTCATGAATCGTCTGCGACCAGCGCCGGGCTCGGCCCTGACTCCTCGACATGGTGGTGAACCATGCCTGCGTCGTTCGGGCCTCTGCGCGGCCCGATCTGACGCACGGATGGCGGCGCGGACCATCGTTTGCCGCGCGGCCCTCACGGCGGTGCTCGCGCTCGTGACCCTCCCCGCCGCTCGCGCCGCCGAGCGCGTCGACGTGACCGCGATGGACGGTGAGCAGCTGATCGCCGAGCTTTCCGGCACCAGCGGTCCCGGGATCGTGCTCAGCCCCGGGGCCGACGCCGTGAGCCCACGATGGAAGTCCGCGGCCGAAACCATCGCCGCGCGCGGCTTCCGGGTGCTGCGTCTCGAGGTGCGCGGCGCCGCTCTCGACACCGACACCGCCGCCCGCGACATCGAGGGGGCGTACCGCTATCTCCTCGGTCGGAAGATCCGCCCCGTCTTCCTCGTCGGCACCGACGCCACGACCGCTGCCGCGATGAAAGTGGCCGTCAGCGTGCCCGTGGCGGGCGTGGCCGTTCTCGGAGCGACGCCGAAAGGGAGCCTCCCCGCGGTTCCGTTGCTGGTCGTGCCCGACGACGCGACGGACCCGATCGAGGCGCTGGTGCGATGGTTGCGGGCCCGCCAGGGCAGCTGACGCCCCGGCGCCGCGCTCACTCCATCGCGGCGCGCACGGCCCGGATCGTGTTCAGGATCGGTCGGTGCAGGAGCCCGTTCGACGCGATCAGTCCTGGCAGCAGCGTGTCGGCGTTGTTGAAGCGAATGGCGCGCCCGTCCGGATCGGTCACCATCCCGCCGGCCTCGGTGACGAGCAACGCGCCCGCGCAGACGTCCCATTCGTTCTTGGGCGTGAGCGTGAAGGTGGAATCGTGGCGTCCGGCGGCGACGAGCGCGAATTTGTACGCCACACTGCCGGTGAGCTCGACGCGCATGTGCGACTGGTAGGGCTCCCATTCGCCGCGGGCTTCTTCACTGCGGCTCGCGAGCACGCTCGCGTGGCGGAGGTCGGTCGTCTTGCTGACGTGGACGGGCGAGCCGTTCAGCATGGTGCCGCCGCCCTTCGAGGCCCAGAAGAGCTCGTCGCGCACGGGGTTGTACTCGACGGCGACGCGCGGGGTCCCGTCCTCGACCAGCGCGATGCACACGCAGAACTCCGGGATCTCGCCGATGAACTCCTTGGTGCCGTCGAGCGGGTCGACGATCCAGACGCGCTTCTGGCTCAGGCGCTCGTGCGAGTCGACGGTTTCCTCCGAGAGCCACGCGTCGTTCGGGAACGCGGCGAGGATCGTCGACTTCAGGACCTCGTTCGACTCGAGATCGGCAATGGTGACCGGGTTGTCCGCGCTCTTCTCGGCGACGCGGTAGGCGCTCCCGTAGTAGCGCAGCAGGACCTGACCCGCGGCTTTTGCGGCGCCGCGCGCGACCTCCAGCTCGTGTTCCATCGTCGTCATGAACGTCATTCTCTCCGCGCCACCGGGCGATCGCGCCGCGCTCGAAGCCATAGGGTTTGCGGACGACTCGCAGAGTCCGCGCGTAACGACCGGGCTTTGTTAGCATCTTTGTCGGATCGAGACCAAGAGTCTGGCGCGGGAATCGTCATGCGATGTCGAAAGTACGTTGACATGATTCTGCACCGCCCGGTATCGTCCGACCACTTCGAAGTCGTCCGCGCTGCTCGCAATTTCTCGTTTTCCTCCCGCTCGGCATGAACGCTCTCACGACCCGCCTCTTGGCACTTCTGTTCGCTCTGGTCTGCTCGACCGTGGCTGTCTCGCGGGCCGATGCCGTCGTCCCGGTTCCCTGCGGCACGGACGCGCTGGCGAACACGCAGAACGTCCTCTGCGCCAACGGCACGTGCACCATGACCACGGTGCGCCTCACGACGGCGCTCGAGGTGACCAGCGGTGGCTGTGAATTCAATCTGAATGGCCGCGACCTGTTCATCGAGAAGCCGTTTCAGATGGCGGGGAACGGTTTCATCAAAGTGGTCAACGCGGACGACATCTCCATTCTGGCGCCGGGGCGCCTGCAGGCAACCGGCGAGTTCCACCAGCCCAATGGCGACATCATCCAGGGCGGACTGATCTCGTTGACTGCCGTGGGCAGGATCGTGGTCGATGGAACGGCAGCGCTCGACGTGAGCGGCGACGGCGGCGGCTCCGTGCTCCTGTTCGCAGAGGGCACGGACACCGTCATCACCGGTCAGCCGCGCGCCGCGATTCATTTTCTCGGCGGCGACCCGGTCGTGAAGGGCAACGGCACGAGCTCCTTTGCCGACCTCGGCGATCGGTACACCGACGGTGGCGAGCTGACGGCGATCGCGAAGAACGGCAGCATTGTCGTCGAAGGCCCGTTGTCACTCACCGGCCAGAACGGTGGCACCGGTGGAATCGTCGATCTCCAAGGAGCCATCAAAGTTGAAACGACCAAAGAGGTCGATCTGAAGGGTGGTGGTGGGGGCGGCGGTGAGTTCATCCTCACCGCCGGCGACGACATCCTGGTCCGGCGCTCGGTCAACTGCGACAGTAGCGTCGGAGGCGGCGACGGCGGCTCGATGTCGTTCGCGGCGGGCGAGGACGGGATCGGCGGCACGAAGCCGGGCGGCCAGCTGCTGATCGACGGCGACAGCACGATCAGTCTGACGCTCCGGGGGAGCGCCACCGATACGTTCGGCGGGTACGGCGGCAGCCTCGATGCGACCTCGCTCGGCCGCATGTTGTTCGACAGCGTCACGATGCGGCTCGACGCCGCCGTCAATTTCGACGGCGACGGCGGCTTCCTGACGCTCGACTCGAGCGACGTCGGGTTCTTTCGCGTCAGCCCGACCCTCGACGGCGACATCCAGCTGATCGGCGGTCTGATCTCCATGACCAGCGGCAACGACGGCGGCGACGGCGGCTCGATCGACCTGACGGCCGGCCGCGATCTCCAGATCACCGCCGACATCAACGTGCACGGGTTCGGCACGGGTGGTGACGTCGCGGGCACCGCCGGTCGTGCCATCAACCTCGGCGGCCTGATCGATTCCACCGGCGGCAGCCCGAGCGGCGACGGCGACGGCGGCTACATCGACTTCGAGGCCGGCCTTGCCACCGACGAAGGCGCGTCGGGCAACCTCAGCATCACGAAGAACGTCCTGGCCTTCGGCGGCGCCGCGAGCGGGGGCGGGCAGACGATCACGTTCGCCGCCTGCAAAGTGACCGTCGATGCCTCGGTCAAGATCGATGGTCAGGCGGGGGTGAGTGCCACCAATCTGTCCGGCGGCTCCGACATCGAGCTCATCTCGCGCCGTCAGATGATCCTCGGCAACAACTCGCAATATCTGTCGAACCCCGGCGGGAAGGTCCTCCTGTCGCATCTCCCCGGCCAGCTCCCGGTGGTCGGCTCCGGCGTCGTATTCAATCCCAATCCGCCCACCGATCACGTCATCGCCGAGGGGGGTCCCAATTGCCCCGTCTGCGGCGACGGCTTCCGTCAGTTCGGCGAGACCTGCGACAAGGGTGCGGCCGCCGACGGCGCGTGCTGCAACGCCGACTGTTCGGCGTTCACGTGTCCCACGAAGACCGCGACGCCGACGCCGACCAACACCCGCACGCCGACGCCGACCCGCACCGTGACGCCGACGGCCACCAAGACGGCGACGGCCACACCGACGCCGACGGTGACCGCGGTGATCGCTCCGACGCAGACCGGACCCACCACTACCCCGGGACCGGGCGCGACCATCACCGCGACGCCGAGCCAGACGGCAACCGCGACGCCGACCGCCACGAGGACCGCCACGCCGTCCGCCACTGTGACCGCGTCGAGCTTCGCCAGCACGACGCCGACCCCCGTGGTCACCTCCACGATCGCGGTCACCTCCACGGCGACCCCCGACGATCCCGCGACCGCCACTGTCGCTCCTCCGACCGCAACCCTCGTTCCGACGCCGCTCCCGACCAGCATCGTCGTCGAGCTCGGTGGCCTGGGTGACGCCCTCGCGGCGAAGACCGCCACCAAGTGTCAGCAGGCGATCGGCAAGGGCGGGGTGTCGTTCCTCACCGCCCGCTTGAAGCAGCTCGACGCGTGCACCGTCGGCATCCTGAAGTGCATCCAGACCAAGCCCGATGACGCGGCCTGCGTGACCAAGGCGAGCGCCAAGTGCGCGGCGCTTCGCGGTGCGGCCACGGCGGCACGGGCCAAGCTCCTGGCGTCGGTCCAGGCGAAGTGCGGCTCGACGCTCGTCAGCACCGACGATCTGCGCGCTCAGACCGGCCTCGGCTACGTCGGCCTCGACGGCGACTGCACGGCCGAGCTCGGGCATCCGCCCGCCAACGTGGCCGACGTCGCCGAGTGCATCGCGCGCCGCTACGTGTGCGGCTCGGGGAACATCTACGGTACCGAGGCCCCGCGCGCGGGCGAGTTGCAGCGGGTGGCGGGCGTGGCGCCCGAGGCCGGCGGGTGTCTCCCCGACTTCACGGGTGACGGCGAGGGCGTGGGCGACGTCGTGCAGGGCAAGGCGCTGCACGCCTGTGCCGCAGCCATCACCAAGGCGTCGGCCGGGTTCCTCACCAAGAAGCTCGCGAGTCTCACCAAGTGCGTCGACAAAGTCTTCGCCTGCATCCAGACCAAGCCCGACGACGCGGAGTGCCTGACCAAGGCCAATGCTGCCTGCGGCAAGGAGGCCGCAAAGATCGCGGCCGCGCGTGCCAAGGTCGGACCCGCGATCGACAAGAAGTGCGGCGGTATCGATTTCAACGTCAACATCCGTCCGCAGCGTGCCGCCAATCTGGACGCCTTGGCCACGACCTTGCCGGGTGCCGATACGCTCTCGACGCTCACGAGCTACCAGACCGCGTTGCGCCTGAACCACGACTGCGCCGCAGAGAGCTTGCTGCGCGCCATCGCGCCGCGTGCCGAGGCCTTGTTGCCCGCGCTCGCGCCGTCGCTGCCGATCACCACCGCGGGTTGCGCCCCCTGATTGGCTGACGCGGCGAGATCCGGCGTGGACCGCGTCGTGCTTCTGCTCGCGAGCGGCTTCTACGTCGGGTACGTGCCCGTCGCTTCGGGGACGTTCGGCTCGCTGCTGGCGCTACCGCTGCTGGTCGGGATCGGATCTGCCGGTCTTCCGCCGCTCGCGGTCGTGATGCTCGTCGTCGTGGCGGGCGTCGCCGCCATGCCCGTCTGCGGGCGGGCCGGACGCCTGTACGGCCAGAGCGACAGCTCGCGCATCGTGCTCGACGAGATCTGCGGCATGCTGGTCGCCGGGGCGCTCGTGCCGCCGACCGCCTGGAACCTCGGGTGTGTCTTTCTCGCGTTTCGGTTCTTCGACATCGTGAAGCCGTTCCCGGCAGGCCATTTCGACACGCACGTGAAGAACGGGGTCGGGTGCGTGGCGGACGATCTGGTGGCGGGTGTCTACGCGAATCTCGTGGTACGGATGCTCGCATGATCGACGCTGCCATCATCAGCACGGGGGACGAGCTCACCACCGGCCGAACCACGGACACCAATGCCGGCTTCATCGCCGATCGGTTGCTCGGGCTCGGGATCGACGTGGTCGCGGTGCTCACCGTCGGCGACCGTCCCGAGCGGTTGCGTTGGGCGTGGTCGGAGTCGCTGCGGCTCGCGCGGGTGGTGATCGCAACCGGCGGGCTCGGTCCGACCGCGGACGACCTCACGACCGAGACCGTCGCCGCGTTGCTCGACCGTCCGATCGTCCACGACCCGGAGGTCGCCGAGCGCATTCGCGAGCTCTTCCGCTTGTTCAACCGTCCGATGCCGGAGAACAACCTGAAGCAGGCCGCGTTCCCCGAGGGCGCCATCATCGTCCCGAACGCGCTCGGCACCGCCCCGGGCTATCGGGTCGAGGTCGGACCGCCGGAGGACCGTCGCCATCTCGTGGTGCTCCCCGGGGTGCCGCGCGAGATGAAGCCGATGCTGACGGACACCGTGCTGCCCTGGCTCGCCGCGCTCACGGGCGCGGCACGGGTCGGACATCGGACGTTCCAGACGTTCGGCATCAGCGAGTCCGGTCTCGACGAGATCATCGCCGACGTGCCCGGGGAAGGGCGCTGGTCGTTCCGCGCCAATTTCCCCGAGGTGTCGGTGCGGGTGGTCGTCCGGGGGGACGACGTCGAGGCGCGTCTCGAGGCGTTCGGGCGCGAGGTCCATGCTCGCCTCGGCCAGTACATCTACGGCGAAGGCGACACGAGCATGGAACGCGTGGTGGGCGGCTTGCTCGCCGAGCACGAGCGCACGGTCGCGTTCGCGGAGTCGTGTACCGGTGGTCTCGTGGCGCACCGGCTCACCAACGTGCCCGGGTGCTCGGCGTACTATCGCGGCGCCATCAACGCCTATGCGAACGGGGCCAAAGAGCAGTTGCTCGGCGTGCCGCGGGACCTGCTGGCGACGCACGGGGCCGTCAGCGAAGAGGTCGCGGGCGCGATGGCGGAAGGCGCGCGGCGTGCCCTGGGGACCGACCTCGCCGTCGGCGTGACCGGCATCGCCGGCCCCGACGGTGGGACCGCCGACAAGCCCGTCGGCACGGTCTGTTTCGGTCTCGCGGCCGCGGACCAGCCGACGGTCACACGGCGCTATCAGCTGTGGGGCAACCGCGAGTGGGTGAAGCTGCTGTCGTCCCAGATCGCCCTCGATTGGGTGCGCCGTCATCTGCTCGGCGCGCCGCTGCTCGAGATTGGACGCCGCGGGGCGGTGCCCGAAGGTCTCAAGCGCGAGAGTATCGCACCGGGCTGAGTGGCGCCGATGACCGCTGCCGAGCGTTGGCGCTGCTTCGTCGCGGTGAGACTCACCGAGCCTGCTCGCAGCGCCGTCGTCGAGTACGTCGAACGCCTGCGCGCCACCGTGGCCGGTGTGGCGTGGATCCGGGTCGAGAATCTGCACCTGACGCTGCAGTTCCTCGGCGCCGTCGAACCGTCCCGCGTCGCGAGCCTGACGGAGCGATTGCGGGACGCGCTCGGCGACTACGGGGCGTTCACGCTGCGGGTGGCCGGGGTGGGGGCGTTCCCGAACGTGGCGCATCCGCAGGTGCTGTGGGTCGGGACGACGTCGGATCGTGTCGGTGGGCTCGCCGAGCGGGTGCAGGGCGCATCCGAGGCGGAAGGATTCGCGCGTGAGCGCCGTGCCTTCCACCCGCATGTGACGGTCGGACGGGTGCGGACACGGAGCCGGCGCGACGCCCCGG
This sequence comes from uncultured Polyangiaceae bacterium, assembly GCA_964631985.1. Taxonomy (GTDB): domain Bacteria; phylum Desulfobacterota; class Binatia; order UTPRO1; family UTPRO1; genus UTPRO1. The sequence continues at coordinate 455 of CAZWAX010000051.1, read as the reverse complement.
ACGTGACCTTCCTGGCGCGTGACGGCGCCTGGGAATTCGGCGTCGTCCGCGTCGAGCAGGTGGTCCTGTATCGCAGCGAGCTCCGTGCCGGTGGGGCGCTCCATACGCCGCTCGCGATTTTTCCGCTCGCACCCGGCTGATTTTCTTGACGATGGGCCGTGGTTCGCCTAATCTTCGCCCATGTGGCGGATCACGACGCGCAGGGTACCGATGCCAACCGACAGCGGCTGCCAGACCGATATTCGTAGTGCCGGCATCCGGTGTACTCACGCGAAGGTGACGGACTAAGACGACGTCCATCGGTCGGAAGCACACGCGACCGCAATTCGAGGTGAAAGGGAGGGGTATGGCCACCATGGCAGCAGAAGTGAATCGGGATCGCGGGGATACGGGCAATCGGGATCGCGCGATCGATCTCGCGGTCAGCCAGATCGAAAAGCAGTTCGGCAAGGGCT
>CAZWAX010000050.1:0-19882 GCA_964631985.1 uncultured Polyangiaceae bacterium | reverse complement strand
GCTTACTCGGAGTCTGGTGTTACGCCTTCCCGCAAAGCAAACTTCACGAGCTCTGCTGTGCGGCGGCAATGGAGTTTCTGCATCAGCCGATCGCGATGCTGCCCGACGGTTTTCGGGGAGATCTTCAACGCGGACGCGATCTCCTTGTAGCTATTCCCCTCGGCGATCAGCTGCAGGACCTCACGCTCGCGCGGCGTCAGCACCGAGAGCTTCTCGACCGTCGCCGCCTTGCTGGTCTCGAGATACCCCTCGACGATCATCCGGGAGACGGGGGCGCTGAAGTAGCTGCCCCCGTTGCGCACGCTTTCGAGGGCGGCCACCAGCTCGCTTCCGGCCGCGCTCTTGAGCAGGTAGCCGGCCGCCCCCGCTTCGAGCGCCTGGCGCACATAGGACTCGAGGAGGTGCATCGACAACATGACCACCTGCGTGTTCGGGAACCGGCTCCGTACCTGCCGGGTCGCTTCGATGCCGTTCAGACCCTTCATCGCGATGTCCATGACCACGACGTCGGGATGCAGCTCTTCGACCAGGGTCACGCCCCGCCGCCCGTCCTCGGCCTCGCCGATCACCTGGAAGGCCCCGTGCTTCTCGAGGAGCGTCCGCAGGCCCTGCCGAAAGAGAGTGTGATCGTCAACCAAGAGAACGCGCACGCATGACCTCGATCGAACACCCGTACTGCCCTTCGTTTTCGAGTGTCAAGGAGCGACTAGCGCAGCGGCGCCGGCGATCATGTGATCACCGTCACCTCTGGGTGCGGCAACCCGGCCCAAATCTCGGCGCCCTCGACCCGCCACACGTCGGAGTCGATCGCGGCATTGTCGCGGTGGACGTCGAGCTTGGGTCGCGTCACCACGGGGAGGCGCCGCACGAAAGCGGGATGGCCACATTCGTGCGAGACGCCGACGAGATCGCCGCCGGCACCGAGCGCGCACACGGTCGCGCTCGGCAAGAGCGCCACGATGCGTACCGCCGTCAGCGGCCGAAATGCGGCGGTGGGGGCCGCTCGATCTTGGTGCCGCAGGTCGAGGCACAATGCGCGCACACATACTCGAACTTGTCGCCCTCGGGCAGCACCAAGAGCAGCCGCTTCCGCACCGGCACCGCCACCTGGCAACGCGGGCACAAGAGGAGCGTCGCTTCCATGTCGCGAAACTGCCGTCGCGGATCGTCGTCGGCGCTGCGCATCGGCGAGCCTCTGTATCACATCGATCGCGGCCGCGCGCTCGCGTTGCCGGCCCGGGAGGCCGTCGCTATAGTCCCGCCGCCGTGGCTCCCGCCATCTATCTCGAAACTTACGGATGTCAGATGAATTTCGCCGATGCCGAGCTGATCCTCGGGCACGTCGGCGAATCCGGCTACGTCCGCACCGCCGACCCCACCACGGCCGACGTCATCCTGCTCAACACCTGCGCGATTCGCGAGCACGCCGAGGAGCGCATCATCGGACGCCTGACGGACCTCGCGCGCCTCAAGGCCTCCCGCCCCGATCTCGTGCTCGGGATGTCGGGCTGCATGGCGCAGCATCATCGCGCCGCCGTCACCCGTCGTGTTCCGATGCTCGACCTCGTGATCGGACCCGACGCCTACCGTCGTCTGCCGGGATTGCTCGACGCGATCCGCGCGAACCAAGCGCCGGTCACGGACTACCGTGACGCTGCCGACGACGATCCGAACGACCCCGAGCGCCGGACGCCCGAGCGCACGATGACCGACGTGCGCCTGGACGCCGACGAAACCTATGCCGACCTCCGGAGCGCCCGCACTCCGGGCGCCGTGCGCGCCTGGATAACGGTCATGCGCGGATGCGACAAGTTCTGCACGTTCTGCGTCGTGCCGTACGTACGCGGACGCGAGCGCAGCCTGCCCGTCGATGCCGTACTGCGCGAGGTACGCGCCGCGGTCACGGACGGCGCACGCGAGATCGTGTTCCTCGGGCAGACCGTCAACGCCTACCGCGACGGCACCTGCGACTTCGCCGAGCTGCTGCGGCGAGCCGCCGAGGTCCCGGATCTCGCCCGCATCCGCTTCACCTCGCCGCATCCGGCGGACGTGACGCCCGCGCTCATCAGCGCCATGCGCGACGTCCCGACGATCGCGCCGCAGCTGCACCTGCCGGTGCAATCGGGATCCGATGCCGTGCTCGAACGCATGGAGCGCGGCTACACGATCGCCGCGTTTCGCGATCTGGTCGCCCGCGTTCGCGACACCATACCCGACATCGCGCTCTCGACCGATGTCATCGTCGGCTTCCCGGACGAGTCGCTCGCCGACTACGACGCCACGTACGCGTTGCTCGAGGAGATCCGCTTCGAGCAGGCGTATCTCTACAAATACTCGCCGCGCTCGCTCACGCGCGCCGCGACGTGGAAAGACTCGGTTGCCGACGACGAGAAAGGCCGGCGTCTCACCGAGGTCATCGCCCTCCAGGAGCACATCGCGGCTGAGCGCAATCGCGAATGGATCGGCCGCTCCGTCGAGATCCTCGTCGAAGGTCCCGCGCGTCGGCCTCCCGCTCACGTCGCGGGCAAGACCCCGCAGTTCACCACCGCCGTCGTCAACTCCACGGCGGCACCGGGAAACCTCGTCACCGGCACCGTCGTGGCTGCGACCGGCCACACGATGATCGCCGTCGATCTCGCGGTGTGATCAGCCGATCGAGCGCAGAAACTCGAGCAGCCGGGCATTGAACCCGTCGGGATCCTGGTGGAAGAGCGCATGCACTCCGCCGGGAACGACCTCGAGCCGAGCGCCCGCGATGCGACGGCTGATGATCACCGAACCGCCGACCCCGAGAAAATCCTTCTCGCCGACGATGACGAAGGTCGGACAGCGGATCCGTTCGAGCTCGCTCGTGAGGGGCGCGGCATGCAAACCGCCCATCGCACGCGAGATGCGCGCAAACCCATCGGGCTCCGGCGCCGCGTCGCACGCGTCCCGTGAGCCGAGCTTCTTGAGCAGCGCCTCGCCGCCTTGGGTCTCGGAGGTCACCGCCAGCGATTCGTACCAGGCGTGCGCCTTCGCGTTGCACTCGCTCGCGGTCCCGACCAGCACGAGGCTGCGCACGAGCTCCGGATGATCGAGCGCAAACCGCATCGTGACGACGCCGCCGGCAGAGTGCCCGAGCGCATGCGCCGGTCCGCCGACCGTCCGCACGAGCGCCGCGAGATCGTCGGCGAGCGTGTGGATGGTGATCGCTTCGTCCGGCGAGCCGGAGCGCCCATGCGCGCGGAGGTCCCACGTGAGCACGCGGTACCCGGCGCCGACCAATGCGGGCACCTGACCGCGCCAGGTCTCGGCGGTGGCGCCGAACCCGTGGGTCAGCACGACCAGCTCCCGGCCGTCGCCCGCGAGCTCGTAGCGGAGCGTCCAGCCGCCCCGATCGAGCTCAGGCATCACGATGCCCCGGTGTGCCGAACGGGGTCTCGACGAAATCTTCGCCCTCCTCGTCCCACGCGAACGTCTTCCGGTCGCGCACGACCCGGTCGTAAACCGAGATCACCAGGTAGGCGACGCCCGGAAACGCCGGCCCGAGCTCGACCTCGCCGCCGAAGAGCGCGCGCGCCTTGTCGGTGTCCGAGAAGTAGGCGCCGTGCTGCGGGTGCGAATGGTAGAAGATCACGATCCGCCACCCGGGCTCGTCGCCCTGACGGGTGACGTCGAGCAGCTCGGCACCGTCGAATTGATACGCGGTGCGTGCGTCGCGGGGGTTCGCGACCGGATCGGCGGCGTGGAGCGCGTTCTGCACGTTGGTCATGCGCCGCACCACCTGGCCGGTCGGGCTCGCGAAGAGCACGCCGCAGACCTCCTCGGGGAACCCCTCGACGGCATGCGCATGCATGGCATCGAGCGCGTCCGTCTCGATTTCGATCATGTCCGATTCCGCTCCCCGACGATGCGCTCGCGGAACCGGATCAGCCGGGTCATCGTCGCGTTCACCGGCGTCGGGATACCCGCCTCGCGGCCGTAGCGCCAGATGCAGCCGTTGATCGCCTCGATTTCGGTCCGCCGTCCGCGCTCGAGGTCCTGCAGCATGGACGAGCGATGATGTGCGGTCGCGGGTACGAGCCGCCCGTAGAAGACGTCCCGATAAGCGTGGGCGGTCGCGACGAGCGGCACGACGCCGCGCGCGTCCGCCACCGCGAAGCATTCGTCGATCACTGCATCCATGAGCGCGCGGGCATCCGCATCCGCGGCGAGCGCACCGTAGGGCTGGCCGAACAGCGCCCCGAGCGGGTTCAACGCCGCGTTGTAGAAGATCTTGGTCCAGAGGTGCGCGTGCAACGTCGCCGTGGGCTCGGTCGGGATCCCGGCGTGGACGAACCACTCGACCCATTGCGCCGCCCGCGCTTCGGCTGCGGTCGTACCCGCGACGGCGGCCCCGAGCGCGATCGGGTCGGCGCAGACGGTGACCCGCGCGACCCCGGCGCACGGCAGCGTCGCCCCGAAGATGACGCGCGCCCCGAGCGCGCGGGCCGGCCCCACGGCCTCCACGACCTGCTCCACGTTGCCGAGACCGTTCTGCATCGAGATCACGCAGCCGTCCGGCGCCACGACCCCGGTCACCGCCGCGAGCGTCGCCGCCGTATCGAACGACTTCACCGTGAGCAGTACCGCGTCGTACGACCCCTCGAGCTCCTCGACGGCGGTCGCGAGCGCGAGCTTCGGGACCCGACGCTCGCCCCACAAGCCTTCGAGAACGAGGCCTTCCGACGCCACCGCCGCGAGATGCGCCGGCCGCCCGAGCAGGGTCACGCGGTGCCCGTCGGCGGCCAGCATTCCGCCGATCACCGATCCGACCGCCCCCGCTCCCGCGACCAGCACTCGACGGCCCATCGGGCGACCATATAGCGGCTGCCCGCGGGCCCGGAAGGGTCGGGGCCGACGATTGGAACCTGTGTCGGGTGTGCTACTATCCGGCCCCTTCGAAGTCGCCGCGCCCCACGTCGAAACCACACCTCGAGGAAAGGTCGAAGCCATGCCCGACAATCGTGCCGCCGCCACGAAACCCAGCGATTCCCCCACCAGCAATCCCAAGCTCCTCGCTTGGGTCGACGAGATGGCCAAGCTCACCAAGCCCGATCAGGTCGTCTGGTGCGACGGCTCCGAGGAAGAGCAGCAACGCCTCACCAAGTACGCGGTCGACAAGGGCATCCTGATCCCGCTGAACCCGGAGAAGCGCCCGGGCTGCTACCTCCATCGCTCCGACCCGAACGACGTGGCGCGCACCGAGCACCTCACGTTCGTCTGCACCCGCACCAAAGAGGCGGCCGGCCCGAACAACAACTGGATGGAACCCAAGGAAGGCTACGCCAAGCTCGGCAAGCTGTTCGACGGCTCGATGAAGGGCCGCACGATGTACGTCATCCCGTACCTGATGGGCCCCGCCGGCTCGCCCTTCTCGAAGGTCGGCATCGAGATCACCGACAGCGTCTACGTCGCGCTCAACATGCGGATCATGACGCGCATGGGCCGGGTCGCGCTCGACACGCTCGGCGCCACCAGCAACGACTTCAATCGCGGCCTGCACTGCACCCTCGACCTCGACCCCGAGAAGCGCTTCATCTGTCACTTCCCCGAGGACAACACGATCTGGTCGATCGGTAGCGGCTACGGCGGCAACGCGCTGCTCGGCAAGAAGTGCCTGGCGCTCCGCATCGCGTCCTTCCTCGGACGAGAGGAAGGCTGGCTGGCGGAGCACATGTTGATCCTCGGCGCCGAAGATCCCGAAGGGAAGAAGCACTACGTCGTGGCGGCCTTCCCGAGCGCGTGCGGCAAGACCAACTTCGCGATGATGGTGCCGCCCGCGCGCTTCAAGGGGTGGAAGATCACCACCCTCGGCGACGACATCTCGTGGCTGCGGATCGGCAAGGACGGCCGCCTGTGGGCGGTGAACCCCGAGAACGGCTACTTCGGCGTCGCGCCCGGCACCAACAACAAAACCAATCCCAACGCCATGGCCTCGATCGCGCGCGACGCGATCTTCACCAACGTCGCCATGACCAAGGACGGCGACGTGTGGTGGGAAGGCAAGGACGGCGAGCCGCCGGCCGAGCTCACCGACTGGCGTGGCCAGCCCTGGACGCCCGCGTCGAAGACGCCCGCCGCCCACCCGAACTCCCGCTTCACCGCCCCGATGCGCAACAACCCGATCCTCTCCGAGAAGGCCGACGATGCCGAGGGCGTGCCGATCTCGGCGATCATCTTCGGCGGCCGCCGCGCCACCACCGTGCCGCTCGTGATGCAGAGCTTCAACTGGGCGCACGGCGTCTACCTCGGCGCCACCATGGGTTCGGAGACGACGGCGGCCGCGACCGGCCAGGCCGGGGTCGTACGCCGCGACCCGATGGCGATGCTGCCCTTCTGTGGATACGACATGGGCGACTATTTCGGCCACTGGCTGAAGATCCAGGCCCGCCTCGCCGATCCGCCGCCGATCTTCCTGGTGAACTGGTTCCGCAAGGGCGATGACGGCAAGTTCCTGTGGCCCGGGTACGGCGAGAACATGCGGGTCCTCGCCTGGGTGCTCGCCCGTGCCGCTGGGACCGCCGGTGCCGCGGAGACCCTCCTCGGGTTCGTTCCACGCCCAGGGGATCTCGACACGACCGGTCTCGATCTCACTCCGGAGCAGGTCAAGAAGGCGACCAGCATCGACCTCGCCGAATGGGGTCCGGAGCTCGAATCCCAGGGCGAGCTCTTCACCAAGCTCGAACGCACGCTCCCGGCACCGATCAAGCTGGAGCGCGAGCTGCTGATGGCGCGACTCGCCAACTGACGCGTCCATCACATTCGCCGTAGCGTTCCTCATGAACCACGGCGCGGTCCGCGGTGGAGGGTCTCCGCCGCGGACCGCCACGGAACGTCACTCTCTTCCGCTCTATAAAACGGCCCCTCGGACCGGTGACAATTCTTGGCAGCGACCGTCATCCGGACCGCGCTCGAATGCTGTACGAGCCCCGGAGATACTCGCGAAATTCCCTCGGCGAGACGCGGCCGAGAGGCCTTCAAGGCCCCCGAATCCCGCTGGCACCGGGCTTGCTCCGAACGCCGGCATGGCAACCCGCACCGACACCGGATTCACCCTTCTCGAGTTGCTGGTGGTCGTGTCGATCGTCGGCATCCTCGCCAGCATCGCCATCCCGCAATACGCCGCCTATCGGGCACGCGGCTACGACTCGATCGTCGAGTCGCAGGTCCGCCACGTCGCGACCGGCCAGGAAGCCTTCTTCGCAGGCAACTCGACCTACTCCAACAACGTCGACGATCTCGAGGGCATGGTCATCGACGAGGGCGTCGAGATCACGATCGGCCCGGGCAACGACGGGGACATTGCGAACTCCTTCCGGATCCACGGCAGGCACGACCAGGCTTCCCATGAATACGACTGGGTGAGTGACCCCCTCCCCGGCGAGCCGAATCTCGTCATCACCGACTGAGCTGCTTCACACCCCCCGCTCCACCACCACCCAACCCCGAGGCCGACGACCCGTAAGGATCGCCGGCCTCGCGGCGTTCGCGCCTCGGCTTTCGGCACCGGCATCACGTGTGTAGAGTCCGCGGATCGTGGCGACCGCCGGCATCTCGCGTGAGCGTCTGACCACCCTCTTCCTCGAGCTGGTACGCATCGACAGCCACTCGCGTCAGGAGCGGGCGATGGCCGAGCGCCTCGCCCGCGAGCTCCGCGACCTCGGTGCCGAGGTGTGGGTCGACGATGCGGGCGCCAAGGTCGGCGGCACGACCGGCAACGTGCTGGCGCGGGTCGCGGCGACGCCCGGCGCGACCACGGTCGCACCGCTCCTCCTGTCGGCGCACATGGACACCGTCATCCCCGGCGAAGGCGTCCGCCCGATCGTCGAGGGCGACGTCATCCGCACCGACGGCACGACGGTCCTCGGCGGCGACGACAAGTCGGGCTGCGCGATCATCTGCGAGGTGCTGCGCGTGCTCCGCGACGAGGGGATCCCGCACGGCGTCGTCGAGGTCGCGTTCACCATCTGCGAGGAGGTCGGGCTCCTCGGCGCCAAGCACCTCGACGTGAGCGGTCTCACCGCGCGCGCCGGGCTGGTGCTCGACAGCGACGCGCCCGGATACCTCTTCACGCGGGCACCAGCATCGAACCACCTGACGTTCACCGTTCACGGGCTCGAAGCCCATGCCGGGATGGCGCCCGAGCGCGGCATCAACGCGATCCGGGTCGCCGCCGAGGGCGTCGCCGCCATGCGCCTCGGCCGCATCGACGAGGCAACGACCGCGAACATCGGCATCGTGACCGGCGGCGGCGCGATCAACGTCGTCCCGAAGCTCGTCCGGCTCGAGGGCGAAGCCCGGAGCCACGACGCCGGGAAGCTCGCGGTGCAATGCGAGCACATGCAGCACGCCTTGGAGGGCGCGGCGGCGCGCCACACCATCGTCCTCGACGGCCGCGAGGTCCGTGCCCGCGTCGAGAGCGTGATCGAGCGCAGCTACGACGCGATGGACGTGCCGGACGCCGCGCCGATCGTCCAGCTCGTGCTGCGGGCCGCGGCTTCCCTCGGCCACAGCGTCGAGAGCGCGCCCATGGGCGGGGGCTGTGACGCCAACGTCTTGAACGGGCGCGGCTTCCAGGTGGCGAACCTCGGAACCGGCATGCGCGACATCCACACCGTGAAGGAGTGGCTGCGCGTCGGGGACATGGTGCGCACGGCCGAGGTCATCGTGGAGATGCTGCGACTCCACGCGCGACCCGCCTGACGCGTCGGATCCATCGGGTCGCCGAGGCGGCGTCAGGACGCGCGGTCGCGGAGCGCGGGCAGCCGTGCCCCGCTCGCGAGAAACACCGTTCCGCCGATCAGGCTGTTGACGACGATCACGAAGAGCCAGAGCACCCCGTAGGCGACCGCACTCGGCTGGTCGATCCCGAGCTTGGTGAGGAAATAAAGGTAGCCGCCCTCACGGAGACCGATCCCGGAGAAGCTGATCGGGATCGAGGCAATGGCGCTCACCAGCGGGTGGAACACGCAGATGTACGAGAAGGGCACCTCGATTCCGATGGCGCGACTCACGACCCACTGGGCGGCGATCTGCACCAGGTGAAAGAAGAACGAGACCATCGAGGTCGAGAGCAGCATGCCGTGATCGGTCCAGAACGGTCCGAGGTCCGACTCGACGAAGCGGCGGATCTTGTGGTCGGGCGCCAGGAGCACCCGGACGATCCGCGGGGCGAGCAGCCACCCCACGAGCAGCGCGCTCCCGAACGCCACGGTGATCCAGAACATCAGCCCGAACTCCGGCGCCAGGCTGCGGTAGCGCGGGAAGATCAGAAAGGCCGCAGCGCCGATCGCCACCAAGATGACGAGGCCGTTCAGGCGGTCGAACACCACCGAGTTGAAGGCGCGCGCCCGGCGACCACCCCCCTCGGCGAGATAGAGCCCGCGCACGAAGTCGCCGCCGAGCGTGCTCGGCCCGAACGACATGAAGAACATGCCGATGAAGTAGTACCGGACGTAGTCGCGGAAGCTCCCGTCGAGCCCGACCGAGCGCCCGATCAGCCACCACCGAAACGCGCTCATCACCTGACCGAAGGTGTAGATCACCACCGCAAAGGCGATCCAGGCGGGACTGGCCGAGGCCAGGATGCGTCCGGTCTCGCGCAGGTCCACGAGGCGCGCGATCAACACCACCGCCGCCACGGTGAACGCGATCTGCAAGACGCGTCGAAGGCCGCCCCCGCCCTGTGCTTCTCCCGCCCCCATCCGCGCGAACAGTTCCTGCTCGCCTCCCGAAAAGCAAGTGTGTCAAGCCCGATTGCGTTCTCGCGGGCTCGCGCCACAATACCCGCCTGGCAATCGTTCGATTCGCAAAGGAGGAACGTATGAAAACAGAGGTACGCGTGCGGCCCTGGCACCTCGCGCTGGTGAGCCTGACCGGCGGGGCGGTCGGGGCACTCGTCTTTGCGGCGCTCACGCCGACGAGGATCGAGTCGCAGATGGACGGGAAGATTCCGTCGTTTGCCGCACTCGCGCAGGAGGTGATGCCCGCCGTCGTCAACATCAACACCACCAAGAACGTCCCGGCTCGCACCCAACGCCGACAGTTTCCGCGCGGGCAAGACCCGTTCGAGCAGTTCTTCGGGGAAGATTTCTGGGACCGGTTCGGCAACGGCCGGCGCGGCCCCTCGAAACAGCGGAGCCTCGGCTCCGGCTTCGTGATCGATGACACCGGCTACATCGTCACCAACCGTCACGTCGTCGAGGGCGCCGACGACATCGACGTCCAGTTCTCGACCGGCAAGCAGTTCAAGGCGAAGCTCGTGGGCGAGGACGCCAAGACCGACGTCGCCCTCCTGAAGATCACGCCGCAGGGCAAGATTCCGTCGGTGCCGCTCGGCGACTCCGATCGCCTGCAAGTAGGCGACTGGGTGCTCGCCGCCGGCAATCCCTTCGGCCTCTCGCACACGCTCACCGCCGGCATCGTCTCGGCGCGTGATCGCGTGATCGGCGCCGGTCCCTACGACGACTTCATCCAGACCGACGCCTCCATCAACCCCGGCAACTCCGGGGGCCCGCTCTTCGACCAGTACGGGCGGGTCATTGGAATCAATACGGCGATCTTCAGTCAAAGCGGCGGCAACATCGGCATCGGGTTCGCGACCCCCATCAACCTCGCGCGCGCCGTCGTCGACCAACTGCGCGCGAGTGGCAAGGTGACGCGCGGTTGGCTCGGCGTCAGCATCCAACCGCTCGGTCCCGATCTCCGGCAAGCGCTCGGCCTCGGCGACACCGAGGGAGCGCTCATCGCCGACGTCATCGCCAAGAGCCCCGCCGAGACCTCGGGGCTGAAACGCGGCGACGTCGTGATCGGCATGGACGGCAAGCCGGTCACCGAGCCGTGGCAACTCTCGCGGACGATCGCAATGATGGCCCCCGGCAGCGTCACCAGCTTGCGCGTGATCCGCGATGGCAAGGAGCGCACCCTCGAGGTGAAGGTCGGGAAGCAACCCGACGAGCGCGGAGGCGGCCAGGAGCTCGCAGGCGACGAGAGCGAGGAGAACGGCGGTCTTTCGGCAGGCAGTCTCGGGCTCCAGCTCGACACCTTGAACGACGCCGCGCGCCGTCAGCTCGGCTACGGCAAGGAGATCGTCGGTGCGCTCGTGACCGGCGTCGCCAACGGCAGTCCCGCGGAGGAAGCCGGCATGCGTCCCGGTGACGTGATCCTGCAGGTCGATCGCCGCGACGTCGATTCGGCGCGGGCCGCCACGGCCGAGCTGGCGAAGGCGTCGCCACCGATCCTCCTGCTGGTGCGACGCGGCGAAAGCACGGTGTTCCTCACGCTCACGCCGCCGAACCGCTAGATGATCCGCTAACTCGGCAGCTCCCGAACGTACTTGGTGCGGCTTCGCCGCGCCGAGTACGTTCGGAGCGATCCCCCTCGTGCACTACTTGCCGCCGGTCGCGCGCGACAATACCTGCTGCACGCGCGCGTCGGTCGGGTCGCGACGCAGGACTTCGCGCCACTCGCGGATGGCCGCATCGCGCTGGTTCAGGCTCCAGTACGCAAAGCCGAGATTGAACCGCGTATCGAGCTGGTCGGGATCGAGCGCGAGCGAGCGCCCGAACGCCCGCACGGCCTCATCGGGCAGGCCGATGCTCCGCAACAGGTTGCCGTACACGCGTTGCCGCCAGGTCTCGGCGACCGGCACCGTGAGCGTGCGCTCCCACGTGCTCGGCGGCTCCGGATCGGGAGCATCGCGACGCGCCTTCCGGATGTCGGCGAATGCCGTCAGCGCGCGCTCCCGCATCTCCCGATGGGCGTCGTCGTTCGGGACGAACACCGATGCGATCTCGTCGTAGTAGACGACGGTCCACCCGTTTCCCTGGGAGAGATAGGTCACCAGCGGAAGCCGGTTCGACCAACCGTGGTACAGCACCGCGTAGTCGAGCGCGTACGGCCCGGCGATGGTGGGCCACGCCGTGGGCCGATCCATCACCTGGAAGTACCCTCGGAACACCTCCTCCGGGAACGCCTCCAGGCGTCCGTCCACGAACACGGCGTCGTTCGGACGGTGCCACGCGAGGAAGCCGCCCATGGCGAGGCAATTGAACGATCGGCCGTGGATGCCATTACGCTCGATGAAGGCGATGGCGTCGGTGGGGAAACGCGCCCGGGACACCCCGAGGCCGAACTCGCGCTCCGTCGCCATCGCCGCCGACGAGTGGTTGGTGACGACGGCCCCGATGAGCACCACGATGGCGGCAAGCGCGGCCGCCGCGAGCCCGCTCCGAATCGGGGACGGCAGCCGCCACCTCGCGATCAGTGGTCCGAGGTTGGCGGCGATCACCGGCACCGCAATCCAGCTGAAGAACGACATGTTGCGCAGCGACTGCGTCGACAGCACGCCGAAGGCGAGCGCCGCGAGCGCGCGCCCGAGGTGCCAGCGCTTGACGTTCAGCATGAACGACAGACCGGCCGCGACCAACAACGCCACCCACGTGAACACGAGCGGCGGCGCATAGCCCGAGCTCAGCGGCGAGCGGAACTCACCGATGCGCTGCGAGAAGAGAGAGCCCCCCGTCACCCGCGGCAAGAGCTGGACCGGGAAGAGCGCGCCTGCGAGCCCCCACGGGTTCACGAGACAGCCGAGCGTCGCCAGCGCCAGCACGAGGGTCAGTCGCCGCCAATCCGCCGGCGCGAGGGCGGTCTCCTCGCGCCATCCGCGCGGCAACGGCAGGAACGCGAGCGTCGCACCCATCCAGTAGCAACCCATCAACGCGAGCCCGACGGCGAAGATGCCCTGCGTGTTCGCCCACAGGATCTGCAAAGGGATGAGCAGAAAGATCGCGCGACCGTTGCGCGGATACCCTTCGAGCAGGACCAGGTAGACGGCAAAGTAGAGGAACGACATCGTTTCCGGGCGCGGCACGAAGCGCGGCGACGCGACCGCGAGCGCCACTGCGATGAGAAACGCGGCGAGCATCGGCGGAACGAACCGTCGGGCGAGGCCGTAGAGCACGAGCGCGGTCGTCGCCACCAACGTCGCGGTGAGCGCCGTCGCGCCGACGGGACCGGCGAGCGACCACGCGCCGTAGAGGACGAGCTGGTAGATCCAGTGCAGATCGATCCACGGGTAGTCGGGTGCCGTCAACGAGAACGTGTTCGCCGCCGGCCACGTGCCGGTCGCCAGCATCAAGCGACCCGCCGCGAGGTGGAACCAGACGTCGAAGTCCTCGATGCGATGGACCGCAAACGCGACGGCAAGGAGCGCCACCGCGACCGGCGCGATCCATCTGGTACGGGGCACCGGCTCACTCATACCGCACGGCAGGTTGCTGAAAAAGGCCGATCTGCTTCGTTGCTCGGTCGTTCGCTTGCCGTGCCCTCGGAGAGGGTGCGGCGTAGCTCCGCTACGCCTCCGCGCTCTCTTCCTCGCGCCTCGCATCTCGACCTTTTTGAGCAACCTGCCCCGGGCTTGGCACGTGCGCGTGGTGGGGGCGTCGCTTCGCTCCTCCCCAACAATCTCATTTGGTCAGGGATGCATCCGTTCTGAATTGGATGGGGGCGAGCGAAGCGAGACCCCCACCACGCGCACGTGCCAAGCCCCGGCAGGTCGCTCAAAAAGGGGCAGATGCGAGGCGCGACTGAGCGAGCGCGGAGGCGTACCGGAGGTACGCCGCACAAGCGAGCGAGGGAGCAACGACGCAGATGCCCCTTTTTCAGCGACCTGCGGAGTGGGTGCGAAGGGGGGGAGTGGCGGCGCTGGGATCGACCGCGCGTGTGCCGCGCTGCTCGCCCGCGAGCGTCCGATACGCCTTGTAGTAGGGCGCCAGGTTGCCGGTGAGCGCGGCCCCGTGCCCGGGGGCCAGGATCGTCGGACGCGCCGACTCGATGCGATCGAGCGCGCGCTGCAGATAGGCCTCCGGTGGCGCTCCGTAGAACGCCTTGTAGAGCTGCACCGAAAGCGCCGAGCGATCGTCGCGCACCACGGTATCGCCACGGCCCGGTTGCAGGAACAGATCCGCGGTGAACGCCACCTGCGTCTTCTCGTCGACGATCACGATGCCGTCCCAGGCGTGCACGTACGGTGCCTCGAGCATGCGAAAGGCGTGCGATCCCGTGTCGATCACCTCGCCGTCGCCGACGCCGCGGGGCGAGCGCACCGCCACGTCGGCGAGCGACGTGACGACGGTCCGCATCGACGCGAGGGGCGTCGCATTCGGTGCCCGCAGGAGCAGATCGTTGAGGGCGCCGCATTCGTCGGCTTCGAAGTGCGGCACGACGACCCAGCGGATGCGCGCGGGATCGAGCAGCTGCGCGAGACCCGCCCAGGTGTCCTCGAAACGCTCGCGGAGACCCGTCGAGATCAGCATCGGCTCGTCGTCGAGCACGAGGTACTGGTTGACGGTGCTGCGCCAGGGCTCGTGGTACGTGGTGATGCGATAAGTGTCGGTGGCGATCTCCGACACGAACGCGCGGTCCCGCATGCGATGCATCCTCCCTCGTTGGCGCGGCGAACGCTAGCACGCCACCGGCGCCCCCGGGAATCGCCGAAGCGCATGCGGGTCTGCCACGGCGCTCGTTGGGCGTTCGCGGACCGGTGTGCTACACGCGGCCTCGGCGCCGATGAATCTCTCGCGATCCACCGTTCCGGCGTTGCTCGACGCCGCCGCGGCTCGCGTCCCGACGCGGCGCGCGGTCGCCGACGAGCACCGCACGCTCGACTATCGGACCCTGGCGCTGCGCGTCGCGGCGGCTGCCGAGGTTCTGCGAACGGCCGGAATCGGACGCGGCGACCGGGTGGCAATCGCGCTTCCTACCTCGGTGGCGTTCGTGGAGAGCTTCCTCGGCGTGCTCGCGGTTGGGGCTGCGGCTTTCCCGGTACCCGCCTCCGCGCGCACGAGCGAGCTCCGGCGCCTGTTCGCCGAGACCCCCGTCGCGGCATTGATCGATCGCCCCGATCACGACCGCGGCCTAGCGGCGCAAGGGCTCGTCGCCGACGATCACGGGCTGACCCTCGTGCACGGGAGCGCGATCCGCCGCTCGTCCGGGGACCTCGGAAGCAAGGCACCGCCCGGACCGACGGACGCCGCACTCGTCGCCGCATCCTCGGGCACGACCGCCCGCCCCCACTTCGTCGTTCGCACGCACGCGAATCTCTGGTGGGAAGCCGAGAACTTCTTCGCGTCGACCCGGCTCACGAGCGACGACGTCGTCCTCGGCGTCGTTCCGCTCTCGCACGCCCACGGTCTCGGCAATGCGCTCCTCGCCGCGCTTCGCGCCGGGGCGAGCCTGGTGCTGCGTCCGCGGTTTCTCCGGAGGCAGGTACTCGATCTCCTCGTGCACGAGGTCGTCACCGTGTTCCCCGCGGTGCCGTTCATGCTGCGCATGCTCGCCGCCACCGACCGCCGGCGCCGCTTCGACCTGAGCGCCCTCCGCCTGTGCGTGAGCGCCGGCGCGCCACTACCCCGCGAGGTGTTCGCAGCCTTCCGCGAGCGATTCGGCGTGAGCATCCGCCAGCTCTACGGCCTGACCGAAGCCGGCAGCGTCACCTGCGACCTGGCACCGGACGATCGCGTCGATCCCGCAACCGTCGGCCGCCCGCTCGGGAACGTCGTCGTCACGATCGAGGACCAGCACGGACGGCCGGTCGCAGCGGGCGCCCCGGGCGAGATCGTGGTCCGCAGCCCCGCCGTCGAGGGCGGCGCCGAGCAGCCGCTCCGGACGCGCGACCTCGGACGCCTCGACGTCGACGGCCGCCTCACCGTCACGGGCCGCACGAGCCTCTTCATCAACACGGCCGGCAACAAGGTCGACCCCGCGGAAGTCGAGGCCGCCCTCCGCACCCACCCGGCGGTCGCGGACGTCGCAGTCTTCGGGCTCGCCGCCGCCTACGACGAGCAGATCGTCGCCGCGGCCGTCGTGCTCTCGCGTGCCGCGAGCGCGGACGAGCTGCGAGCCCACTGCCGGACGCTCCTCCTGCCGCACAAGGTCCCGCGGGTACTGACGATTCGCGACGCGCTGCCGCGTTCGGCTCTCGGCAAGGTGCTGATCGGCCGATTGCTCGCCGAGGCTTGAACCCATGGCCGACCCACGACTTCGACAGCTCGCATGGTGGCTCGACGCGGCGTTTCGCATCCCAGGTACGCAGCAACGGGTCGGTTTCGACGCGATCCTCGGCCTGATTCCCGGCGTCGGCGACACGATCGGAGCCGTGCTCTCGACCTACATCATCATCGAGGCGGCACGGCGTGGGGCCTCGGTCTGGACCGTCACCCGCATGCTGGGGAACGTCGCCGTCGAGACGATCGTCGGCGCGGTGCCGCTGGTAGGCGACCTCTTCGACGTGGTGTTCAAGGCCAACATGCGGAACCTCGCCCTCCTCGGCGACAGCCTGGAGCGCGGCGCCCCGCCGCGCGATCCCCAGGGGGTCCTCCGGCTGGCGACCATCCTCATCGCCGGTACCATGCTGGTGCTGCTCGCGGCGACGCTGACACTCACGATTGCGCTCTATCGCACGTGGCTCGGCTGATTTGACACGGCCCCCGGCCCATTGTTGAGTCCGACCACGTGAGCGCTCGAACTCCTCGCGTCGCGCCGGTCGCCCCGACCGAGCCGTTCGTGGCCCCGACCGCGCTCGCAGGACGACGCGCGCTCGTCACCGGCGGCACCCGCGGCATCGGACGCGCAATCGCGTTGGCGCTCGCGGCGGCCGGTGCCGAGGTGACGGTCACCTGGGCCCATGCCACGGCCGATGCCGAGCGCATGGGCGCCGATCTCCGCGCGTTCGGAAGCACACACCAGGTCCGGCGCTGCGACGTGGCGAGCCGGACAGAGGTGACCGCGCTCTTCGCCGGGCACACGGGATCACAGGCGTTCGATATCCTGGTCAACAACGCCGCCATCACCCACGACGGACACCTGATGATGCTCTCCGACGACGCCTGGGCCGACGTGCTCGCCACCAACCTCACCGGGCCGTTCCTCTGCCTGAGACCCGCCCTGCGAGGCATGATCGCCCATGGCTTCGGCCGCGTCATCAACGTCGTCTCGCCCGCCGGCCTCATGGGCAAGGCGGGCGCCGCCAACTACGCCGCATCCAAGGGCGGGCTCCTCGCCCTCACCCGCTCGCTCGCAGCCGAGGTCGCAGGGTTCGGCATCACCGTCAACGCGCTCTGTCCCGGCGTCATCGACACCGCAATGATGGCCAGCGTCGCGAAGGACGCGCGCGCGACGATGGCCGCGCGCATTCCGGCGGGACGCCTCGGCCGACCCGAGGAGGTCGCGAGCGCGGCGCTCTTCCTGGCGCTTCCACATTCCGCATACATCACCGGCGCAACGCTCGCGGTCGATGGAGGTTTGGTGACGGCATGACGATGGATCGTGAGACGCTGAAGCGAAAGTTGAAAGAGCTGTTGGTTTCGGGACTGCGTCTGCAAGACACCGACCCGGCGAGCATCGCCGACGATCAGCCGATCTTCGTCGAGGGCCTCGGGCTCGATTCCATCGACGCGCTCGAGCTGGTGGTGTTGATCGAGGAGCACTTCGGCATCGCGATCCCCGACGAGGAGGTCGGCAAGAGCGCCTTCGCCTCCATTGGCGCACTCGCGGACTACATCAGCGCTGAGCAGGCGCGTGCGGGGTGATCGGGAGGCGCGCGGAGGGGACGCGATCGTCGTCACCGGGCTCGGCACGGTGAACGCGCTTGCGCACTCGGTCGACGCCTTCGCCGCGGCGCTCCGTGCCGGCACGTGCGCGATCCGACCCGTCACCGGCTTCGATGCCACCGGCTATCGGAGTCGCATCGCCGCCGAGGTCACGGATCTCGCAACGCCGGACTGGCTGCCGGCGCCGCTTCGCCGCCGCGCCTCGCGCTCCGACCTCTTCGCGCTCGTCGCCACGGCCGAAGCGCTCGCCGCCAGCGCCCTCGACGTCGCCGCCGCACCGGAGCGCATCGGCATCGTCCTCGGCGCGACGACGAGCGGCATGATGGCCGCCGAGACGTCGCTCCAGGAGCGCATCGCCGGCACGTCGCGACGTCATCGCAAGAGCCGCCTCGTCGGCACCCCGATGGCGACGAGCGCCGACCTGCTCGCGTCCGTCTTCGGCCTCGGCGGGCCTCGCCTCGTGCTCAGCACGGCCTGCTCGTCGAGCGGCACCGCGCTCGGGATCGCGCTCGATTGGATCCGCCTCGGCCGGGCCGACGCGGTGATCGCGGGCGGCACCGAATCGATGTGCCGCACCATCTTCGCCGGCTTCAACGCGCTGCACGCACTGTCGCCCGAGCCGTGCCGACCGTTCGACCGCAATCGCGGGGGCTTGAGCCTCGGCGAGGGTGCCGCGATCCTGGTGATCGAAAGCGCCGCGCATGCCGAGCGACGCGCGGCCCGCGTACACGCCCGTCTCCTCGGCTACGGCATGAGTGCCGACGCGCACCACCTGACCGCCCCGCACCCCGAAGGCACGGGTGCCGCGCTCGCCATGCGACGCGCGCTCGCACGCGCCGGCGTCGCGCCCGACCAGATCGACTACATCAACGCCCACGGCACCGGCACGCCGTTGAACGACGGCATCGAAGCGGCGGCCATCGCGCAGGTGTTCGGCGAGCACGCCCGGCGCCTCGCGGTCAGCTCGACCAAGGCCGCGCTCGGCCACACGCTCGGCGCGGCCGGCGCGATCGAGGGACTCGCGACCGTGCTGGCACTCCGCGACGGCTTCCTCCCGCCCACCGTGAACCTCGCCGATCCCGACGCCACCCACGGGCTCGATTTCGTCCCGCGCGCCAGCCGCCCCGCGTCCCTCCGATTCGCGCTCTCGAACTCGTACGGCTTCGGCGGCAACAACACGACGGTGGTGCTCGGCCGTGCTTGAAAAGGTCGTCGTGACGGGCGTCGGCGTCGTGAGCCCGCTCGGCTCGCTGCCGGCCTTCTGGCAACGCCTCTGCGCCGGTGACACCGGCATCGCGGCGATCGCGAAGGGCGAGCCCGCCCCCGGCGCGCCACGGCTCGAAGCGCGGGCGCGCGAATGGAACGCCCGCGACCACGTCCGGCCCGCGCTGCTCCGCCGCATGGACCGCTGCTCGCAAATGATCGTCACCGCCTGCCGCCTGGCGCTCGCCGATGCCGCCCTCGCGCTCGCCGGCGAGGAGGCCGAGGCCGCCGGGGTGGTCGTGGGCACCGCCTTCGGCAATCTCAGCGAGTCGGAGGACTTCCTGCGTGGGCTCTTCGCCAAGGGTCCGGGGCTCGCGAACCCGCTCACGTTCCCGAACCTCGTCTTGAACGCCCCGACCGGCTACGTCGCGATCGACCTCGGCGTCCGGGGGCCGAATCTTACGGCGGTGCGCGGCGAGGCGTCCGGCGAGGCCGCGCTCGCGCTCGCCTACGACACGCTCGTGACCGGCCAGGCGGACGTGTTGCTGGCGGGCGGCGGCGACGAGCTCGCGCCGGTCCTGCGCCAGATCTACAGCGACATCGGGCTCCTCTCGCCGACCGACGGCGGCGAGGAATGGAGCAGCCCGTTCGATCGCCGGCGGAACGGCTTCGTCATGGGCGAGGGCGCCGCGATGCTCGTGCTCGAGACCGCCGGCCACGCGGCGGCACGCGGCGCCCGCGTGCTCGCCGAGCTCGCCGGCTACGCGACCGAGAGCCTGGCCGCGAGCCCCCACGATTGGCCGACCGAGGGCGCGGCCATCGGCGCCGACGGTACGATACGCGCCCTCGCCGCGTTGGGATTCGGCGCGCGATCCGCGACCGACGACACGAAGATCCTCGCGGTCTCGTGCGCCAACTCGACGCACGCGCTCGACCGTGTCGAGGCGAGACGCCTGACCGCGATCCTCGGCAAGGCGGCGCCGCGAACGCTCGTCACGTCACTGAAGGGAGCGATCGGCGAGTTCGGCGCGGCCGGCGCACTCGGC
>CAZWAX010000049.1:0-19894 GCA_964631985.1 uncultured Polyangiaceae bacterium | reverse complement strand
TGTGTTAGGCACGCCGCCAGCGTTCGTTCTGAGCCAGGATCAAACTCTCCAGTTAATTCTGGAGGACAGGAGCGATACAGGCCTCCTGCCATTTATGACTACATTGATAAAGAGATCCGCTTGCGATTCGAGTATGCGGTTCACTGTGCCACCTTGCTCGAGAGATCCGAGAAGGTGTGTCACTATTTAGTTTTCAAAGACCGAACCCGTACCGGCGTGAACGCGCCTTATAGTCAGAAAGCTGTCCCGCTGTCAACAGGCTACGGCCCAGGGGGCAACGTCAACCGTCGAACCTGAAACGACGCGCACGCCGTTTGCCCACTTCCACGAGAAGCAGCCCTTCATCGCTATTTTCCGCGTGATAACAGTCGCTTACGACGACTGACCCATTGATTCTGACGGCACCCTGGCTGATCAAGCGCCGCGCATCGCTATTCGATTTGGTGAGCCCATTCTGCGTCAAGAAGGCCGGCAGGGCGATCGACTCTGGAACCTCACCCGCCATCTTCTCCTCCGGAATCAGTTCCGCAGACACGCCACGCTTCGCGAATCGTTCATCGAAACGCCGCCGCGCTTCGAGCGCTGCCGAATCTCCGTGGAATCGCCGCACTTGGCCTTCGGCCAACTGCGCCTTGGCTTCGCGGGGATGAAGGCTCCCGTCCTCGAGGCTCGCGCGCACGAAACTCACGCGATCGCCGTCGAGGAGTGCGTACCAGCGAAGCATCAAGGCATCGGAGATTGACATGATTTTTCCGAAGATCTCGTCCGCGGGCTCAGTCACACCGACATAGTTACCAAGCGACTTGCTCATCTTCTGGACGCCGTCCGTCCCCTCCAGAAGGGGAAGTGTCATCACGACCTGCGGCGTCATCCCGTAAGCTTTCTGGATCTCTCGGCCGACCAGCAAATTAAATCTCTGATCGGTCCCACCAACTTCCACATCCGCTCGCAGCGCCACGGAGTCATACCCCTGCACGAGCGGATACAAGAACTCGTGTATCCCTATGGGACGCCCTGCTCGCATTCGCTTGCTGAAATCGTCGCGCTCGAGAATCCGAGCCACGGTATATTGCCCGCACAATCGCACGAGGTCGTCGGCGGCCATTCCATCCATCCATTCAGAATTGAATCGCACCTCCGTCTGCGCGGAATCGAGAATCTTGAAAACCTGCTGAGCGTACGTTGCCGCATTTGCCGCAACGGTTCCAGCATCGAGGGGACGTCGGGTCTCGGAACGTCCCGACGGATCGCCTATCCGTGCCGTGAAATCCCCGATGAGAAATACGACGGTGTGCCCCAGCTCTTGAAACTCTCGTAGCTTTGACAAGACGACGGTGTGACCGAGATGCAGATCCGGCGCACTCGGATCTGCGCCCAGCTTGATCCGCAAGGACCGCCCCTCTCTCCGCGCGAGCTCGAGACGTTCTTCGAGCTCACCCGCGGGGAGCGCATCCACAACACCCCGCATGATCCGGGAAGCATCGGCTCGAGCGCTCATAGTTCGACAACCTCCTGAAACCGCTGAATCTGAAGTGCCCTCCCAGTCTCGGCGTCGACGTCCACGCAAACGCCCTGCACGATCGTCGGACCGTCTGCTACCTCGAACCTGCCTGGCATCTGCGTGAGGAATCGGCGCAGGACCTGATCGCGCTTGACGCCGATCGTCGATTCGCGCGGTCCACACATTCCGGCATCGGTCAGATACGCTGTACCCTTCGGAAGTACGCGCTCGTCAGCCGTCTGCACATGGGTATGGCTGCCGACTACCGCGGAAACTCGCCCATCCAGATACCATCCCATTGCTACCTTCTCGGATGTCGCCTCCGCATGCATGTCGACAAAAATCACCTTGGCGCGTGAACCGACATTCTCGAGCACCGCGTCAGCCGCCCGGAATGGGCAGTCGTACGTATTCATGAACACGCGCCCGATCAGGTTTACGACCGCGATAGGCACCCCGGTTCGGCTCGTCTTAACAGTGTACCCCCACCCCGGCGTGGTCGGTGCGAAGTTCGCTGGCCGCAGAACGACGTTGCTGTCCGTCATGTACTCGATGATCTCGCGCTTCGCCCACACGTGGTTGCCGGAGGTGAGGACGTCCACACCAGCTGCCAACAACTCGCGGGCACTTCCTGGATCGATGCCGACCCCACCGGCCGAATTTTCGCCGTTCGCAACGACAAAATCGACCGCACCGAGGGTCGACAAGACTCGAGCAACCCCGCGACGGCCTGGCTTGCCCACTACGTCACCAAAAAAAACGAGCCTCATGGGGCCAACTCAGCGTGCGTAGTCGCTGGCACGAAGCTCGCGAATAACCGTGACCTTGATCTGTCCGGGATAGGTCACCTCGCTTTCGATCTTCCGCGCAACGTCCCGCGCCAATGCGGCCGCCTGATCGTCTGATATTTGCCCTGGCTCCACGAGGATGCGAATCTCCCGTCCCGCTTGCACCGCAAACGACTTTTCGACTCCGCGAAAGGAGTTGCTGATGCGCTCCAAATCCTCGAGCCGTCGCACGTAGCTTTCAAGCACCTCCCGACGTGCTCCCGGTCGGGCTCCGGATATCGCATCCGCAGCATCGACGAGCGGTGCAAGGATCGTCTCGGCCTTCACCTCTTCGTGGTGGGCAGCGATGGCGTTGACGATTTTTGCCGACTCACCGTACTTGCGCGCGAGATCGGCTCCGATGATCGCATGCGATCCTTCGACTTCGTGGGTCAACGCCTTGCCAATGTCATGCAGCAACGCAGCCCGGCGCGCCTGCTTCTCGTTGAGACCGAGCTCTGCTGCCATCATTCCACAGAGAAATGCTGCTTCCATCGAATGAGCCAAAACGTTCTGAGCATAGGAATATCGATATTTGAGCATCCCTAGCAACTTCACGAGCTCCGGATGAACTCCGTGCACACCCACCTCGAATATCGCCTGCTGTCCCGCCTCGCGCACGCTCTCCTCCACATCTTGCTCCGCTTTGCGAACGAGCTCTTCGATACGCCCGGGATGGATGCGCCCGTCCGAGATCAACCGTTCGAGCGCGATGCGCGCAATCTCTCGCCGAATCGGACTATGACAGGAGACGATGACGGCTTCGGGAGTGTCGTCGATGATCAAGTCGACCCCGGTCGCGGCCTCAATGGCACGGATATTTCTCCCCTCGCGACCAATGATTCTTCCCTTCATGTCGTCGCTTGGAAGGTGGACCACCGAAACGGTTCGTTCGGTGATGAAATCTCCGGCGAGTCGTTCGATCGCGATCGTGATAATCTTCTTTGCTTTCCGGTCGGCCTCTTCGCGAGCTTCCTCCTCGACGAGGCGGATGCGCTTTCCGGCTTCGTGACGCGCTTCCGCCACGACGTCCTCGATCAACGCCCGCTTGGCCTCCTCCCGGGTGAGCCCCGCAATGCGCTCCAAGGTAGAGCGGGCTTCCGTCATCAACCGCACTGTTTCCGCCTCGTTCTCGGCGAGTTGCGACTTGCGATCGAGCACTGACTGCTCTTGCTTGTTCAGTTCGGCGCTGCGCCCCTCTAGTGTTGCGTTCCGAACGTCGATCGCCTCCTCGCGCGCCAAGAGGCGCTTCTCGATCGCTTGCATCTCCAGGCGCTCTCGCTGCGCCTGTTGCTCGTGATCCGCACGCGCCTGCAGCACGATCCCTTCTGCCTTCAGCCGCGCTTGCTCGAGCAGGGTCCCGCTGGTACGCCGCGCATCATCCACAATTCGCCGTGCATCGTCCTCGACCTGACGCACCCGGTTGCGAGAGTCGTCGCGCTGTCGAATGTATGCGACCGCCGCCCCGACGAGAACCATCAGCGCCAGCATCAGCATCAGCAGTGTCGTCGAGATCATCGCGTGCGGGCCTCGCCGCGGCTCTGGGGGCCCGCGGTGACCACGCGGCACTCTGACGCCACGAACTCGACAGGCTCGTCCCACGCATCGGTCGGAAGTACTGGAACGATCTGGCATTCGAACGCGAGACCGACCACCTGGATCTGGCCTGCGCCGCGAAGCGCCGCGAGAGCCCGGTCGTAGAACCCACCTCCGCGCCCCAGGCGCGTACCGAAGGGATCGAAACCCACCCCGGGTACGACGGCCAATATGGGGTAGCCGAGCGCTGCCACGGTCGTGCCGGGATCCTCGGTGGTGCCCCCGTCCCCGTACCTGACCCACCGAAGGTGTGGTGCCGGGCCCGTGGCCAGCGGCAGGAAGATATCCACCCGTCGCACCGCTGCGGCAGCAAGAATCACGGAGGGATCCACCTCGGCGCCGAGCGCAACGTATCCCAAAATGGTCCGAGCACCCCCGAAGGCGGCAAGCGCACACACACGCGTCGCGATATCGCGGCTCGCGATGCGACGTGTCGGCTCGGGAATCGCGGCGCGAACAGCAAGAAGCTTGCGCCGCCACTCGGATTTGGTCTGTGGTGTGCCCGGGTGCATTTCTTGGAGCTCCGGGCGGATGGCAACGAAGGCAGTCTCAGGTCATTCGCAGCACACCGGATACAACTGCTCCCTCCGCTCGCTCCGAGGAGGAGAAGGCAGCAAGTGAGCACGGTTCATGCTTGTGTGACTGGATATTCGAACAACCGCAGATTCGCGATTCGTCGTTGTGCATCCGTCCATCGTGGATCCCGTCACTGACGCGGGCACCGCGAAGTCTCGCCCGCTCAGGCGGCGGAGTCTAGGAGTCGTGGTATGCGAATGTCAAGACAATCCGCTGGGTTCGGGCGGTGCAAGCAGCGCCGCTGCAAACTCTTGAGGATCGAACTCGCGGAGATCATCGACTCCTTCACCCACACCCACGAAGCGAATCGGGAGATTCAGCTCGCCGGCGATCGCCAGGACGATCCCACCCCGCGCCGTACCATCGAGCTTCGTGAGGATCACACCAGTCACCTGCAGATGCTGCATGAATGCGCGAGCCTGCGCGAGCCCGTTCTGCCCGGTGACTGCGTCGATCACGAGCCACGTTTCATCGGGCGCCCCTTCGAGCTCACGGGAGATCACCCGACGTACCTTCACCAGTTCGTCCATGAGATTGCTCTTCGTATGAAGGCGTCCCGCCGTGTCGATGATCACGACGTCCACCTTGCGGGCCACGGCTGCGCGCAGCCCATCGAACACCACGGCACCAGGATCCCCGCCCTGCTGATGGCGAACGAGGTCGGCTCCACTACGCTCCGCCCATACGGTCAATTGCTCGATCGCCGCCGCGCGAAAGGTGTCGCCTGCCACGATCAGGGTTCGGCGCCCGGCACGCGCAAAGCGCGCCGCGAGCTTCCCGACCGACGTCGTCTTCCCAACGCCGTTGACCCCGACCACCATTATCACGTGTGGCCGTCCTGCAGCGGTCGGGGCGGGCGCACGAATCGGCCCCTCGAGAATCGCCTCGATCTCCCGCTCCAGACGTTCCGCAAGCGAGGTGGCCGACTCTCCGCGAGCTTCCTGCAAATGCCGAATCAAGCGCTGCGTCGTCTGCACACCGACGTCAGCCCCGAGTAGCGCCCCCTCCAATTCGTCGACAGTCTCCGGGTCCAACCGTTCACGGCCGAGCAATGGCAACAACCGCTGCAACAGCCCCGAACGAGTCCTAGAGAGCCCTTGCCGGAGTCCCGCGGGCGTCGCACTGGCCGCGGGCGATCCTGCCCCATTCTCCGCCGGGACAGTCGACCGTCGGCGGCGCGCCAGGACTACGACGATGCCCACCAGCAGGAGCACAACCGCCGCGAGAATCGCGACGATCGTCGGAGGTCCGACGGCGCTCTCAGCAACCCGCCAGGCCTCTAGCATCGTCGTTCGGAGGCTGGGGCTCACTGCTTGTGGGTACTACTGTGGCAAACGAACCGACACGACCTTCGACACGCCCGGCTCCTCCATGGTCACCCCGTACAGGGTTTCCGCGACTTCCATGGTTCGCTTGTTGTGCGTGATCAAGATGAACTGGGAGTGAGCACTCATCTCACGCACCATCGTGTTGAACCGCCCGATGTTGGCGTCATCGAGTGGGGCGTCGACCTCGTCGAGAAAACAGAATGGGCTCGGGCGAATGAGAAAAAGGGAGAAGATCAGGCTCACGGCCGTGAGCGCCTTCTCGCCACCGGACAGGAGATCCAATGGACCAACGCGCTTGCCCGGCGGCTGCACGACGACCTCGACCCCGCTGTCGAGAATCTGCTCCTCGTTCGTGAGTCGAAGCTCGGCGCGGCCTCCACCGAAAAGCTTGGGCATGACCTCGCGAAAGGTGGCATCAACGCGATCGAACGTCTCGCGGAAACGGGTCTTGGAGGCCCGGTTCAACCGACCGATGGTCTTGCGGAGATCCTCGAGGGCGCGCTCGAGATCGTCGCGCTGCTGCCCGAGGAACTGCTGACGCTCCTCCAACTCGGCAATCTCCGCGAGGGCGCCGACGTTGACGTCCCCCATGCCGGCGACCCGCTCGCGAAGGCGCGCCAGCTGCACCTCGTCCCCACCCAGCTGGACGTCGACCTGCGGATCGACCTCCACGAGATCGCGCTGGTACCGCTCGCGAATGGTCTGATCGAGATGGCCGAGCGCCATCCGCTGCTCCGTGATCTGGAGATCGAGGGCTGCCGCCCGGCTACGGACGTTGTCGAGCTCGGCTTGCGAGGCGCTCGCCCGCTGCTCAGAGCTTTCCGCGGTCTCACGGAGACGCCCGAGCTCGGCTTCCACGGCGGAAAGTATCGTCGCCGAATCGTTGGCCGTGATCTCGACCTCACCGATCCTGCTCACGGTCCCCTCGAGCGTGGCCCGGGTCTGTTCGAGCGCCGCCCGGTCGGCACGCTGGCGGTCGAGAAGAGCCCCCGCACGGCGCTCGGCTTCGTCATCCAGGCGCGCCAAACGATCGATCGCCACGACCAATGCATCGTGCCGAGCGTGGCTGTCCGCCAGGGAGATGCGACGGGACGTCTGCGCCTCCTGCAACCGTGTCGCTGCCGCTCGCTGCGCCGATACGCCCTGCTCGGCCACGCTGACCGCGCCCTCGCCCGCAGCCCGTCGCTCCCCGGCATCGTGCTTCGCCGCCTCCAAGCGCGCCGCCTCTTCGCGACGCGCGGCCAGCTGCGCGGCAACATCGTCGAGCTCCCGCGACACCACTCGGTATTGCTCTTGAATCTCTCGAATCTCCTGGCGACTCCGCTGAACGTCCTTCTCGGCACCCACGACCGTGACCGCAACCTGTGCCAGCTCGGCATCGACGTCGCGAAGCGCGGTCTCTCGCTCCTCCACCATCGCGACGAGCTCGTCGTGCCGAGCGCGCGCCGCCGTGAGCTCGGCTTCGCGGCGTTCGACCTCTCCATCGAGCACCCGGAGCTCACGTCGCTGCGCAAGGAGCGTCTCTTCCGAACGCTCACTCCCGCCAGCGATGGCACCGGCCGCCGACAACGTCTCGCCCGCGGGCGTGACGAGCGTCCATCCCGTCTCTCCGTTGCCCCAGGTCGCGAGCGCCGCATCCAAATCGTCCACGAGAAACGCATTGCCGAGGAGCGCGCGCGCGACGCCTTCGAATCCGGCACGCACGCCCACCAACTCCAGCAATGGGCGCAAGGGCATGGTAGGCGCAGCCGAGGGTGACGCGTGTGGTCCGGCATACGACAAACACGTCACGCGACCAGCGCCTGCGCGCCGAAGTGCCTGGACGGCGTCACGTGCCGCGCCGTGATCGCGCATGATCACGGCCTGGATGTGCTCACCGAGGACCGCAGCGACGGCACGCTCGTGCTCCGCCGGAATCTCGAGGATCTCGGCGACCAGGCCGAGCGCTTCATCGCGGGACGATGCCGCCAGAACGGCACGGACGCCTTCGGTGTAGCCCGCGCGGGTTTCTTGAAGCTCGCGCAAGGAATCACGCCGGGATTGGGCACGTGCCAGGCCGTCTTTCATCCCGTCGAGCGCCTGATCCCAGTTCGCACGCTCCGACAGCACCGCTCGGAGATGCTCGGCACGATCACGTTTCGCGCCTTCCAGCAATGCGAGCCGCGCTTGCTGCTCGACCATCAAATGCTCCGCGGCGTTGGCCCGCTCGGCTGCGGCGGTCTCGCGCTCCGCGAGTGCGCGCGCGTTGACCTCGAGTCGCTCCTGCCGCGACTGCTCTTGGGCACAACGTTCCTGAATGACGCTCAGAGCGCTTTGGGCGTCCGCCAGCACCGCAACCGCTTGGACCAACTCACTACGCGCGGCTTCGAGGGTCCGGTTGGCGTTCTGGAGATCGTCGTTGGCCCGATTGAGCTCCGCCTCGTGATCCGCGAGTTGTGCCTCCGCCTCCGCAATGGCCGTCACGAGATCCGCGAGCCGAGCGTTCGCGTCGATGCGCTCCTGCTCGATGCCCGTCCGCTGCTCGATGGCTTGCGCGAGATCGGCGGTGGTCGTCGCATCCTGCGTCTGCAGCTCCAGCGCCTTGGCCTCGAGACGCGCGACTTCGTTTCGACAGGCCTCCAGGGCGGCGCGCGCTTCATACGCGGACGCCTGCGCGTCTCGGACGCGTTGTTGCGCCTGGACTTCGAGCTCACGTGCCCCACGGCGTTCGCCATCGAGCTGCTCGAGCAGGGCCGCGAGCTCCGCCTCGCGGACCGCCAACGTCTCCCGCTGCGACCCGAGCTCCTCGATCACCTCGAGAAAGCGCGCGCGGCTCCGCGCCGACAACGCCAAGTCGAGCTCTGTGATCTCCCCCATCAAGGTTCGATACTGCTCCGCGCGTTTCGCTTGCCGCCGCAAGCTGGCGAGCTGCCGCTCCACCTCTCGCAGGATGTCCTGGACTCGCAGGAGGTTCTCCCGGGTCCGTTCCATCTTGCGCTCGGCCATTTGTCGACGGCTGCGGTAGAGCGTGGTGCCGGCGGCTTCTTCGATGAACAGGCGCAACTCTTCGGGCTTGGCCCCGATCAACGCTTCGACGCGCCCCTGCTCGATGATGGCGTAGGCTTTGCCGCCGAGACCGGTGCCGAGGAACAGCTCGGTAATGTCGCGCAAACGGCACGTCACGCCGTTCATCAGATATTCCGATTCGCCAGAGCGAAAATACCGACGCGTCACCATGATCTCGGCGGGGCCCGTCGAGGTCAGCGGAGATCCGCCTTCCTTCAGGAGGGCAAACTGGTCGAGTGGCAGACCGTCGGTCTCGAAGACGATGGAGACCTGCGCCATGCCGAGCGGCGCATGACGATCGTTGCCACCGAAGATGACATCTTCCATGCCTTCACCGCGAAGGCGTTTGGCACTTTGCTCACCCAGCACCCAGCGGATCGCGTCGACGACGTTCGACTTGCCGCAGCCGTTCGGCCCGACGACTCCCGTCGTGCGCGACGGAAAGCGCAGCAGCGTCCGGTCGCGAAACGACTTGAAGCCGACCAGCTCGATCTGCCGAATGCGCAACGTCGCGCTCGTCACGGACGGGGCGGCGTCCGTGCTCTCATCCGGGGTTCCATCGGTCTCCGACCAAGAAACCAATGCGCGTTCGGCCGAGACTTCCTGCGGTGGAATCGCCACAACCCCTCCTCACCCTGAGTGCAACGGTCGAGCCGCAGGCACCGGAGCGGAGCTTTCGCACAGCGTTGTTGGGGTGTCAACCAAAAACCCCAAGATCCAGCCGACCGGAGGGGCGTTGCCCCTAGATCTTGGGTTCCCCGAGTTTCGAGCGCCGCCTAGGGCTCCAGCTCGGTGTTCCAGTACGACACGTCCACCGGGTTGAGGAATGGCCCCCACTCACGGTAGCGCCGCAAGCTGAACGCCGCCGAGATGAAAGGCGTCCAGTGTGGTCGCGTGGGGTGCTTCAACAACTTCATTCCAGCCTGGTCGGGGGTGCGTCCGCCCTTCCGCCGGTTGCACCGATGGCACGAGCAGACGACGTTCTCCCACGACGCGAGCCCGCCCTGCGACCGCGGCAGTACGTGGTCGAGGTTGAGCTCGGCGCGCGCAAAGCGCTGCCCGCAATACTGACACGTATTGTCGTCGCGTGCGTAGATGTTGTAGCGGCTGAACCGCACGTGCCGCTTCGGAACCCGATCGTACGCCACCAGGAGGATGACGCGCGGCACCCGCACGACCCGGCTCACCATGCCGATCGAGTCGTGCTCGACGCTCACCGCGAGCTCGCTCCAGCTCGCGAAGTCGAACGTTCGATATTGCTCGTCGACCGCCCGCGCGATGTCCTGGTAGAGCAGGATGAAGGCGCGCCGTACGGATGTGACGTGGACGGGAAGGTACGAACGATTGAGGACGAGTACCTTCGTGTTGAGCATCGACATGCGTCGTCGCCGGGTCGCGCGAAGCTAGTACGTACCCGGACTGCCTGTCAAGGATCTTCTTCTGTAACGACGCGGACTTGCGCTCGTTCCGTGGCACTCCTATAGAGACCCGACGTGCACGTGGACTACGAAGAGCTCCTGCGATTCGTCGATAAGCCGGGACGCTATCTCGGGAACGAGCGCGGAGCCGTCCACAAGGATCCGGACGGCGTTCGATTGCGCTTCGCCCTCGCCTTCCCCGAGGTCTACGAGATCGCCCAGTCGCACCTCGGGCTACAGATCCTCTACGATCTCCTGAATCGACGCCCCGACGTCTACTGCGAGCGGGTCTACGCCCCATGGCTCGACATGGAGGCGCAGCTGCGTCTTCACGATCTTCCGCTCGCCTCGCTCGAGACCGGCACTCCGCTCCGCGAGTTCCACATCGTCGGCTTCAGCCTCCAATATGAGCTCACGTACACGAACATTCTCGCGATGCTCGATCTCGGCCGCATTCCGCTCCTCGCATGCGAGCGCGGCGTTACCGACCCGCTCGTCATCGCCGGCGGGCCCGGCGCGTTCAACCCCGAGCCCATCGCCGACTTTCTCGATGCGGTCGTGCTCGGCGACGGCGAGGAAGTGGTCCACGACATCACCGCTGCGTATCTTGCCTGGGACCATCGCGACCGACGCGATCTCCTCGCCCAGCTCGCCACGATCGAAGGCGTGTATGTGCCTTCATACTTCACCCCGACCTATCACCCCGACGGGCGCTTGGACGCGATCCTCCCGGCGGATCCGACCCGCCCGGTCGTACGCAAGCGACTGCTCCGCGATCTCAACACCGTTCCCCTACTCGGCCAGCAACTCGTGCCGACGATGGACATCGTGCACGATCGCGTCGCGCTCGAGGTCATGCGCGGATGCGTGAAGGGGTGCCGCTTCTGTCAGGCGGGTTACATCTACCGACCGCTCCGCGAACGCGACCCGCAGGCGCTCGTGGCCCACACCGAGAAGCTCCTCAAGGAGAGCGGCTACGAGGAAGTCTCGCTGCTCTCGCTCAGCACCGGCGACTACAGCTGCATCAATCCGTTGCTGACGGAGCTGATGAACCGCGTCACGCCTCGACGCATCGCCTTGTCATTGCCATCGACGCGGGTCGACGCGCTCGACCCGCATCTCCTCGCCGAGATCAAGCGGGTACGAAAGACGGGCTTCACGCTCGCTCCCGAGGCCGGGACGCAACGCCTCCGCGACGTGATCCAGAAGGAGTACCGCGAAGACGAGCTGGTCCAGGCCGCCGAGCTCATCTTCAGCCTCGGGTGGCGCAGCTTGAAGCTCTACTTCATGCTCGGCCTGCCGACCGAGACCGAGGAGGACTTGCACGGTATCGTCGCTCTCGCGCGCCGGGTGTCGGCCACCGGCGCGCATCGTCACCCCGTGACGACCAGCGTTTCGACGTTCGTTCCGAAGCCGCACACGCCGTTCCAGTGGGCTCCCCAGGTCACCATCGAGGAGACCCGAGCGCGACAGGCCCTTCTCCGCCGCGAGCTCGAGCGCGATCACCTCGGTTTCAAGTGGCACGACGCGCGTCTCTCCTATCTCGAAGGCGTGTTCTCGCGCGGTGATCGCCGTCTCGGGGCGGTCCTCCTCGCGGCCCATCACCTCGGCTGCCGCTTCGACGGCTGGAGCGACCAGTGCCGATGGGATCTCTGGCAGCGCGCCTTCGCCGAAACCGACATCGATCCCGATTGGTACCTTCGCCGGCGGACACTCGACGAAGTGCTGCCGTGGGATCACCTCGACAGTGGGGTCAGCAAAGCCTACCTGCAGCGAGAGCTCGCCGCGGCATTCGCGCGGACGCTCACACCCGATTGCAGCATCGAGCGGTGCACCTACTGCGGGGCATGCGACTTCACGACCATCCGGAACGTCACGTTTCATCCCCACGGCGCCAAGGGCAGCGAGAGCCGTGGACCCGCCGTGGACGACTGGGCACGCGCCGCGATGCCCGCTGACGTCGCCTGGCCGACGCGCAACTGGAAGCGGCTCGTCGACGGCGCGACCCCATCGTCGAGCGTTCCCACCGCGGCATCCGTCGAGGCCGGCAGTCCCGAGAAGCGATGGGACGAGGGACGAACCAGGCGTTCGTCGCCGGGGCGCGGACAGGGGAACGCCGAAGAGTGGCTCGGATCCGAGCGCCACGGCCTGGAGGCCGTCCCGGCGTCGACGCCGGCGGCGCGCGTCCGGCTCGTCTATCAGAAGCTCGACCGCGCCCGCTTCCTCGGCAATCACGAGCTCACCACGGCATTCATGCGGGCCTGCCGGCGCGCCGGGATCCCACTCGCCTTCTCCGCCGGCCATCATCCCATGCCACGCATGAGCTTCGGTCCGGCGCTCTCTCTCGGATTCGGCAGCTTCGGGGAATACATGGACATCGACCTCGCCGCCCCGTGGGACGGTCGAGCCATAATGGAAGCCCTGAATCGCGAGCTCCCGGACGGGCTCACCATCGTCGAAGCCGAGCTCCATGGCCTCGACCTACCGACGATCGATCACGCGCTCACCGCCTTCACCTACAGCGTGTCACTCGAGCGACTTCCTGCCGAGCGGCTCAGCGACGACACGCTCACGACGCGACTCGCCGCCTTCACCGGCGCGAGCAGCGTGCCAATCACCAAAACCATCAAGGGCCGGGCGCGTACGATCGACGCCCGCTCCACCGTCGCGATCGCCCGGACCGGACCTCGCACGCTGCAAGTCCAGACGACGATCACCCGTCACGGCACGCTGAAACCCCACCACGTCGTGTCGGCCGTCCTCGGCTTGACCGATCTCGACGCACAACTCCTCGCCGTCACGAAGATCGGCACGACGCTCGACACGGACACCGATGGCCAGGAGCGCATCGAGACCTCCGTCGGCCTCGCCGCCCTCTGAGCCATCAATGTCGAAACTGATCCTCATCAACGCCACCCCGGAAGAGACCCGCGTCGCCCTGATCGAGAATCAGGCGCTGGCCGAGATCCATCTCGAGCGAGCGCGTGATCGCGGTATCGTCGGGAACATCTACAAGGGGAAGGTCGTCCGCGTGCTCCCCGGCATGCAGGCGGCCTTTGTCGACATCGGCCTCGCCAAAGCCGGTTTCCTACACGTCTCGGACTTCTATCCCGGCGTGGACGAGCTGCCGATGGTCGACGCGGAGGTGCCGGAACGCGATCCCGAGAGCACCCCGGAAGCTCCGCCGGCCACGATCGCGAGCGAGCCGTTCGGCGAGACCGCCCACGGTGACGAGACGCCCCCGCTTCCGGTTCACCACGATCCGATCGAGGATCGCCTGAGCCGCGGCGACGAGATCCTCGTGCAGGTGGCCAAGGAGCCGCTCGGCTCCAAGGGTGCCCGCATCACGTCGCACATCTCGCTTCCCGGCCGGTATCTCGTCTACCTCCCGACCACCAATCACCTCGGCGTCTCGCGTCGGATCGAAGACGAAGAAGAGCGCCAGCGGCTTCGCGACATCGTCCTCGCCCTCAAACCGGCCGGCGCGGGATTCATCATCAGAACGGTCTGCGTCGGTCTCAGCCGGAGCGAGCTCCAAGCCGACATGCGGTTCCTGATCGACCTCTGGAATCGCATCCTCAAACGCAGCGAGGACGTGTCCGGACCCTGCCAACTCCACTACGACATGGACCTGACGCTCCGGAGCATCCGCGACCTCTTCACGCCGGACGTCGAAAAGGTCGTCGTCGATCGCGCCGACGACCAGCAACGCATCCTCGAGTTCGTCGATTCGTTCGCCCCGGGCCTCACCTCGCGCGTCGAGCTACACGACGCCCCGGAGCCTTTGTTCGATCAGTACGGGATCGAGCAGGCGATCAGTCGCGCCCTGGAGCGCCGCGTGTGGCTCAAGTCCGGGGGCTACATCGTGATCGACCAAACCGAGGCGCTGGCGACGATCGACGTGAATACCGGACGCTACGTCGGCAAGCACAATCACGAGGAGACCGTCCTCAAGACCAATCTCGAGGCGGCGCGCGAGATCGTCGACCAACTGCGCCTGCGGAACATCGGCGGCATCATCATCGTCGACTTCATCGACATGATGGACCCGGCCAATCAGCAACGGGTCATGGATGCCTTCGACGCCGCGCTCAAGCAGGACAAGATGAGGAGCAACATCCTCAAGATCTCCGAGCTCGGATTGGTCGAGATGACGCGGAAGCGCACCCGCGCCAGCCTCCCGCAGCTCCTGACCGAGTCCTGCCCGACCTGCGATGGCCGTGGACGCGTCGTCTCGGTCGCCACCGTCGCATACGAGGCCTTGCGGCGCGTCCGCCAGGTGGCTCGCGCCGCCCCGGAAGCGACGCGCATCGTCGTTCGGGCAAGCGCGGCAGTCGCGGCGTTCCTCTGCGAGGAGGAAAGCCTTGCCATCGACAGCCTGGAGCGCGAAACCGCACGCCGCGTGACGGTCGAGCCGGTCGAGGGATCCGACGTGACGAGCCTCGACGTCCGCGCGGTCTGACGCGCTCCTCGCCTTGACTTGCTATCGAGCTGACTTTATTCGGGCTCTACGTCTATGCCCCTCGATCGCGACCGCGGCGCCGTGGGCCCGCCGTCGGTGCCAACATTCACCGATGCGCTGGCACGCGTAGTCGAGCGCGGCGCGCTTTCGTCACTCGCGGACGGGCATGCGTTGATCCGATGTCGCGACGACCAGCTGCCGGCGTTGGTTGCCGAAGCCGGTCGTCTTCGCGATCGCCACAAGGGCCGCCACGTCACCTATTCGCGGAAGGTCTTCCTGCCGATCACCAATCTCTGTCGCGATCGCTGCAGCTACTGCACCTTTCGAAAGGACCCCGACGATCCCGGCGCGTGGACGATGCAGCGCGAGGAGATCCGTGCATGGTTGGCGCGTGCCCGCGATCAAGGATGCAAAGAGGCGCTCATGTGTCTCGGCGATACGCCCGAAGCGGTGTTCCCGGCGTACCGTGCGACGCTCGCGGACCTCGGCCACACCTCGACCGTCGGGTACGTCCACGAGGCGTGCGAGATGGCGCTCGCGGCCGGCCTGCTGCCGCACACCAACGCCGGTGTCTTGTCGCACGAGGAAATGGAGCGCCTGCGTCCGGTGAACGTCAGCCTCGGTCTCATGCTGGAAAGCGTGAGCCCACGCCTTCGCGCCCGTGGGATGCCGCATCACCACGCGCCCGACAAAGAGCCGACCCGTCGTCTCGCGATGATCGCCGATGCCGGCCGGCTCCGCATCCCGTTCACCACCGGCATCCTCATTGGCATCGGCGAAACGCCGGAAGAGCGCGTGGACGCGCTCTTCGCGATCGCCGATCTGCAAACCAGCCACGGCCACATCCAAGAAGTGATCGTGCAGAACTTCCGGGCCAAGGATGGCATCCCGATGGCGGGAACCCCCGAACCCACGGCGGCGGACATGGCGCGCGCCGTCGCCGTCGCCCGCCTCGTCCTCGGCGGCGACATGAACGTACAAGCACCACCCAATCTGAATCCCGACGATCATCGTCTGCTTCTGCGGGCCGGCATCAACGATTGGGGCGGCATCTCGCCCGTGACGCGCGACTACGTGAACCCGGAAGCGGCGTGGCCGCAGATCCCAGCACTCGCCGACACGTGCCGTCTGGAAGGCTTCACAATGGGAGAGCGACTTGCCATCTACTCCGAGTACGCGCGGCCCGATTTTCTCGATCCCGCGCTGACAGCACCGGTCGACCGTCTCGCGAGCCGCATCCCCCGGGAGGACACACATGTCGCTGCCACGCATTGAAGAGCTCTACGACGATCTCTCCTTGGATCGTCGCGTCGCCCGTGCCACGCCGGCCATCCGCGATCTCATCGATCGCGTGCTCGACGACGGCACGCTGACGGTCGACGAGGGCGTCCGCTTGCTCGAGAGTGAGGGCGACGACTGTCTCGCGATCATCGCCGCCGCCGACGCCATCCGCAAAGCCGACGTCGGCGACGACGTCACCTACGTCGTCAACCGCAACGTCAACTTCACCAACGTGTGCTTCGTCGGCTGTCGCTTTTGCGCCTTCAAACGGCAGCGCTGGGAACCGGACGCGTACAACCAGTCCGTCGAGGCCATCCTCGCCAAGGTGCAGGAAGCCGTCGATCTCGGCGCCACCGAGATCTGCATGCAAGGCGGCATCAACCCCGAGATGCCGCCGTTCACGTATCGGGACATCTTGATCGCAATCAAACAGGCGTTCCCGAAAATCCACATGCACGCCTTCTCGCCGATGGAGATCATGTACGGGGCGCGCCGCACCAACATGAGCTACGTCGACTATCTCGGCATGCTGAAGAGCCATGGTCTCGGGACGATTCCTGGGACCGCCGCCGAGATCCTCGACGACGAGGTTCGCGAGCTCCTGAGCTACAAGAAGGTCGACGTCCGCACCTGGATCGACATCATCACCACCGCGCACCGGCTGGGCATCCCGAGCACGGCCACCATCATGTACGCGCACGTCGAGACCACGCGGCACGTCGCCGCGCATCTGCAGCTGATTCGCGATCTGCAGGCCGAGACCGGGGGATTCACCGAGTTCGTCCCGCTCCGCTTCATCCACGACAACACCGAGATGCACCGCGACGGGCTGGTGAACGATCCACCGCCGAAAGGCATGTACGATCTGCGCATGTACGCCTGTACCCGGCTGCTGCTCCGCGGGTCGATCGACAACCTCCAGACGTCCTGGGTGAAGATCAATCACGAGCTCGCGCAGCTCTCCCTGAACGCCGGCTGCAACGACTTCGGCGGAACCCTCATGGAGGAGAGCATCTCGCGCGAGGCCGGTGCGGATGCCGGTGAGTACACGCCGGTCGACGAGATCCGGCGCTTGGTCGAGGGCGTCGGCCGTCGACCGGTCGAACGGACCACGCTGTATCAGAAGCTCGAAGCCCCGGAGGAGAGCACGACGCGTGCGAGTGCGGCCACAACTGACCGTTCTGGCGGGCGGAGTGGGAGCCGCGAAGTTTCTGCGCGGCCTCATTCGGTCTGCTGACCCGGCGTCGCTCACCATCGTCGTCAACACCGCGGATGACGATCGTTTCTTCGGGCTCGCCGTCTCACCCGACCTCGACACCATCACCTATACGCTCGCGGGTGTCTCGCCGCGGGGGCGAGGCTGGGGGGTCGCGGGGGACCGCTTTCGATGCCTGGGCGCGCTTGCCCGCCTGTACGACGACGCCGGCTGGTTTCAGCTCGGCGACCGCGACCTCGCGACACACATCTATCGCACCGATCGGCTCGCGCGGGGGGCAACCTTGAGCGCCGTCACCGCCGAGCTGGGTCGCGCGTTCGACGTCACGCCGCGCATTCTCCCGATGACGGATCAGCCCGTGCGCACGATGATCCACACGAGCCGCGGTCGCCTCTCGTTTCAGCGCTACCTGATCGCGGAACGGGCCCGGCCACGAGTGCGATCCATCACGTACCAGGGAGCGCGATCGGCACGCCCCGCCCCCGGTGTCCTCGCAGCGATCCGCGATGCTCGCGCCGTCCTGATCGCACCGAGCAACCCGTTCCTCAGCATCGGGCCCATTCTGGCCGTACCCGGCATCCGACGTGCGCTCGCGGCGCGCCGTGGCCCGGTGGCTGCGATCTCGCCGCTCGTCCGAGGGCGGGCCGTGACGGGTCCGCTGGCACGCCTGCTGCGACGCTTCGGGTACCCGGCCACGTCGGTTGGAATCGCGCGATGCTATCGGCCCTTCCTCGACGCGCTCGTGATCGACCGGAGCGACCGCAATGAGGCGGCGGCCCTCGAGCGCGAAGGCTGTCGCGCCATCCTCGCCGACACTCTTCTCACGACTCCGGCACGGGCGCAGCGGGTCGCGAGCACGGTTCTCGATGCGTTGGAGATCCCGAGATGAGCGCACGCCCCATCACCTGCTACCCGATCGCCGGGCTTCCCCTCGTGCAACCTGGCGACGATCTCGGGACGCTGCTTGCACGCGCCATTCAGGACGCCGGGATCAGCCTCGCGGCGCACGACGTCGTGGTCGTCTGCCAGAAGGTCGTCTCCAAAGCCGAGGGACGCATCGTCGACCTCGCGACCGTCACGCCCTCGACCTTCGCCGCCCAGATTGCCGCGGGCACCGACAAGGATCCCCGCATCGTCGAAGTCGTCCTTCGCGAGACGACGCGCCTCGTGAAGATGGCGGGCGGACACCTCATCTGCGAGACGGGTCCGGGGTGGATCTGCGCCAACGCCGGGGTCGACGAGTCGAATGCCGTGCACGCCGACTCGGTCACGCTGCTCCCATGCGACGCGGACGCCTCGGCCGAGCGGCTCCGGGCGCACCTCTCCGCCGCCGCCGGCGGGCTACCGATCGGCGTCGTAGTGACCGATACGTTCGGTCGCCCGTGGCGCGACGGCCTCGTCGACGTCGCCCTCGGCGTTGCCGGAGTGGGGGCGATCGTCGACTATCGGGGTGCCACCGACATGAGCGGACGCGAGCTCCATCACACCATGCTCGCGCTCGGGGACGAGATCGCAGCCGCCGCGGGCCTCCTCATGGAGAAGGGCGGCGGCATCGCGGCGGTCGTCGTACGAGGGATCTCGTGGGACCGCACGGGAGGCCGCGGGCGCGACCTCATTCGACCTGCGGCGCTCGATCTCTTCCGCTGACGGCCGGAAGGATCGAGCGCCGGTGCGCGACGACGACGGTGGGTCGTGCGCACGAGGGCCAAATGCGTTCAGGACGAGGGTTCGCGAACGGCGCCGGCGCGGGCTGCCGCCACTTCCTCACGGTTGGCTTCGAGGACGGCACGGAGGACAGTCTCCAGCGAGGTGATCTCGCCGTTCACTGCCACCATGCTCTCGATGAGCGCGAGCCAGCGGAGCGAGGTCGGCTCGCCCGGGTCCATCTCCGGGCAGAGCGTGGCGACGCCAGTGGCGGCACGCAGCAAGCCCTCGGAGGCTGATTCGAGGTGCTTGGCGATGTCGGTAAAGGTCTCACGGTCGATGATCATGCGGGCTCCTTCAGGAAGGGTCGGTGGACTCGCCAATGTCCAAGAAGCGTTCCACTGGCGGCCGCGCTCGCGCGATCGCGACCCGGAACACCGTCACTTCACTGACGTCGACCTTTCATCAAGTCACGCGGACACTTGCACGCGGCACGCGAAGCCCTCTGTGGGGGCGAGATCGGGAAGGCCATATAGCAACGCGTGCAGGAGGCCCGAACGTCCGCATCGTGCATTTCGGCGGCATCCCACCGCAGCCCGCATTCTCGCAGGATCGGAGCTGCAAACGTCACGAACGTGCCGCAACGTGGGCTCCCGTCGCCGTCAGCTGGACGCCGTCACCGATGCGCGGTCCGCGGGTCGTGGCGGGAGCGGGAACGCCAAGCGGCCCACGCCTTCCAGCCGACGGCTTTCCGCGAGCCGGCGCTCCAATGCCGGCAGGTCCGCAATCGCCGGTCCGGGCAGCACGACGCGCTCGCGTCCGCCCCGCCCGCGGCGCGCCATGGCAATGAACCCAACCTCTGCAAAGCGGTTGAGAGCATTGGCGAACGTCACGGCCGAGTTCCCCTCGGGTCGCCGCGTCTGCCCGAGCAACTGATGCATGATGAAACTCTTCTGCATCCGCGCGATCGCCGCTTTGTAGCTGAAACCGTCGGCATCGA
>CAZWAX010000048.1:0-20367 GCA_964631985.1 uncultured Polyangiaceae bacterium | reverse complement strand
TGATCTTGCCGTTGCCGCGGACGGGGCCATCCAGACGCTGCAGGTTGCAGTTGACGACGAAGGTCAGGTTGTCGAGCTTCTCGCGCGCCGCGAGCGTCAGCGCGCCCATGCTCTCGGGCTCGTCCATCTCGCCGTCGCCGAGGAACGCCCACACCCTGCTGTTGCTGGTGTCCACGAGCTTCCGGGCGTGCAGGTAGCGCGCGAAGCGCGCCTGATAGATGGCCGAGATCGCCGTCAGCCCCATCGAGACCGTCGGCCACTCCCAGAACTCCGGCATCAGCCACGGATGCGGGTAGGACGAGAGCCCGCCTTCGGGGGCGAGCTCGCGGCGGAAGTTGCCGAGGTCGGTCTCCGTGAGGCGGCCTTCGAGGAACGCGCGCGCGTAGACGCCCGGTGTGGCGTGCCCTTGGAAGTACACGAAGTCGCCGGCCGCCTCGGGCGTGTGGGCGCGGAAGAAATGATGGAACCCGACCTCGAGCAGCGTCGCGAGCGAGGCGTAGGTGGAGATGTGGCCGCCGATGCCGCCCGAGTGCTTGTTCGCCTGCACCACCATGGCGGCGGCGTTCCAGCGGATCTGGCACCGCAGCCGGCGCTCGATGTCGTGGTCGCCGGGGTAGGGCGGCTCGGCGCTCGCGTGGATCGTGTTGACGTAGGGCGTGTTGGCGCTGAAGGGCGCCGTGACGCCGTGCCGGTATCCGTACTCGATCAGGCGCGCGAGGAGCTGACGCGCCCGGGCGGCGCCGCTCTCACGGATGACGGCGTCGAACGACTCGAGCCAACCGGCGGTCTCTTTCGGGTCGGAGTCCTGCTCGGGTGCCATGTCCATGATGCGAGGATACACCGCGGTGTCGTGCTTTCACCACGACTGGCTGGGGTCGTATGGACCAGGTGGGTCGTGGATACATAGCTACGATTGCTCGCCTGCAGCGCATGATGACATGGCCCTGAACTGCTGTTCCCCAACGCGAGCAGTAGCGGCCGTTGCTACGGAAGGTCCGCGCTCGCGAGAATGGTGTCGGGGGCATCGGTGGTCGCGATCGTCACTCGGAGAGGCCTCGGATGTGCGGGAAGGGTGACGTCGAGGGCGCGGGTGATCTCGTCTTCGCGCGCCAACACCGTCGGCAGCAGCAACTTCCGGCGGTCCTCTTGGATGACGTCGCCAGCCGGCGTCAGCCACCGCACGAGCCAGGCGGTCGGCACGATCGGGTGTGGGTGGCGGTAGGTCGCAAGGCCGCGATTGCCGAAGGTGAGCACGACCTCGTTCGTCGATCCGATGCGCAGGCCTATGTGCAGGTCCCCTCGGACCTCCGTCACGGGCCCGCCCTCGGTGATGCGATAGAGAACCCGGTCGAGGGAACGTGCCACCTCGACGAGATGCGATGGAGGCGTGGTGGTCAGTGACATTGCACTCCGGAAGTGAGCGGTGTGGAGCACCACGTCGTTGATGTCGAGTGCCGCTAGTGCGGCCGCCGCTCGAGCATCGGTCATGACGCGTCCGGCGTACCGGGCAACGTCGTGCTGCACCGGACTCAAAAATGAATTGTAGCAGGCTGCGATGCGATGCTCGTGGTACGCGCTGGCGAGGAGGTAGTCGGCCATTCGGTAGAATCGTCCCTGTCCGAAGTCGAGCGGAACGTCGAGCACCACCCCGGGTCCGAGCTTACGGTACAATTCTAGAACAGGGTCGGCGGGCCGTACCTGATGGGCCTCGAGACGCAGCGTCTGGCCGAAAGAGGCCTTGGCGATCGGCGCCACGAACACCTCGAGCAAGGCGAGAGCGACACAGGTTGCACCGATCGTCAGCCGCGTGACCAACCGCCGGCCTTGGATGAGGCCGGCGACGCCGAACCCGGCGAGGACCGCGATCGTCAGATGCCACCCCGAGACGACGACCGCGCCCCGTCGCACGGCGTCCAATCCCGGCACGATGTCGCTGAGGAGGCCAAAGAGCGACGGTAGTGCCCACCCGCCCGGGAGAGGAATCGCCATCATGGAGCTCCACGCGCAGAGGCATCCTGCCGCGAGGAGGGGCCAATGCGGCCGGAAGCCTTCGCATTCGTGACGGCGCACGCGATACGCCATGGCCAGCCCAGCGAGCACGAGAGCGACTGATCCGGCATAGGCAGCGTGACCCGGCGCGAAGTCGCCGATCGCGTAGAGCATCTGCGCTCGACCCGCGAGACTCCCCCATGTTTGTCTGAAACGGAGATACGGGACCAAGCTCCACGCGGACGCGGTGAGCGCAACGACCGTCGCCACGCCCAGCTTCGGCGCGAGCATCCACAGCTCGCGGCGATGACGCCACACGAGCCACACGGCCATCGTGCCCACGATGAACGCGTGCGGCAGGAGGGGATAGATGCTCTCGACCGTTTGACCGGCCGCCGCCAGTCCGAGCCCGAAAGCGACGGGCCACGTGGGGCGGCGAAACACTCGGGTCAACAGCAACAGTGTGAGTGGCGTCCAAAAGTTGTTGACGGCGACGAGATGAATCAGGTCCCCAATGCGAGACGGCTGGACGGCGAACAGGATCCCCGCCACCACGGCCGCGATCATGCTTCCGGTCCATGCCCGTACCAACTCCTGCATCGCGTAGCCTGCCAGGACGATGCTCAGTATCGCGACCACGTTATAGGTGAAGACCGGCTCACCCACGGCGAGGTGCGGCACCACGCCGAGCAGCCCCTCGAACAACTCGCGTTCACCGAGCAACAGCGCGCGATCGAGCGGATGACACTGCGGACCGTCGAGGAGATTCCATGGGGCGCTCAGCCAGGTACGGCTCTGCGCCGAGATGATGGCGATCGCGAGCTTGAGATCGGCGGCGGTGACGTTGCGCCACACCGGCGGTATCTCGACAGGGAAGGGGGCAGTGGACATCGGCGCCGGCAACACCACGCGCAGGGTCCACAACGCGACGGCGAGATAGAGCACGCCGGGAACAAGCCGAGTCCAACGCTTCAGACGTTCCCCTTTCGATCTCACGACGTCGCGCCCGGCGCATCTGGGACGTCTCGGCGGTGCGGGTCGCTTAGCGCTCGGAAAAAGCGTCGTCAACAGTCTGCGCAAGCCAGGCGAGTCCGCAGGACGTGCGCTCGATGACCGGCAGCGCGAGAAGCTCCGCGCGCTCGGCGACGCCGATTGATCACCCCTGGCGCGTGCGAATATGGTCGGAGCGTGGCGGAAGGGAGTGACGTTCGCTGACTCGGTGGATTGGCATCGCCGTCGT
This sequence comes from uncultured Polyangiaceae bacterium, assembly GCA_964631985.1. Classification (GTDB taxonomy): domain Bacteria; phylum Desulfobacterota; class Binatia; order UTPRO1; family UTPRO1; genus UTPRO1. The sequence continues at coordinate 17,138 of CAZWAX010000048.1, read as the reverse complement.
GATCGCGGTCCTGAGCGTCGTGGGTTGGCGCCTCTGGACGCCTGTCCCGCACGCCTCCGTCTGGACGCCGGTGGTTCGGTTCGTCGACCCGCCGTCGCGGGCCGGGCAGGACCCGGGGCCTGCGGCCAGGGGTGTCGGAGCGCGACGGGGCGCGATCGGGGACCGCACGCGCTACGTCTTGCCGCTGCGCCAGGACGGGCTCGACGCCACCTTCGAGAGCGCCGACGTCGTGGTTCCGAAAAGTGCCGAGCTCGCCTTCACGCTCGGGGCGACCTTCGGCTCCGAGACCGACCACGTCGTCACCTTCGAGATCCGGGCGTGCCAGGCGGCGGCGTGCGACGCCGTCTTCTCCGAGCGCGTCGATTTCGCGACCGCAGCCGCCCCCGAGGGATGGCTCGAACGCCGCGTGACGCTGACGCAGCTCGCCGGAACCACGCGACGGTTCGTCTTCCACGCTCGCGCGACGTCCCCGGCGACCCAGGTGCTGTGGGCGAACCCCACGCTGCGTGCGGCCGTGCCGCGGGACGCGGCCGCCCGCAACAACGTGATCCTCGTGTCGCTCGACACGCTCCGCGCCGACCGCCTCACGAGCTACGGCTACGCGCACGACACGGCGCCGTTCATCGACGCCACGTTCGCGCGCGGTGGCACCGTCTTCGAGCACTGCGTCGCCGCCGCGACCACGACGACCGCCTCGCACATGACGATGTTCACGGCGCTCCCACCCTCGGTGCACGAGGTCGGCCTCGCCAACATCCAGCGGTTGGCACCGTGGATCTCGACGCTCCCCGAGCTGCTGCGGGCGGAAGGCTTCAGCACCGGGGCCATCACCGAGGACGGATGGGTGACGTTCGGGCAGGGCTTCGGGCGGGGATTCGACACCTACCTGGAGAACAAGGGTCCGAACATCGCGAAGCCGAAGGGCCAGGCGGACGTGACGTTTCGCGAGGCGGAGGCGTGGCTGCGGCGCCATCGCGACGAGCGCTTCTTTCTCTTCCTCCATACCTACCAGGTCCATTCGCCGTACGTGCCGCCGCCCGAGTATGCGCCGCTGTTCGCCGATCAACCCGGGACGCCCCCACACATGGGCCCGGAGGCGGCCAACTACGACCGCGAGATCCGCTTCACCGACGACATGCTCCGCACGATGTTCACGACGATGGCCGAGCTCGGGCTCGACGACGAGACCGTCGTCGTCCTGACCTCCGATCATGGCGAGGAGTTCGGCGAGCACGGCTGCGTGCAGCACGGGGAGCAGCTCTATGAGGAGGTCACCCGCGTGCCGTTGATGATCTGGGGTCCCGGGGTACCCGCGGGACGGCGCGTGGCTGAGCCGGTCGGTCTGATCGACATCATGCCGACCGTCCTCGATCTCGCGGGGGTCGACCCTCCCGCGGCCGCCATGGGCGTGAGCCTCGTCCCGGCGCTCACGAGCGGACACGCGCCCGCGGACCGCCACCTCTTCACCGAGTCGTGGGCCCAGGACGTGTGTCCGGGCAAGACCTTCGAGCGGCCGGGCTTCGTGGTGCGGACCGGTCACTCGAAGCTCGCGCGCTATCGCCGCGACGGCGCGTTCGTCTACGAGCGTTACGACCTGGCGACCGATCGACTCGAGCGCACGAATCGGTACGACCCGCAGGCCGGCGATGCTGCGGCCTTGCGGGCGCTCGTCGACCGGTACCAGGAGGACTGTCGGTTGCGAGCCAAGATGCTGCAGACGAGCAAACGGGCCTCGGGTCCGGCGAAGGATTCGGTGCCGCTCGACGACCGGCAGCGCGAGAAGCTTCGGGCCCTCGGCTACGTCGAATGACCGGCCGCGGCGGCGCTCGCCGCTGACGCTTCAGCGGATCGCGAGCAGGCTCAGCCGCGCGTTCATGCCGACCGCCGCGCCGGCGGCGAGCACGATCTCCAGCGGCACGCGCATCGCGAGCGACATGCGGTAGCGGCCGAGATAGACGCTGCCCTGCGTGATGTCGACGATCCGGAAGCCGACGGTCTCGACCATGCGGCGGAGCGTCGCCGGCGTGAAGTAGTGGAGGTGGGGGGGCACGTAGAGGCGGCCGAGCAGGTGCCGCGAGGCGGGACCGCCGAGATGCGCGTACGCGCCGACCAGCAGGGTCAGGAGACAGCGTTGGTTCGGGACCGCGACGGCGAGCGCCGCGCCCGGGCGGAGCAGCGAGTGCACCTTCCGCAAGGTCGCGAGGGGATCGAGCACGTGCTCGAGGACGTCGAGCATCGACGCCGCATCGAAGCGCCGGCCGTCGAAGTGTTGGTCCTCGAACGGTCCGACGGTGATGCGGAGCCCGAACTCCTCGGCCGCCTTCTGCGCCGTCAGCGGACAGATGTCGATGCCCTCGGGGCGCCAGCCCCGCTCGCGGGCCAGGTGCATGAAGATGCCCGTGCCGGCGCCCACGTCGAGCAGGGTCCCGGGGCCGCCGATCGCGCTTTCGAGTCGCTGCAGATGACGGCGCATCTCGCGGATGACGGGATCCTCGACGAACGTGCGATTGCAGTTGGCGAAGAAGTCCCGCATCTCGGGAAACGCGGTCTCGTCGGTGTAGCCCTGCGTTTCGATCGCTTCCTTCTCGGCCATCGTGGGCAGCGGATCGGCGCGCACCAGGCCGCATCCGGTGCAGCGGAGGATGCGACGCCAGCCGAGATCGTGCAGCTCGCGGTAGGCGGAGCCGCCGCACATGGCGCAGGGGGTGATCGAGGGCATAGGGCGGGGAGGGGGGATTCTGGCTGAGACGGCCGCGGTTGGAAAGACTCGACTCGTCAGGGACGGCAGAGCGCCACGAGATCGAGCGCATCCGGCCGGCTCGCGGCGTCGACGGTGAAGTCTTCCGGCTGGATGGAGTGCGTCGCGGCGTCCTGATCGGCGACGCGGCGGCGCACCAGCCCCGAGAGCTTGGCGAAGGCGAAGCGGACGAGGCGTTGCGGCAGCCGATGGCGAAGGCCTAGCGGATCGAGCCGGAGGATGCGCTGCACCTGACGGGCGCGCGCGGTCTCGAACGCCTGCACCCTGGCGTTGCCGATCATCGAGCGCAGCTCGACCGAGCCGAAGATCGGACGCAGGACGGCCGCGAGCTCGTCGGCGGTGTACTCGCGCACGTGGTAGGGATTCTCCGAGGTGGAGGTCAGGCGGTTCGGCGTGGTGAGCACGAGCACGCCGTCGGGGCGGAGCGCGTTCCGTACCGCGCGCAAGAACGCCGCGGGATCCGCCAAATGCTCGATCACCTGGAAGTTGGTGACCACGTCGAAGCGCAGGCCGAGACCGAGCAGCTCGCTCACGTCGAGGCGGCGGAACTCGAGGTTGGGCCGGCGGTACGCCGCCGTGGCGGCGGCGACGGCCGCGCCCGAGTAGTCGATGCCGGTCACGCGGCGGGCGGTCTCCGCGAGCAGGACCGTGCCGAAGCCTTCGCCGCACCCCGCATCGAGCACGGTGCGATCGCGGGCGAGCTCGCGTGCATAGAGGTAGGCCGCCAGGTGGCGCGCCTCGTCGTAGGCGAAGCCGCTGCCGCGGCCCGGGCGTTCGCCGGTGTGCACGTGTGCGGTGGTCGACGCGGGAGGCATGGCGATCCTCGCTTCTATCCCGTCGCGGGGTCGCAGGGCCAGGCGGTTTCCGCCGCGGCGGCGCGCATTGACGGCTCCGGACGGGCGGACGATCATGCGGCGCGCCCGTGCCCGCCGATCCACCATCGTCACGACCTCCCCGTGTGATCGCCGTCGTCCTCAACTGGAACGGGCTCGAGGACACGGTCCGCTGCGTCGAGAGTCTGAAGCGCACGACGTACGAGCCGCTCGCCGTGCTGGTCGTGGACAACGGGTCGGTGGTCTCGCCGCGGACGCGGCTGAGTGACGCCGTCGAGGTGATCGAGAACCCGCGCAATCTCGGCTACGCCGGCGGCAACAACGTCGGCATCCGGCTCGCGCTCGCGCGTGGCGCCGATTTCGTGTGGATCCTCAACAACGATGCGTACGTCGAGCCGGAGACGTTGGGGCGTCTGGTCGCGGCCGCGACGGCGCATCCGCGCGCGGCGGCGGTGGGCGGCAAAGTGCTGCGCGCCGATCGGCCGAACACGCTCTGGGTGGCGTGGGGTCGGGTCACGTGGCGCCAGAGCCTGATCGCGCTCGACGGCGAGGACGCCGCCGACGACGGACGGTGGGACGGCGAGCGGGCCGTGCCGTGGATCCCGGGATGCTCGCTTCTCATGCGAAGTGCGGCGCTCCGCGCGGTCGGTCCCTTCGACGAGGAGTTCTTCGCCTACCACGAGGACGTCGAGTGGGCCGCGCGCGCGCGCGCCGCCGGGTGGGAGCTCCGGTACACGGGCGCCGCCCGCACCTGGCACGCCGTCCACGGCAGCTCGGGCGGCGCGCGCCACTACGGCGGGTTCCGCAAGTACCTGAGCGCGCGGAACAGCGTCCTCTACGCCCGGCGCCACGGTCGTCCCTGGCAGTGCGCGGCGATGGCCGCTGCGATCGCGATCACGCTGCCGTTTCAGATCGTCCGCCGCGGGCTCTCCGGCGAGCATCCCGGCGTGTTCCTCAAGGTCCGGGGCTGGGCGGACGGCCTGCGGGGGCGCCCGATCCCGTTCCGCGAGCTCGGTCTCGAGTAAAAACGACCCGCGCGGAACTGCGCGTAGACAGTGGTTCCCGCCCCGGGCTATCTTCGTGGAGCGCATGAAGAAAATCGTCGTCGTCCCCACCTACAACGAGAAAGAGAACATCGAGCGCCTGTGTCGGGCGGTCCTCGCCGTGGACCCCGAGACCGAGGTGCTCGTCGCCGACGACAACTCGCCGGACGGAACGGGCGCCATCGTCGACGCGTTGGCGGCGGTCGAGCCGCGCGTCCACGTGCTGCACCGCCCGGGCAAGCAGGGGATCGGCCCGGCCTATCTCGCCGGCTTTCAGCGCGCGCTCGAGCTCGGCGCCGACTACGTCGTGCAGATGGACGCCGACTTCTCGCATCCCGTCTCGGCCCTGCCGGACTTCTACGCCGCCATGGCCCGCTGCGATCTGGTGCTCGGGTCGCGCTACATCGACGGCATCACCGTCGTGAACTGGCCGATGAACCGGCTGCTGATCAGCTGGTTCGGGAACCTCTACGCCCGCAAGGTGCTCGGGGGTCTGCCGGTGCAGGACGCGACCGGCGGCTACAAGTGCTGGCGGCGCGAGGTGCTCGAGGCCATGGACCTGTCGTCGATCCTCTCGAACGGCTACGCCTTCCAGGTCGAGATGACCTACCGCGCCTGGCGCCTCGGTTTCCGCATCGTCGAGAAGCCGATCATCTTCGCCGACCGTCGCGAGGGCGAATCGAAGATGGATCTCAGCATCGCCCTCGAAGCGCTCACCATCGTCTGGAGACTGCGCCTCCGGAGTCTCTTCGGACGTCTCACGCCTCGCGCCACGCCGTTGCCGGCGCGACCGCGCCTCCCGACCTAGTGTCGCGACGGTCGCGGGGTGCCACGGAGGCGCGCCGCATCGTCGTGCTGAACGAGCGCGACATCGCCAATCCCCGTGCCGGCGGTGCGGAGATCCACGTGGCGGAGATCTTTCAGCGGTTGGCGGCACGCGGGCATGCGGTGCGCATGCTGACGGCGTCGTTTCGGGGCGCGGCGCCCAGGGCGGCGATGCAGGGCGTCGGGGGGCGGCGGCTCGCCGGCAACCGCTACGCCTACTATCCGCAGATGCCGTCCGCGCTCCGCCGCGAGCTCGCGAGCGAGCCCGCCGACGTCGTGGTCGACGTGCTGAACAAGCTGCCGTTCTTCACGCCGCTCGTTGTGAATGTGCCCTGCGCCGCGATCGTCCACCATCTCTTCGGCAGCACGGCCTTCGGCCAGGTCGCGTTCCCCATCGCGGTCATGACCGCGGTCGCCGAGCAGGCGATTCCCTTCGCCTATCGACGGACGCCCATGCTGGCGATCTCGGAGAGCACCCGGGCCGATCTGGTCGCGCGCGGCATCCCGGCCGCGCACGTGGTGGTCGCGCCCCCGGGCATCGACGCCACGGTGTACACGCCGGGACCGCGCGGGCCGCGCCCACCGTTGATCGTCTGGATCGGCCGGCTCGAGCGCTACAAGCGTGCCGACGTGATGATCGACGCGTTCGTCGACGTGCGGCGGCGGGTGCCGGAGGCACGCCTGGCCGTGATCGGGAGCGGTCAGGCCCGCGGATCGCTCGAGGAGCTGGTCCGGCGCCGCGGCCTCGTCGGGGCGGTCGAGTTCACGGGCTTCATTTCCGAGGCGCGCAAGATCGAGTATCTGCAACGGGCCGCCGTGCTCGTGAATACGTCCGTGAAAGAGGGCTTCGGCCTGACCGTGATCGAAGGCAACGCCTGCGGGACGCCGAACGTGTCGCCGGACGTGCCCGGCCTCCGTGACTCGGTCCGTCACGGGGAGACGGGACTCCTGGTGCGGTTCAACGACACCGCCGCGCTCGCGGACGCGGCCGTGCAGGTGCTGACGGATGCCGCCCTCCGCGAACGGCTGGTGGCGGGCGGGCTCGCCTGGGCGTCGACCTTCTCGTGGGAGCACGCCGCCGACGTCACGGAGCGCGTGATCGAGGCGGCGATCGCCGGAACCCCGTCGGATCTCGACGCTGGCGGCGCGCCGGCCGACTGATGGCGACGGCGCTCGTCTTCGTCGGCGCGCTGGTCTTCTTCGGGCTCTTTCGCCTCTACGGCTTCCAGGTCGAGGACGAAGGGACGCTGCTCTTCCAACTCACCCGCATCGTCCACGGCCAGTTCCCCTACGCCGACTTCCACACCGGCTACACCCCGGGATTCTTCTACGTCGGTGCCGCCGTCCTGCACGGGCTCGGCGACTCGACGACGACGCTCCGACCCTTCCTGGCCGTCATGAACGCCGCCTCGATCGCCGCCCTGTATGCCCTGGGGCGGCGCGTGGCGGGCGCGTGGTTGGCGCTCGTGCCCGCCCTCGGATGGCTCGCGTTCCTGCCGGTCTATCGCGACTTCGCCGCCGCCAACGTGCCGTATCCGGCGTGGTTCGCCACGGTGGCGTGGATGGCCGCCGCGCTCGCCCTCGTGCGCTGGGCCGCCCGGGGCGGCCTGTCGCCCTTGGTCGTCGCCGGGGTCGCCGCGGCCGCCGCGTTCTCCGTGAAGCCGAACGCGGGCGCGTTCGCGCTCGCCGCGGCCACGTGGATCGTGACGTTGGCGGCGCGCCGCCCCTCACGGCTCGACCGCGTGGCGGGGGTGGTGGCGAGCCTCGGCATGCTCGCCGGCGTGTGGGTCGCGTTCGGGCTCGCCTGGTGGAGCGTCGACGCGGTCGTGCACCTGCTGCCGACGTCGGTCCTGGCGCTCACGGCGGCGTTCCTCGCCGGCCGGCTCGCGACCGAGGCGCATCCGCGCACGTGGACGGCACTCGCGGTGCTCGCCGCCGGCTTCGTGCCGCCGACGCTGCTCTGGGTGGTGCCGGTCGTGGCGCGGCTCGGCGTCGAGGGGTTCGCGCGCGACGTGCTGCTGCTCGGGTCGCCGGCGGCGGCGTTGTACTACCTGCCGCATCCCGCCCCGGAGTTCTACGCCGTGGCGGTCGTCGGCGCGGCGCTCGGGCTCGCGGTCGCCGGCCATGCGATCCGGCGCGGTGCCCTCACGCCGCTCGTGCCGCTGCTGCTCGGCGCGGCGGGGATCGTCGGGCTCGCGCTCCGCATGCGGCAGAGCGCGCTCATGCCCGAGTCGATGGCGAGCTCGGTCGCCTGGCAGATCGAGAACGCCGGCTACTGGCTGGCACCGCTCGCGCACTGGGGCGGCCTCGTCTGGTTGCTCCGCCGCCGCGCGGTCCCGGGCGTGCACGCCGGCGAACGCGCCATGTCCGCGCTCGTCTGCCTCGCGATCGCCATGTACCTCCAGCTCTATCCGCGGACCGACGGCTTCCATCTGGTGATCGCGATGCCGCTTTCCGCCGTCCTCGCCGTGGCGCTGCTCGCGCGCGTGGTCGACTGGTGGAGCGCCGGGCCGCGGATCGCGGGCCTGCCGAGCCGCATCGTGCTGGCCGCGGCCGTCACGGCCGCCACGGCGATCGTGCTGTTCGTGCGGCTCGGGCCGATCCTCGCCGCGTGGCAGGACGCCGCGCGCCATCCGGCGCTGCTCGTCGAGTCGGCGACGGTGGCCGCGCGCGTGCCCGCCGATACCGCCGACGACCTCACCGCGTTCGGTCTCGCGACGGACTTCCTCGCGGGTCACACGACGGAGGGCGAACCCGTGTTCGCGTTTCCGGCGTTGACGGGCCTGCTGTACGCGGCGGGTCGCACGAGCCCCGTGCCGCACGACTATTGGTACCCGGGCCGACCCGATCATGCGGAGGAGGCGGCGATGGTCGCCGGGCTCCGCGCCGATCCGCCGCGCTTCATCGTCACGTTGAACGACGGCTGGACCTTCTTCATCGACTCGCCGGCGTACTTCCTGACGGCACGCGCCTTCGCGGTCGAACGGTACGCGCTGGTCGCCCGTTTCGGCCGCTTCGACGTGCTCGCCCGCCGCGACCTGGCCCCGACGCTCACGCCCGCGCGCTATCAACCGACCGGTCCCGCCGCCGCCGTGCTCGAGCCCGATCTCGGGCGCCGTCGGCAAGCCGTGAAGCGCTGGATGGCGGCGCTGACCGTCGAGGAGGCGACGTCCGCACGGATCGACGACGATCCGCTGGCCGCCGTGCTGCGCCTGCGCGCCATCCGCGACGGCGGCGACATCCGCACGGCCGGATGGCTGCTCGCCGGCTACCGTCACCCGCACCCGCGGGTCCGGAGCGAAGCGCTCGGCGCGATGTACCTCGTGACCAGCGGCTACGCGGCCATGCGCCACCGCTGGGCCGACGACGTCGACCCGGCCGACGTGCGGCGCTACGTCGAGCCGTACTTCGCCCGCGCCGAGGCGCTGCGCACGGACCCCGAGCCGCGCGCCCGCAACTTCGCGGCAGCGCTACTGTCGCTGGCCGCGCCCTAGTCCCGCTGCACAGAGGTTCTGACCGATTGGCGGGGAAAGCTTGCGGATGGCAACTCGGACCGAGTTCGCCCGTCGCGATCGGCGCATCGGCGGGCGAACGGCGGCTCATGACGCGATCGGCGCGTCGGGGGCGCATGGCACTCCTCAAGCGCTCGACGCATCGCGCACGACGTTCGGGGTTGCGCTCCTGACCGAGATCGCCGTGTGCCCGGAGGGTAGACCCGCCGACGACCCCTCCACCGTCCGCCTCGGGCGGCGGTGATCGGAAGACGCACCGTCGTCCGGTGCGCGGAGCGCGTGGAGCAACCACGTCGGGCTTTAGGTCGCTCCAGATTGGCCTTACTAAATCATTGACGAGTAAGGCACTAGATGGCTAGGCTTTCTGCCATGCCAAAGGTAGCGATCACGGCCAAGCGCCAAGCGACCTTGCCCGCAACGCTCTGCGAGGAGTTGGGCGTTGGCCCTGGCGACGCGCTCGATGTCGAGCGGCGCGTCTTGGAGGGGGAAACCGTCTGGGTGTTGCGAGGCAAGAATCTCGATTGGTCGTGGGTCGGTGCGGCACGGCGATACGCGAAGGGGAAGTCTCACGTACTGAGCGAGGTAAAGCGGAGCATTCAGCGGGGCTGGTCGCGTGGCGATCGGCCTTGATACCTCGGTCGTCGTTCGCCTGCTCGTCGGTGCGCCAGAGGCGCAAGCTCGCGCGGCGCGGCGCCGGCTGGAACACGCCATCGAGCGCGGTGAATCCGTGATCGTTTGCGACCTCGTGATCGCGGAGGCGTACTATGCGCTGCAGTTCCACTACCACGTACCAAAGGCCGAGGCGCGCAGTATGCTGACGCGATTGATGCGGTCGGGAGTCGTTACGCTGGAGCCCCGAGAAGCTGAGGAAGTCCTCGGAGCGACTTCGGGCGCGGGACTGGTTGATCGGCTCATCCATGCGCGCCATCGCGCTCTCGGCGCAGTGACCCTCACGTTCGAGCGCAAACTGGGAGCCCTCGAAGGGAGTGTCCGCCTGCGCTCGCGTTGAGCGTCGCGGCGCAGTAGCGCATGGTACTCACCAGGGCGACCGACGCGGCGTGGACGAACTCGCGGTGAGCGCTCCTGACCGAGATCACGTGCGCCCGGAGGGTGGACCTGCGGGCGACCCCTCCGCCGCGCGCCCGTACCGCCCCAGCTCGGAAGATGCGCTCCTCGCAACCGTACGACGGGTGCGTTTTCCGATCCCCTCCACCGTCCACGCTTCCCGACGGTAGCCGTCGCAGGAGGCGGCGCTACGGTGTCTCGGCTGCCGCTCGCGACGAAGCCCAGTCTTGGGTCAGCCTCTTAGATTAGTGCGGCGGCGCCGGCTTCGCGCGGTACGAGTTTTCACCGAACATCGCGAGCGACACGCCCTCGAACACACGATCCCCGTGTCGCCGGTACTGCTCCATATGCTCCTTGCCGTAGTCGAGCTCCGCGACGTAGGCGTTGTGCTGGCAGCACATGAGGCACACATCGCGGGGGCGGACGCGGCACCGCGAAGCGTCACGGGACGTGATTGACCCGAGTCTGGACGGGGCGGCGGTCCGATTGCGGCCGGGCTGGCGCGGAGTGCCGGATCGATCGACGCGGTGATCATCTCTCCGACCAGGAATGTGACGTGGGTGGTTGGTGACCGATCGGCGGTGAAAGGTTGCGGATGGCAACTCGGTCCGAGTTCGCACGTCGCGGTTGGCCCCGCGAATCGAGGCCCTACTAGCGCCGGCCCCCCGCGAAATGGGGGTGAATGTTCGCGAGCGCCCAGCGCACTGAAGCTCAGCGAGGCGGCTCGATCGTGCAGGCAGCAAGGATGTCGCAGCAGACGCGCCCGCGGACGCGCGCGCCGGCCGGGGTCGTCGCCGTGTATTCCTTCCCAGACCGTCCCGCGTCGCAAATGCGATCGTTGGGAAATCGGACCGGGGCCCAGTGGACGTCCGTCAGGCCAGCCTCGTCCACCGCGCGTTGCATGCGGTCCTCCGGAGACGCGCAGCCGGTCAGCAGGCATACCGCGGTCAGCATTCGAATGGTCGACCACATCGTCGGTCGGCCTCCGGTACGACTACTGGGCGAGGCGGATGGCGCGTGAGGCGGACGCGCTCGGCGAAATCTCGAGCCGCGCGCCGTCCGCCGCGAAGAGGCGGCTGTGCACGAGGCCCATCTTCTGCAAGCGGTAGCTGAGCGAAGTCCGCACGACGCCGAGCCCGTAGACGATGCTCCGCCGCAGATTGATCGACGAGGCTTCGGCGAAATACTTCGTGGGACACGAGACCTCGCCGATCGAGAAGCCGAAGTACGCGATCTGGGCGAGCATCTGGTTGTCGAAGACGAAATCGTCGGAGTTTTCCTCGAGCGGCAGCGTCTCGAGCACCTTGCGCGAGAAGGCGCGGTAGCCCGTATGGTACTCGGAGAGCTTCTGCCCGAGCATCAGGTTCTCGAAGAACGTGAGCGCGCGGTTCGCGACGTACTTGTAGACCGGCATGCCCGCCTTGATGGTGTTCTGACAGAGGATGCGCGACCCGAGGACGACGTCGTACTGGCCGACAGCGATCAAGGACGACATCGCGACCAGCAGCTTCGGCGTGTACTGGTAGTCCGGATGGAGCATGACCACCACGTCGGCGCCCTGCTGGAGGGCCTCGGAGTAACCGGTCTTCTGGTTGCCGCCGTACCCGAGGTTCGTCTTGTGGACGAGCGTGCGGACACCGAGCTCCCGGGCGATCTCGGTCGTGCGGTCGGAGCTCCCGTCGTCGACCAGGATGACCTCGTCGATGTAGTCCATCGGGATCTCGGCGTAGGTTTGCCGGAGGGTTGCCTCGGCGTTGTAGGCGGGCATGACGACCACGATTTTCTTGCCGAAGAGCAAGAGTTGTTTTTAGCACGAAACGAAATGGGGGTGTCCACGTCAATCCCGGTCGGGCCAGGTCGAATATTCTTTGATAGGAGGCTGACGGGGTGACGGCTCAAATGGCATCGTACGAGTAGCTGCCGGGGCGAATTTCGCGGCCTCGGCGGCCGAAAATCGAGTTGACCTTCGGCAGGATGTCCGAGTACTTAACCAGAATCGCCTTGGCGCGCTCGCGCATGCTACCTGACACCTCCATCCCGCCGGCGCTGAACCACTCCCGTATACCCGACGGCAACAGTAGTATTTACCGAAGTGCTACCGGCGCATGACGCATCGGATCTCGTACGGACCCCTCTGCTGCTGCGATCTGCCCGCGAACGAGAATAAAGCGAGCATCGACCGCTGGCCTGATCTGCCCCCGCAGGGAGACTCGGACATCGACGGCGGCGGTGTAACGGTGCGGATAGTGTATATGAAAGAGAAAATGGTATCCGGCCCCTCGTCCAAAGATTTGCTGGCGAAGCGGATCGCCGGTTCGGATCGACAACCGAAAGCATCATTGAGACGGCGGCCATTTCCCGCGTGAGGGCCCGTGTTTCCAAGCCCGCGCGTAGGGGGATCGTGCTTGCGGGCGGCTCAGGCTCGCGGTTGCATCCGGCGACGTTGGCAATCTCGAAACAGCTGCTGCCGGTCTACGACAAGCCGATGGTGTTTTATCCGCTGACGACTCTCATGTTGGCGGGCATTCGCGAAATTCTGTTGATCTCGACGCCGCAGGATACGCCGCGGTTCGAACAGCTGCTCGGCGACGGCAGTCAATGGGGTCTCGAGTTGCGATACGCCGTGCAGCCGTCCCCCGATGGCCTCGCGCAGGCATTCCTGATCGGCGAGGAATTCGTCGCCGGCCGCCCGAGTGCGCTCGTGCTGGGCGACAACATCTTCTACGGCCACGACTTCGGCGGGGCGCTTTCCCGTGCCGCGTCGCGGAGCCGTGGAGCGACGGTGTTCGCGTACCCGGTGCACGACCCCGAGCGCTACGGCGTCGTCGAGTTCGATGCCGACCGCCGTGCCGTATCGCTCGCCGAGAAGCCGGCCGAGCCGCGTTCCCGTTATGCGGTGACCGGACTGTACTTCTACGATACCCGGGTCGTCGACATCGCGCGATCCCTCGTCCCCTCCGCGCGGGGTGAGCTTGAGATCACGGACGTGAACAAGCAGTATCTGGCGTGGGGCGAGCTCGACGTCCAGGTGATGGGCCGGGGCTGCGCGTGGCTCGACACGGGAACGCACGAGTCGCTGATGGAGGCGAGTCAGTTCATTCACACGATTGAGAAGCGGCAAGGGCTCAAAGTCGCGTGTCCGGAAGAGATCGCGTGGCGACAGGGCTGGATCGACGATGCGCAACTCGCTCGTCTTGCGGCGCCGCTCTCGAAGAGCGGGTATGGCCGCTATCTGCTGGAGCTCCTCACGGAGAGCGTGTTTTGAAGGTCACCGCGACCGCGCTCCCCGAGGTGTTACTCATCGAGCCCCGCGTCCATGGCGACGCGCGTGGATTCTTTCTCGAGACGTTCCACGCGGCGCGCTATGCCGAGGTCGGCATTCGGATGCCGTTCGTGCAGGACAACTGGTCGCGATCGGTGCGGGGCACGTTGCGGGGCCTCCATTTTCAGGAGCCGTACGCGCAGGGGAAGCTGGTACAGGTTGTGCGCGGGGCCGTGTTCGACGTTGCGGTCGACGTGCGGCGCGGCTCCCCGCGGTTCGGCCACTGGGTCGCATGCGAACTGAGCGAGGACAACAAGTGTCAGCTCTGGGTGCCGCCCGGGTTCGCACATGGTTTCGTCGTGCTGAGTGGCGAGTGCGACTTCCTCTACAAATGCACCGAGACGTACCGACCGGAGGCTGAACGCGCGATCGCGTGGGACGATCCGGCGATCGGGATCGACTGGCGCATCGATGCACCGAGGCTATCGGCGAAGGACGCCGCGGCGCCACGCTTGGCGGATGCGTTGCATCTACCGATCTACGATGAAGCTTCGGTGCGCGGATGAGATCGCGCTTGCCAGGATATTCCCGTTACCTCCGGCCAATCTCTCGCGCGCCTCGTCACGCGTCCGAAGACCACGGGATCCAACGCGGCGACGGCCTCTCGTGAGCGCCTGTCCAGGTTGCGGAGGAAGCGCCCAGCGGCCCGTTTTCACAGCCAAGGATGCGATCGGGCCAGGCTCGTTCGCACTCGTCTCCTGCCAGGATTGCGACCTGGTCTTCGTGCAGCCGATTCCCTTGGCCCGACACATCGAGGCGTACTACGTCACGGGCTACTACGGACGTCGTCATCCGGCTCTCAAAGATTTTTTCATGAACGTTCGCTTGCGACATGTCGGGCGGCCGACGGGATCAGGCCGTATCCTCGACCTTGGTTGCGGCACCGGCGATTTCCTACTGGCTTGCCGCAAGCTCGGCTGGAAGGGCGTCGGTGTCGAGCAGGGCGGCGCTCCGGTGATGCAGCAAGCGGCAGCGCTGGGGATCGAGACGGTTTTGCCAGAGCGGATGTGCGAGCTGGAAGCGGCAAGCTTCGATGTGGTCACGATCTGGCACGTGCTCGAACACTTGCCCGAACCGCGTGTTACGCTCGAGGCCGTGCGACGGCTGCTCAGTCCGACCGGCCGGCTCTTTGTCGAGGTTCCCAATTTCGGCAGTTGGCAGGCCCGCATCGGTGGCCCCGCCTGGTTCCACATCGACGTGCCGCGGCACCTTCTCCACTTCAATCGCCGAGCGCTCGAAGGTTTGCTGACGCGCTGCGGTTTCTCCGTCGAGCGTTGGCAGACTTTTTCGGTCGAGTACGACGCCTTTGGATTGACGCAGACCATCCTCAACAAGGTATGCCGCAAGCCCAATCACTTGTTCCAGATGCTCATCGGGCGGCCGACCGACCGCTCGCCCCGCGATACTCTGATCAGTGCTGCGTTGGCAGGGCCAGTGGCCGCGGCGTCTATCGTGGCGTCGCTGGCTGCTCCCGCATTCGGCCAGGGAGGCGTGCTGCGTGTGCTCGCGCGGCCGCGCCCCTGACGTGTCTCGGAACCTTGGACCCGCGCTCGACGCCTTCGAAGCGCGGCGGACGCCGTGGTACGCGTATTCTCCCAACCGTGAGGCTCGCAGCCGCCGTTCTGTCGATGACTGATCCGTCGCCGGGATGACGCGCCGGACATTCATGCTCGGCGCGACCGCGCTCGTGCTGATCGGCATCGCGATCCGTGTCCACAACGCATTCAGTTTCCCCGTCCTCGCGGGTTACGACGGCTTCGGGCACTTCACGTACGTCTGGTTCATGGCGGAAACCTGGCGCGTCCCGATACCGACATCGGGCTGGGGATTCTTTCACCCGCCATTCTACTATGCCCTGATGGCGGGCTTGTGGTCGGCGCTGAGCGGCGTCGACCCGATCACGCGACTGCGCGTCGGCATTGCGTCGGTGGCCGTGGCGAGCCTGGTGCACACGTTTGGGCTCTGGGCCGTCATTCGCCGCCGCTTTCCCGGCGACGGTCCGCTGCACCTGCTCGCGGGCTGTTTCTTGCTGTTCCTGCCGGTCCAAATCTACGCTGCTGAGTTTCTCGGCAACGAGATGCTGAACGCGGTCCTCTGCACCGTCGCGTTCCTGATCCTGCTGTCTCAGCTCCGGTCCCCCTCCTATACCCGGTGCTTCTTGCTGGGTGTGGTGCTTGGGCTCGCCATGCTCACCAAGTTCACCGCGATCGCAGTCGTCGCCGGCGCGCTCACGACCCTGGGACTGCGAAGCCTGCACCTGCGACCGCGCCGGCTCGCGGGTATCCATCTCACGCTCACACTCGCGACCCTGCTCGCCACGTGCGGCTGGTACTACGCTCGGAACGTCGAACGCTACGGAACCCCCTTCGTCTTGAGCCGGCGCGAGTTGATCGTCCGTCTCGTCGAGGACAGTCATCCGCAGATCAGGCGCTCGGCGGCGGAGTACCTCCTCTTCGATCCTCTCATTTTCCGCCGTCCAACCTACCCTAGAGGATCTTCTGATCCCGCCGATGCAGCTGGCTGGTCACAGGCAATTCGGAATTCGGTGTGGACAGGCCTCTACGCCAACACGTGGTTCGACGGCTTCGGCGGATGGACGATCCCGCGTGTGACGGGAAACGAGCTGGCACGACGAGTCGGTCAGGCGATCTTGATCCTGGGTGTAATGCCGACGCTGGTGGTCATACTCGGGATGAGCTCGGCGATCACGCAGCTTCGGCGGCGTGGATGGGACGACCTGTTGGTCGTCACTCTGCTCACGCTCACGCCGACGCTCGCCGTCTTCGTGCTCGCGACGCACACGGTTCCGATTGCGGCCGCCGTCAAAGCGACGTACCTGGCGCCCGCGACGCTGGCCTTCGGCGTTTGCTTCGCGATCGGCCTCGATCGCCTCCGGCGCTGGCAACGGTGGTCGTTCACGCTGGTTGGATGCAATCTCGTGCTCGTGAGTGCGCTGAGCGTTGCCGTTTTCTGGCACGGGTTCCTCTTCGAGGACCGTGAGATCCGCGGCTCGTGGCCATTGACGGGAGCCAGCACGGCGAACCAGACTGGCGTCGTCTACTACGCCGGTCGCGATCGCGCTGCCGCGCACGAGCATTTCGCGCGCGCCGCCGACGATGGCCTCTACCTCGGCTACGAAAATTTGGCGCTTCTCGCCTTCGAAGATGATCGGCCCGACGAGGCGCTGCATCTTCTGAAGCGCGCGATTCGTCTCCAGCCGACCCAGTCCTTCGGCAACGGCGCCGACCGGGTGCTCTACGATCGCGGCACCCGTGCCGAATATCTCAATCTTGTCGCTGTCTTCGAGCACGCCCGCGGCCGCACGGAGCGTGCTGGGCGCGCGGCGACCACGGCGCTCCGCCTCGACCCGACGCTCCCCGAGGCCCACTACGATCTCGCGCTCACGATGCTCGAGAGTGTTGCCGCGCAGCAGGCGACCGGTACGCAGACGCCTATGCTCATCCTTGCGCAAGAGCATCTCGACAAGGCCCTCGAGCTCGATCCCGGATTCGCCGAGGCCCGCTCGTTGAGGGCTGCCGTGGCGCCGACCCTCGCTTTAGGGTGCGTCGCGCATTCGACGGCAGGACCACATTGGGAGCGTTCAGCGCCGGGCGCTCGCCTCTTTCCCGTCGAGACCGGTCCAGGTGCCCCGTACGCCGCCGCGATCGGCCGACGCCGTCACATTGGTAGGCCCGATTGGCTCCAACGCCCGTTCTGCCGGACCTACTAGGGAACCTCTGCACAAATCGATCGTATCGGGTAAAAGAAATTTCGATCGAC
>CAZWAX010000047.1:0-20409 GCA_964631985.1 uncultured Polyangiaceae bacterium | reverse complement strand
GTGACGCTGACGCTCGACCCCGAGCGCTTCGAGCGCGCCGTCGAGGCGATCGGCCGGAGCGGCCAGCGCGTGAAGGCCGTGCTGCCGGTGCACGTCTTCGGCCAGGCGGCCGACATGGACGCGATCCTCGCCGTCGCCGAGCGCCACGGCCTCGCCGTGATCGAGGACGCCTGCGAAGCGATCGGCGGCGCCTACAAGGGCCGGCCGCTCGGCACGCTCGGCGACGCCGGCGTCTTCGCCTTCTATCCCAACAAGCAGATCACGACCGGCGAAGGCGGCATGCTCGTCACCAACGACTCGCGCTGGGACGCCCTGGCGCGGAGCCTGCGCAATCAAGGTCGCGACGTCTTCGACGAGTGGCTCGCGCACACCCGCCTCGGCTACAACTATCGGCTCGACGAGATGGGCGCCGCGCTCGGCCTCGCCCAGGTGGAGCGCTTCGACGAGATCCTCGCCAAACGCGCCCGCGTCGCCGCATGGTACGAGTCTCGGCTCGGCGATCTCGAAGGCGTGACCACGCCGCACATGTCGGCCACGACCACGACCCGGAGCTGGTTCGTCTACGTCATCCGGCTCGGCGATCTCGCGACTCGCGCCCATGTCATGCGGGCACTCGGCGAGCGCGGCATCCCGTCGCGCCCCTACTTTCCACCGATCCACCTGCAGCCCTTCTATCGCGCCGACTTCGGGTTCCGACCCGGTGCGTTCCCGATCACCGAGGCGGCGGGAGACACCTGCCTGGCGCTGCCCTTCTATGGGACGATGCCCGAGTCCGCCGTCGACACGGTGTGCGGGGCGCTCGCCGAGATCTTGCAGGAAGCGCGGCCGCGGACGGCCCGGAGCGCCTGAGTCTCCCATGCCCTTCCTCGTCCGCCACCGCCACGCGGTGAGCGTCGCGACCCACCTCGCGATCGCCGCCACCGCCTACCTGCTCGCCTTCGCGCTGCGTTTCGATCTCCGGCTAAACTCACGCTGGATCCTGCTGGCGCTCGTGACGCTGCCGCTCCTGCTCGCCTGCAAGCTCGTCGGCTTCTGGTCGGCGCGCCTCTTCGGCGGCTCGTGGCGGCACGTGAGCGTGCAGGACGTCGAGGACATCGCGCGCGGCAACGTCCTCGCGTCGACGCTCTTCCTCGCCGTCATGGTGTTCACGTACGGCCTCCGCGGCTTCCCGCGCTCGGTCTTCCTGATCGACCTGATCCTCTGCACGCTCGCCATGAGCGCGATCCGCGTCGGCATCCGCCTCTTCCACGAGCGCGGCGCGCGCCGGCGCGTCCGCCGCATCGAGACGATCGCGATCATCGTCGGCGCCGGCTCGGCCGGCATCAAGCTGCTGCAGGAGATCGAGCAGCGCCAACGCTTGCGGGTCGGCGTCGTCGGGTTCGTCGACGACGACCCGCGGAAGATCGGCCTCCGCGTCTGCGGCGCGCCGGTGCTCGGCGGCCTCGACGATCTGCCGGATCTCGTCGCCGAGCACGAGGTCGGCGAGGTGCTGATCGCACTCCCCGAGGCACCGGGGGCGGTCATCCGCCGCGTCGTCCAGCACTGCACGACCGCGCGCGTCCGCCATCGCGTGCTGCCGACGCTCGGCGAGCTGGTCGACGGCCGCGTCATGTACACCCAGATGCGCGAGGTGAAGGTCGGCGACCTGCTCGCGCGCGACCCGGTGCGCCTGGACCTGCCGCGTGTCGCGGCGCTCGTCGGCGGGAAGACCGTGCTCGTGACCGGCGCCGCCGGCTCGATCGGCTCGGAGCTCTGCCGCCAGGTGGCGGCCTACGGCCCCGCCCGACTCGTCCTCTACGATCGTCACGAGAACGGCATGTTCGTGCTCGAGATGGAGCTCCGCACGCGCTTTCCCGACGTGACGCTGGTGCCGGTGCTCGGCGACGTGCTGCTAGTCGATCAGCTCGAGCGCGTGTTCGCCGCCGAGACGCCCGACCTCGTCTTCCACGCCGCCGCCTACAAGCACGTCCCGCTCGCCGAGCTGAACGTGCTGGAAGCCGTCCGCAACAACGTGCTCGGGACCTACAACGTGGCGCGCACCGCCCGCGCCCACGGGGTCGCGCAGTTCGTGCTGGTCTCGACCGACAAGGCGGTGCGACCGACGAGCGTCATGGGCGTCACCAAGCGCGTCGCGGAGCTGGTGGTGCAGAATCTCCACCACGGCGCCGCACGCGGCGCCGATGAGCTGGACGGCTCGACCTGCTTCGCCGCCGTCCGCTTCGGCAACGTCCTCGGCTCGAACGGCAGCGTGGTGCCGATCTTCCGCGAGCAGATCGCCCGCGGCGGCCCGGTGACCGTCACCCATCCCGACGTCACCCGCTACTTCATGACGATCCCGGAGGCCGTGCAGCTGATCCTCCAGGCCGCCACCATCGGCGCGGGCGGCGAGACCTTCATCCTCGAGATGGGCGAGCCGGTCCGCATCGTCGATCTGGCGCGCCAGATGATCCGGCTCTCGGGCTTCGAGCCCGACGAGGACATCGCGATCGAGTTCAGCGGTCTCCGTCCCGGCGAGAAGCTGCACGAGGAGCTCGTCGCCGACGGCGAGGAACGCACCACCACGCCCCACGACCGCATCCGCGTCCTGGTGGCGCAGGACGCGCCGCCGCCGCTCGCGGAGTGGCTCGGGCGCATCGAGGACGGGGTGGCGGCGAGCGACGTCGGTGCCGTGATGCGGACGATCCAGGAGCTGGTGCCGGCCTACACGCCGAGCGCGGGCTTGTGCGAGGCGATCGCGAATGGGGCGCGCGCAAGCGGCGCGACTGCGCCTCCTGAGGCGCCGCATCTCCGCCGTATGAAGCGCCCCCCACCGGCACGTGCGCTGCCGGCGGCGCTGGTGACACAGGGCGCGACGCGTCGGCTACCAGTCGCGTAGGATGCGTGCACGGGCTTCCGTGACGGCCGACAGACAGCCACAATCGACGCTGGACTTTTTCGGACTGTCGCGTGCTGAGGACGCGATTCTGCGCGCCGCCACGCTGCTCCGACCGAGCCTAAGACGCCGGTGTATACGAGAGTCCCACTTGCTCCTCTTCCTCCCAACGGACCATTGCGTTGCGCACCGTCTTCACACGGAACAGCCGCGATTTGTTGGGCCCAACGGCCCAGAAATACTCGGGTCGATATTGAAGCAGCCCGGCATGTTTCTTGTGACCATCGGCCACATGTTGGCCGGCGCAGCTTCGTGAATCGGATAGGCACGATGAGTCGCGACACCGTTGCATCTGTCGGAGCAATGTCAGGATGATTCTCGGAGCGAAGGAGTCGATTCCCGACGGGCGGAAGGCGCTACCCATCGAAAATGGCTCACCTCGGCCGACTTCGTAGCGCAGTACTTCGGAAGCCGATTGAGGATCAAAGCCGTGAGTTTTCCGATGGCATCCACGGCACTCCCTAAACCAAGCTTGCGCGACCCAACGCAACCGTGATCACGGACCTGTCGAGTACGGAGAGGGTCCCGCGGATAGACCGCGGCGCCGGTGCTTTTCCATGTGCTCCTTGCCGTAGTCGAGCTCGGCGCCATAGGCATTGTGTGCACGGCACATGAGACTGAGGTTGTCCGGATGATGATTGCCGCCGCGTCCGTAAGGATCGCGATGATGAAACTCGAGGCTGCGACGCTCGGGGCAACGATCGCCGTTCTGCAGGCGAAAGGCGCATTGATCTCCATCGCGCTCGCGGACGCTGCGCCGGACGGCCGCAGGCAGATAGCGCGAGTACGGTAAGGTGTCGGTCTCGTCCAGGGTGCGACGTGGATTTTTGGTCAGCCCGAAGCGCTTGGCTTCGATCCGTCCCAGCTTCTCGGTAACAGCCGCCTCAATGCACGTCGCGAGATCGTGCCGCAGGAGCGCCTGCAGACGCTCGAGTTTGTCGCGGAGCTCGGACCGCGCGGTGAACTGGATCTTGTAGCGCGCTGGAGAAAGCGGCGTGACCACCGGAGCCCGAGTAGTCGGCGGCGGGGGCTCGGGCATGGATGGATAGGGGTCGGGCTCGGCTCGAGGCACGTAGACCGTCGGCGCGTGTACGAGAAGCGACAACGCGCCTCCGAGCGGGTCAACTCGGTCCGGACCGAGTTCACACCTGCGCCCTTCGCTCGTCGGCAGTTTCCGAACGTCGGCCGGAACATCTGGCTTCGGCGCAATCTCAGCGATGAGCTCCTCGATTTCGTTTTTGGTCCGATGCACCGCTCGCGCAAGTATCGCATCGCGATTCGCGTCGGTGAGATGCGGCACGAGCTTGGCGATACCGGTCAGATGCAGCCGGCCGTTGCGCAGCATCGTCAGCAACACCGGGTGATGACGCGACGCCCGAGCCACGGTGATGCGTGCGTACGCCTCGTGCTCGGAGAGGTGCAGTATCCGGGTGCAGTATGCGAACATCGAAGAAGCCTCGCGGATGTAGAGCCGGCGCGCGTCCACTTCGGCGATGTGGGCGACGAGCACAGCTTCGACACGCCGCGACCGCTGCACCGACTCAGCGAGGCGTTGGAGCAGCTGGTCGTCAGGAAGACTCTTCAGGTCGTCGAAGGTCGTCATGATGACTGCATACCACGGCGGTTTTCGACCTTCTGGCAGCGCGCGTGAGCTGCGGAAGCAAGGCGAGACGTCTTTCGAGCCTTCCACTCCCACACGCCGCAGGGTCGTGACCGTACGCGCGTTACGGACACGTCTGCGATCGAGGTCGTGAGGTCACGAAGAGGTCTTTGCGAAAACCTGTCAAGCGAAAACTCTCTGCATGGCTACTTTTATTCTGCTGCGACTAGACGCACGCCTGTAAGATTCGAGCGACGGCGGTCGAGAGAGACGTGGGCGCGCGCCGCGCCAGGTACGTCAACTCGGTCCAGACCGAGTCGATTCACGGGAGGCGGGTCGAATGCGCGGTGGATGTCCCATGTCGCCGCAGCTTGACAGCCGGTCGGAGGTGCGGCTGTGTGACCTCCGAGTGGACGACGGGGCTTCGATCGACGCAATCGCACCGCCCTCGCCGCTGCTCCTCGCCCTCGAAGGCCGCGCCTGGCTGGAATTCGTCTCGCTGGTGCCGTCGCTGCCCTTTCTCGGGCGGGCCGCGCGCGGCGACGGGCATCCGGTGCTGGTGATGCCGGGGTGGCTCGCTGGCGACGGGTCGACCCGGGCGCTCCGCTGGTTCCTCCGTGATCGCGGCTATCACGCCCACGCCTGGCGGCTCGGCATGAACCGCGGTCCGACGGACGAAGTCGTCGCCGGCGTCGCCGAGCGGCTGCAGTCGCTGCACGCCCGCCACGGCCGCAAGGTGAGCCTCGTCGGCTGGAGCCTCGGCGGGATCTACGCGCGCGAGCTGGCGCGCCGCTTCCCCGATCTCGTCCGCCAGGTGATCACCCTCGCCTCCCCGTTCCGCGATCCCACCGCGACGACGGTCTCCCGCCTCTATCGCCTAGGCCTGATCCGCCCACCCCGCACCCCCGACCCCGACACCGAGGTCCGCCGCCGCCTCCGCACCCCCCTCACCGTCCCGACGAGCGCGCTCTACAGCAAGACGGACGGCATCGTCGCCTGGCAAAGCTGCATCGACGACCCCGGCCCCACCCGCGAAAACATCGCCATCCGCGCCAGCCACTGCGGCATCGGCCACCACCCGGCAGCCCTCATGGTCATCGCCGACCGCCTAGCCCAGCCCGAAGGATCCTGGCGTCCTTACACCGCGCCATTCACCGACTGGCTCTTGGGAGTCAGCCGACCAGCCGTCCCAGCACCCGCCTAGCGATTGAATGATGAGGGTGGGAGCAAAGCGACCACCCCATCCGAACCAATCAGCCGCGTGGCACGAGGCGTGTTGCTCAAAAAGGGTGAGATGCGAGGCGCGAGCGGAGCGAACGCGGAGGCGTAGCGGAGCTACGCCGCACCCTCTCCGAGGGCACGGCAAGCGAACGAGCGAGCAACGCAGCAGATCGCCCTTTTTCAGCAACACGCCGGGGTGTAAGGAGGCCGGAGACCGACGCCGGCCACAGGAGGTCGCAATGCCAGTGCCCACGTACGAGCGGCTCACCGTTCTCGACAACACGTTCCTGCTCACCGAGAGCCCAACCAACCACATGCACGTCGCCGGCACCGCGACGTACGAAGCCGGCCCCCTCCGCACCCCCTCCGGCGGCATCGACGTGCAACGCATCCGCGCCTACGTCGAGTCGCGACTGCACCTGATCCCCCGCTACCGACAGGTGCTGGCGTACACGCCCGTCGAAGGCCACCCGGTCTGGGTCGACGATCAGCACTTCAACATCGAGTACCACGTACGCCACACCAGCCTGCCGCGCCCCGGCGACGCCGAGCAGCTGAAGGCGCTCTCGGGCCGGATCATGTCGCAGCAGCTCGACCGCTCGAAGCCGCTCTGGGAGATCTGGGTCGTCGAGGGGCTCGAAGGCGGCGAGCACTTCGCCATGCTGAGCAAGATCCATCACTGCATGGTCGACGGGATGTCGAGCGTCGACCTGATGGCGGTGCTGCTCGCGATCGCGCCGAGCAACGAGGTCGACCCGCCGGTGCGCTGGGTGCCGCGGCCGCGGCCCTCGTGGTGGCAGATGCTCTCGTCCGAGGCGGCACGCCGCGTCCGCACGCCGTTCGAGACGGTGGCGGGCTTCCGGCAGGTCCTGGCCGACGTTCGTGATCCGCGCTCGGACATCCGCACGATGTGGCGCGCGGCCCGCGGCATGCTGCGCTCGAGCCTGCGAACCGTCTCGGACACGCCGCTCAACAAGCCGATCGGCCCGCACCGCCGCTTCGACTGGTTGGCGATGGACCTGAACGACGTGAAGCAGGTCCGAAAGCGCCTCGGCGGCTCGCTGAACGACGTCGTGCTGACGATCGTGACGGGCGCGGTGCAGCGCTTCCTCGAAGGCCGCCGCGTGAACGTCGACTACCTCGACTTCCGCGTGATGGCGCCGGTCAGCGTACGGAGCGCCGAGGAGAAGGGCACGCTCGGCAACCGCGTCTCGGCCTGGATCATCGACCTGCCGTTGGCGGAGCGGAGCGCGCGCGCGCGCCTGGAAAAAATCAGCGAGACGACCGCGCGCTTGAAGGAGACCAAGCAGGCGCTCGGCGCCGAGATGCTGTCACGCGTCGCCGAGTGGACGCCGTCGACGCTGCTCTCGCTCGCGAGCAGCATGATGACGCGCGCCCTGCCCTTCAATCTGGTGGTCACCAACGTGCCGGGACCGCAGGTGCCGCTCTACATGCTGGGCGCCAAGATGCTCGACAACTACGGGCAGGTCCCGCTCACCGACTACCTCGGGCTCGGCATCGTCCTCTTCAGCTACTCCGGCAAGCTCTGCTGGGGGTTCAACGCCGACTGGGATCTGGTGCCGGATCTGCGCGACTTCGTCGCGGCCGTCGAGGACGCGTTTCGCGAGCTGCAGCAGGTCGCCGGCGTGCCGGCGACGGCCGCGAACGGCTCGGCCGAGCGTCCGGCGCCGCGGCGCACCCACACCGCCACCGCCCTGGCCTAGCGGACGCGACCTCCGCACGCGCCGCGTGCGGCCAGACAAACCGCATGCGGGTTCGCGCGCGGGCGCCGCGCCGCACGCCCGCGTCCGTTGCTCGCGGGAGTCACGAGAGTGCCGATGACGCGTAAATGTGACGTCCCGCGTCGCTCGTCGGCACCGTCGACGAGACATTTCATTCGGCCCGCGCCGGCATAGCGTTTGCTGAATTCCCTGCCGACATTTCGCCGTGGCGAGGCAGGGCCGACTTGCAGGAAACCGAGACTTCCACCCCGGGGACGACCCCGCTCCCGACCGTCGAGCAACGGCGTTTGCCGGTGCTCTACGTTCTGTTCGCGGCCTTCGACATCCTGACCGTCCTGGTCGGGTTGGCGTTGAACCACCATCTGGTCGACATGCATCGCGCCTCGCTCGACGTGAACCGGCAATGGGCCGAGCGTCTGGCGACCTACTCGAAGCTGCGCGAGCTGGCCGCCGCGGTGAACGCCCCCGCCAACGACGTCTTCGACTCCAAGGACCCGCGGGGCGAGACCGTGCGTCTCCGGACAGCCCGGCGCTCGTTCGACGACGCCTGGAACGTCGCGCGCACCAATCTCGAGAGCGCCGGCGCCACGCCCGAGATCCAGACGCTGCTCCACGACCTCGACGCGATTCGCACCGCGATGAACGCCATGGCCTCCGAGGCCAACATGACGTTCTCGTACTTCTCGATCGAGGCCCCCGAGAAAGCCGCGCCGCTCATGGCCGGCATGCACCGCCGGTTCGCGACGGTGCAGGAGGCGTTCAGCGCGCTCGAGCAGCACGTGCGCGACGTGCAGGACTCGCTCTTCGAGCGCGAGCTCGCCGCCGCCGGGCAGGTGCAGACGCGCGAGCTCGTGCTGGCGATGTTCGTCGTGCTGATGATCTTCGGCGCGATCTACTACGGGCGGAGCCTCACGAAGCAGGCCGGCGTCGACGCGGCCGAGCGGGCGCGCCGGCTCGGCGAGCTGGTCGAGGCCCGCGAGGCGGCGCTCGAAGCCTCGCGTCTCAAGTCCGAGTTCCTCGCCAACATGAGCCACGAGATCCGGACGCCGATGAACGGCGTGCTGGGCGCGACCGAGCTCGCGCTCGAGACCGAGCTCACCGGCGAGCAGCGCGAGTATCTGGAGCTCGCCAAGTCGTCCGCCGACGCGCTCCTGGCGCTGCTGAACGACATCCTCGATTTCTCCAAGATCGAAGCCGGCAAGCTCGACCTCGAGCGCACGCCTTTCGGGCTGCGCGAGCACCTCGAGCGCTCGGTGAAGACGCTGGCGCTGCGCGCCCATCAGAAGGATCTCGAGCTCGTCTGCCACGTCGCGCCCGAGGTGCCCGACGCGATCATCGGCGACCCGAGCCGGCTCCGGCAGATCATCCTCAACCTGGTCGGCAACGCCATCAAGTTCACCGAGCGCGGCGAGATCGGCGTCTCCGTGCGCGTCGCCGTCCACACCGAGAGCGAGGTCGCGCTGCATTTCGAGGTCTCGGATACCGGCATCGGCATCCCCGCCGACAAGCAGCACCTGATCTTCGAGGCCTTCACGCAGGCCGACGGCTCCACGTGCCGGAAGTTCGGCGGCACCGGCCTCGGGCTCGCGATCTGCACCCAGCTGGTCGGCATGATGGGCGGCCGCATCTGGGTCGACAGCGTCGAGGGCCAGGGCAGCACCTTCCAGTTCACTGCCCGCTTCGGCTGCAGCGAGGAGGCGGCCGAGAGCGACCCCGCCGACATGTGCGGACTCTCGGTCCTGATCGTCGACGACAACGCCACCAACCGCCGGATCCTCGAGGAGCGGACACGCGGCTGGGGCATGCTGCCACAGAGCGTGGAGGACGGGCCCTCCGCCCTGATCGCGATCCGCCGCGCCGCCAAGTCCGAGAGTCCCTTCGACCTCGTACTGCTCGACGGCCACATGCCGGGCCTCGACGGCTTCGGCGTCGCCGAGCGCGTGCGAAAGGACCCCGACCTCGTCTGCGGCTCGCTCATCATGCTGACGTCGGCCGGCGAGCAGGGCGAGTCGGCGCGCTGCCGCGAGCTCGGCGTCGCCGGCTATTTGATGAAGCCGGTCGCGGCGTCGGATCTCCGGCGCGTGATCGAGACGGTCGTGAAGCAGTTGGCCCTGCCGGCTGCGGACGAGGCAGCGGCCGATACGGCACCGGTCGCCGTCGACGTTCCCGCGCCGACCCCGATGCCGGCGACCGTGGCCCCGGCCGAGCCCGCCGCGCCCCTGATCGTCGGACGGCAATTCCGCTTCCTGCTCGCCGAGGACAACCCCGTGAATCGCACCATCGGCACGCGCATGCTCACGAAGCACGGGCACGTCGTCGTGTCGGTTGAGAACGGCGTCCAGGCCGTCGAGATCACCGCGACCGAGCAGTTCGACGTGATCCTGATGGACGTCGAGATGCCGGTCATGAACGGCTTCGAGGCGACCGCGGCGATCCGCGCGCGCGACGCGCAGGCGGGCGGACGGCGGACGCCGATCATCGCGCTCACCGCCCACACGATGCAGGGCGATCGCGAACGCTGCATCGAAGCCGGGATGGACAGCTACGCCACCAAGCCGATTCAACCGACCGAGCTCTTCGCCACCGTCGAAGCGCTCCTCAACACGTACCCCCCGGAGGTCTCCATGTCGTCGACGCCAGCCTCATCCGAAGCCCCGGTCCTCGATCGCACCGCGCTCTACGAGCAGGTCGGCGACGAGGCCGATCTGCTGCTCAAGGTGATCGAGATGTTCCGGAACGACAGCGTCCAGGTGGTCGCCAAGCTCGAGACGGCGCTCGCGAACGACGACGCGTCGGAGGTCCAGCAGGGCGCGCATCGCGTGAAGGGCGCGCTGCTCACGCTCGGCGCCAAGGCGGCCGCCGAGGTGGCGATGCACCTGGAGCACATGGGGCGGGCGGGCGACCTCACCAACGGCACCGCGCGGCTGGCCCAGCTCCGCGAGGAGCTCACGCGCCTCGCACCGGAGCTCGACGCGGTCGTGAGCGGCCTCGACATCCGCACGGCCGCGAACCTCTGATCGGTCCGCGATGACGTCGATCGCCCCCGCCCGAGCCCCGCTCGCCGCGCTGCACGGCGACGGCACCGCGCTGTCCTGCCGCATCCTCCTCGTCGAGGACAACGCGGTGAATCGCACGATCGCGACCAAGCTGCTCGAGAAGCGCGGCCACGTGGTGATCGCGGTCGAGAACGGCGCGCTCGCGGTCGAGGCGACGGCGAGCGACCGCTTCGACATGGTGTTGATGGACGTGCAGATGCCGGTCATGGACGGGCTCACGGCGACCGCCGCCATCCGCGCTCGCGAGCACGAGACGGGTGTCCACATCCCGATCATCGCCGTCACCGCGCACGCCCTCGATCAGGATCGCCAGCGCTGCCTCGCCGCCGGCATGGACGACTACCTGCCGAAACCGATCCGCTCGAGCGACCTCTTCGCGACCGTCTCGCGCTTCGCTCCGGCCCCGACCGTCGCCGCCGCCATGTGAAACGGGCCGAGGCTGCATGCGCAGCCTCGGCCCGTTCGTCTCAGCTCGGCGCCACTGTCGGCGCCACTTCGTGCGTTACGGACAGGTGATGACGACGTCCGGTCCGACCTGGCTGAACGGCGCGGTCGGGAGCGACGCCGGTTGCGGGTCACCCGGGAGCAATGTGCCACAGCTCGTCGGCGAGTCGCACTGGACGTTGGTCCACGCCGGCGTGCGATTGATCATGGCATTCACCCAATCGACGATGGTCGGCACGTTGCCGGTCGTGTCGGTGTAGACCTTGTCGCTGCCGTACATCGTGTGCCGCGAGCCGGGTCCGATGCAGTAGCCGTAGTTGTCGGTCGGCGCCGCGACGTCGGACGCGACGTCCAGTGCTTGCGCCACCATCGTGTCGCCCCATTCGCACGTCGCATTCCACCAGCTGACCCAGTTCGCCGGGCTGGGCTGCTGCATCACGTTCAAGAACCCGGTCTGGCCGCCCGTGCCGCCGTCGTACGCCGAGGTGTAATTCCCCCACGCCGTGTCGGGATAGTAGTTGGCAACCGCCTTCAGATACGCCGGCAAGCCGGTCCCGTTCTCGATGGACTCGACGACGCCCGGGATGTTCGGCGGCAGGTGCGCCACGAAGTTCCACTTCGGGAACTGGTCCTCCAGGAATTCCTCCGTGATGACGCCGTTGCCGGCGTCACCGAGCACCGAGAACTGCGCCGACGGCCACACGTCGTGGTGCAGCGGCGCATTGAAGAGCGCGCCGTAGGCGCCGGCGCTGGAGCCGGTCACGAAGACCTCGTCGGGAGCGACGAAGTGCTCACGCGCGAACTTCTCGGCGATGCGGGCGTTGTGCCAGCCTTTGTGATTCGTCGCCTCGCCCGCGTTCAGCCGGACACTGTCGCCGAAGTGAATGTCGCCGGTACAGTACGACACGAAGACGATGTTCCAGTCCGCGAACGGGTTCAGCGGGTTGGTGAGATCGCCGAACCCGGTCGTCGTGTTGTTGGGATTGTCGGAGCCCGCCGGCTGCACGTCCTCGTCGAAGGTGCCGATCGACACGCAGGTGGTGGCATCCCAGCACGCGCCGCCGCCCTGGTAGTACATGACGAGCTTGTTCACCGAGCCGCGCTTCACGAAGTAGTGGTACGGGGTATCGAACGCGCAGGTGGGGGTGAGCACCGTGCCCTCGTACACCACGCCCTCGTTCGCGCCCGGCGAGAGGGTGGTGAACTGGGAGTCGTCGACGTTCGGCGAGATGATGCTGTTGGTGATGACGTCCTCGGTGAGCTCGTCGACCCCCTCGTCGAGCGAGATCAGCGTCGCCATCGTCGGGCAGCCGACGAGCGCGTTCGTGACCGAGGCCTCGAACTTGTCGTCGGCCTTGTCGTTACCGGCGTCGCGCTTGCCCTTGCCGGCCGAGAGCTTGCCGACGTAGCCGCCCTCGTTCTTCAGCAGCGCCGCACACTTGCTCGCCGCCGCCTTCAGGAGCGTCGCCCCGCACTTGGCGTGGTCCTTGTTGCTGAGCGTGAGGCCGGTCGAGACGTCGGTCACGATCGCGTCGATGGCATCGTTGATCAACGTTTGCATGCTGGCTTGGGCAAGCGTCGTGTCGACGCAATCAACGCCCTTGGACGAGGCCTTCGCTTCGGCCTTGCTCCATGCGTCGTTCATCTTGGACGTGGCCTTGAAGAGCGCGTCGTCGCGCTTGGTGCCGTCGTCAACGTCACCGCCGCCGCCTACGAACTTGCTCCAGGCGCCCAAAGCGGCTTTGCACTTCGAGCTTGCGGCTTTGAGCTTGTCGGACACACATTTGTTGCCCGGGTACGTCCCGGCATCGGCCGCCTGCGGCAGGGCCAGGGTGGGAATCGCGATCGCGGCAGCGGCGAACGCGGACAGCAAAACTCGTGAACGCATGGGGGAGCCTCCTCCTCGAATGACTGCTGGGGTGGTTGACGGATGACTACGGGAAAAACACGGCAACTTTGTTGCGACGGTAATCGGTCGCGGCCCGATTGGCCAAGCTGATTTCGGGGCTTTCATGGCCGCGGCGACCGCGCGCCAGCCCTGGCGAACGCTCGTCTGGCGCGGGGTCCAGCTCGTGACCGCCTTGAACATGGTGTTGTTGACGCGCTGCGATCGGGTGAGGGCCTCGACCGAGCGCCCGAAGGCCAGGCGGGCGAGCCAGAGCGGCAAGTGGCGCGCCGGGCGGAACCCAAAGGCCTCGGTCAGCGCCCCCGCATAGTCCCGCATCGGCAGTGGCTCGTCGTCGACGACGTTGTAGACCCCCGCCGGGGCTTGCAGGGCTGCGACGGTCGCCGCGGCGGCGTCGTCGACGTGGATCGACGACACGTAGTAGTCGCCCGGGCCCATCACCGGGAACAGCCGGCGCCGCGCCAGGCCCACGGTCGCGACCGTCGAGGGCGCGTCCGGCCCGTAGAACAGGCCGAAGCGCAGCACCACCCCCTGCCCGCCGCGGGCGGTGAACCGGGCGGTTTCGCGCTCGGCGTCGCGCGCCGAGGCGAGCGGCTGCGGGGCGTCGATCGGCGCGGTCTCGAAGATCTGGGTGTCGCCGAGGCTCTGGTAGAGGAAGGTGATCGACTCCTGCACGTAGATCTTGGCCTTGGCCGCGATCGCCGCGCTCACGAGCACGCTCGCGCCCTGGCTCCGCAGGCGATCGTTGTCGCGCCAGGCGGCGAGCTTCCGCATCTGCGCGAGCGGGGGGATGCGGGTCGCCAGGTGCATCACCGCCTCGCAACCGTCGAGGGCCGTCGTCATCGCCCGGAGATCGAACAGATCGCCGACCACCGGCTCGGCGCCGAGGGCGTGCAGCGCCGTGCCGCGCTCGGGCGTCCGCGCGAGGCCGCGGACCTCGTGACCGGCCGCGAGCAGGAGCCGGATCGTCGGCCGGCCGAGCGTGCCGGTCCCACCGGCCACGAAGACGCGCATCGGCCGATCGCTCTACCAACGGCGCGGAAAGCACGCTAGGACTCCGCCCGCATGCAGGATCTCTTCTCCGTCAAAGGCAAGGTCGTGCTCGTCACCGGCGGCTCGCGCGGGATCGGGGCGATGATCGCGCGCGGCTTCGTCGAAGGCGGCGCCAAGGTCTACATCTCGGCGCGGAAGGAAGCGGAGTGCGCGCAGACCGCCGCCGAGCTCTCCGAGAAGGGCACCTGCATCGCGATCCCGGCCGACCTCTCCACCGAGTCCGGCTGCCGCGGCCTCGCCGACGCGATCGCGGCCCGCGAGAGCGCGCTCCAGGTGCTGGCGAACAACGCCGGCGCCAACTGGGGCGCGCCGCTCGCCGAGTTTCCCGACTCGGGCTGGGACCGCGTGCTCGCCCTGAACGTGAAGGGCGTCTTCCACCTCACCAAGATGCTCGTCCCGCTCCTCGAAAAAGGCGCGCAGCCCGGGGACCCGGCCCGCGTCATCAACATCGGCTCGATCGACGGCCTGAAGGTGCCGTTCCTCGAGACCTACTCCTACTCCGCCAGCAAAGCCGCCGTGCACCACCTGACGCGGGTCCTCGCCGTCCAGTTGGCGCCGCGCCACATCACCGTCAACGCCGTCGCGCCCGGCCCGTTCGAGAGCAAGATGATGGCGGTCACCCTCGACCGCTTCCGGGACGCGATCGTCGCGTCCTGTCCGCTCGGCCGGATCGGCGAGCCCGAGGACATGGCGGGCGTCGCGATCTACCTCGCGTCGCGCGCCGGCGCCTACGTGACCGGCGTCGTCATCCCCGTCGATGGAGGCATCACCGTCCGTCCCTCGTGAGGCCGCGCTCGCGCGGGTGAGCTCGGTCGACACCACCGTCGCGGCCAACGCCGCCGCCGCATCCGTGCGTCCCGCGTCTCCGGAGGAGCCCGTCCGGATGGGCTCGCCGGTCCCGGCCTGGCTGGCGCTCGCGGCCCTGATCGTGATCGCGGCGAACCTGCTCGCCGGCGTCACGGCCTACGTCACGATCGAGCTGATGCACGGCGTGAGCCCGTTCGCCCGCGAGGTGCGGGCCTTCGAGCTCTCGCTCCTGCCGTACTGGCGGTGCTTCGCCTACGCGAGCGGCATCATCGGCATCATCCTCTATCTGAAGCCGATCATCCTCTACTTCCGCTGCGGCCGGTCGAATCCCGCCTCCGAGCTCGTGCAGCGGCGCGTGACCAACGCGCCCGCGGTGCTCGCCTTCGTCGGCTTCGCGCTCTGGGTGGCGAGCGTCCTCGTGTTCCCCGCGATCACCGTCTGGCACTTCGGGCACTGGAGCCCGGATCTCATGTCGCAACAGGTCCTGGGCCCGCTGGTGAACGGCTTCCTCGCGACCACCGTCTCCTATCTCCTGGTCGACTGGCTCTTCCGCTCGATGGTGACGCCGACGGTGTTTCCGCAGGGTCGCGTGGCGGCGGTGTCGGGCTCGCTCGCCCCCGGCGTCCGCACGCGGCTGCTGTTGTTCCTGATCGCGGTCGCGTTCATTCCCTTGTTCATGCTGCTCGGCCTGGTGCGCGCCGCGGCGGTACGGCTCGAAGCCGGCCGGCCGGCGGCGGAGGTGGTCGCCTCGCTCTCGACCGCCAGCACGATCACGTTCGGAATCTTCGTCGCCCTCGGCATCCTCCTGACCCTCATCGTGGCGCGCTCCCTCACGTTGCCGCTCGGCTGCATGGCGGCGGCGTTGAAGCGCGTGCAGGGCGGCGACCTCGACGTCGCGGTGGCGGTGAACTCGGCCGACGAGGTCGGCGTCCTCGCCGACGGCGTGAACGCGATGGTCGAGACCCTGCGCGATCGCGAGCGCATCCTCCAGACCTTCGGCCGCGTCGTCGAGCCGTCGGTCCGCGATCGCCTGCTCGCCGGCGGCGTCGGCGCGACCGGCGAGCTGCGGACCGCGTCGATCCTCTTCTGCGACCTCCGGGGCTTCACCGCCATGGCCGAGCACACGTCGCCCGGCGAGGTGGTCGCGAGCTTGAACGAGTTCTTCACGGTGATGACGGTGTGGCTGCGCGAGTGCGGCGGCTTCGTCGACAAGTTCATCGGCGACGCCATGCTGGTCGTGTTCGGTCTCTTCGACGCCGGGCACGATCGCGCGCCCGCCCCGCACGGCGGCGACGGCGGGGCCGCGGCGGCCGTCCGGTGCGCCGTCGGCATGCACGACCGTCTGGCCGAGCTGAACGCGACCCGCGCCGGCCGCGCGCAGTCGTCGCTCGCCGTCAGCATCGGCATCCACTGCGGCGACGTGCTCGCGGGCACGATCGGCGCGGCCGACCGCCACGAGTACACCGTGATCGGCGACGCGGTGAACGTCGCCGCGCGCCTGCAGCAGCTCTGCAAGGACGAGGGGCAATCACTCATCGTCTCGGACGCCGCCTACCAACGCGCCTGCGCCGCCGGCTGCACGGCAACCCTGACCCCGCGCGACCCCGTCGTGCTGCGCGGCCGCCGCGAGCCCATCACCGTCGTGCAGCTCTGAAAAGTCCTTCACGGGCGCCCGCGCGAACCGTTGCTGCTGCGGGGGTGTGGGGTGTCGGGCTCCGGCTCAGAATCTCGCGGAGCCAGCGCAGCGCCACCCCATCCCCACGAAGCACGGACGCAGGCGCACTGCTTCGTGTCTCGCCGCCTGGCCGCCGCGTTATGGCTTGCGCGGCAGCTCGATGCGGAAGCGGGTGCCGGCGGTGGGGGTCGAGGTGACCGTGACGGAGCCGCCGTGCGCTCGGACGATCTGGTCGACGATGTAGAGCCCGAGGCCGAGCCCGCCGCTCCGGTGCCGGCGCGTCTCCGCGCGCGTGAACGGATCGAAGAGCATCGGCAGCATCTCGGGCGGGATCTGGCCCTGGTTGCGGATCTCGATCGCGACGCGCGCCGCGTCGCCGCTGACCGCGACCACGATCGGGGTCGCGGGGGTGCCGTGCTGGACGGCGTTGCCGAGCACGTTGCTCAGGACCTGCGCGATGCGGTCGTGGTCGCAGCTGACGCGGGGATCGCCGGACGTCTCGACGACGACGCGCGCCGCCGCCGCCGGCTCGAGCTCCGAGAGCGCCGTCCGGATCAGCTCGTCGAGGTCGCACGCGACCGGCACGATCGGGATGCCGCCCTGCA
The DNA here is from genome assembly GCA_964631985.1 of uncultured Polyangiaceae bacterium. Lineage (GTDB taxonomy): Bacteria > Desulfobacterota > Binatia > UTPRO1 > UTPRO1 > UTPRO1. The sequence goes on along the minus strand of CAZWAX010000047.1, from coordinate 3,368 downwards.
GGCGGGCACGCGCGAAGTCGAGGAGCTGCTCGATCAGGCGCGCCATGCGCCGCGAGGCCCGCTGCATCGTGTTGGCCATTCGCGTCACCGCCGGCGCGTCCTCGGGACGCCCGAGGATCACCTGCGCCCCGAGCTCCACGCTCTGGAGCGGTCCGCGCAGATCGTGGCCGAGGACGGCGACGAACATGTCGCTGAGCCGCAGCATCTCCTTCAGCTGCACCAGCTGGCTCGACAGCTGGTGGCGCTGGCGGTGCAGCTCGACGAAGGTCTCGACCTTGCTTTTGAGCAGCCGCGGCTCGACCGGCTTCACCAGGAAATCGACCGCGCCCGTCTCGTAGCCCTTGAACATCCGCGCCGGCTCGCCGGCGACCCCGGTTACGAAGATGATCGGCACCGTCCGCGTCCGCTCGGTGCCGCGCATGAGCTCGGCGAGCTCGAACCCGTCCATGCCCGGCATGTTGACGTCGATCAGCGCGAGCGCGACGTCGTGGACGAGCAGCGCTTCCAACGCCTCGGCTCCCGAGCGCGCCGTCACGGCCCGGATGCCCTCGGCCTCGAGGAACGCCTTCAGCGCGACGCGATTGTCCTCGACGTCGTCGACGACGAGGATCGCGATCTCGTGCGGGGTGGCCGTCATCCCTCGCTCCCGAGGCGGGGAGGCCCCGCCACGCGCGTCGGCAGGGCCGCGACGGCCTCCACCATCTCTGGGATCGTGAGGGCCCGCGCCCCCGGCGCTTCGCGGAGAGCTGCGGTGGGCATCAGCGGGGCCGCGGCCGTGAGCGGGCTCTCGACCCACCCGAGACCGCCGGCGCGGAGGATCGCCGCGAATCCGGCCGCACCGTCCTCGCTCGCTCCCGAGAAGAGCACGCCGAGGAGATGCTTGCCCCACGCGTCGCTCGCCGTCTCGAAGAGCACGTCGATCGCCGGCCGCGAGTAGTTCTCGGCCGCGTCGAGCGAAAGTGCCACGCGGCCGTCCCGTTCCACGAGCAAGTGATAGTCGGCCGGGGCGAAGAGCACGAGCCCCGGAAGCGCTTCCTCCTTGTCGACCGCGTCACGGACGGGGAGCGCGACGCGCTCGGCGAAGACCTCCGAGGCACGGACCGTACCCCGCGCCGGCACGTGCAGCACGACCAACACGGGCACCGCGAGCTCGGCCGGCAAGGCCGGCAGCACCCGCAACAGGCCGTCGACCGCGCCCGCCGAGCCACCCATCACGACCGCGCGGACCGCCTGCGCCGCAAGCTCGCGCCGCAACTCGTGGATGGTGCTCATGCGCGCTCCGCGGCGGTTTTCTGCAACGGCGGAGCCGGAAGCTTTTGATAGATCCGCCATTGCCGATCCAGCGCCCGAAACCCCTCCCGCTGCGGCGAGAACATCAAGCTCTCCCCCGACCCGAGCGCGAGAAACCCGTTCCGCACGAGCGCATCCGCGAACAAGCCGACGGCGCGATCCTGCAGCGCCCGATCGAAATAGATGAGGACGTTCCGGCAGGTCACGAGCTGCACCTCGGCGAAGACGTTGTCGGTCGCGAGGCTGTGATCCGAGAACACCATGTTCCGCCGGAGGCGCCGGTCGAACGCGATCTTGCCGTACGCGGCCGTGTAGTAGTCGGAGAGCGAGCCGGTCCCACCGGCTTGCTGATAGGCCTGGCTCATCGCAGCGGCCCGCTCGACGGCGTAGACGCCGGCCTCGGCGGCGCGAAGCGCGAGCCCGTCGATGTCGGTCGCGTAGAAGATCGTCCGGTCGAGGAGCCCCTCCTCGGCGAAGAGGATCGCGAGCGAGTACACTTCCTCGCCGGTCGCACAGCCCGCGATCCACACTTTGAGTGACGGATACGTCGCCAGCATCGGGATCACGGTGCGGCGCAGCGCGCGATAGAAGAGCGGATCGCGGAAGAGCTCGCTCACGCCGACCGTGAGGAACGGCAGCAAGCGGCCGATCATCCCGTCCTCGTGCAGCACCCGATGCTGCAGGATCGACACGGTCGGGCAGTCGAGCTCGGCCAGCGCCTGGTCCACCCGCCGGCGCAGCGAGGCGCGTGCGTACTGGCGGAAATCGTGTTGCCAGCGGGCGTAGATGGCCTCGAGCAAGAGCTCGATCTCGAGATCGCGGCTCGTGTCGGGGGTCACGCCGGCCTCGGCAGCCAGACGCGACAGAGCGACAGCAGCTTGTCGACGTCGATCGGCTTCGCGACGTAGTCGTTGGCGCCGGCGGCGAGGCAGCGCTCCTGGTCGTCGCGCATCGCCTTGGCGGTGAGCGCGATGATCGGCAGGTCGGTGAGCTCCGGGCGCGTGCGGATCTCGCGCATCGCCGCGAAACCGTCCATTTCCGGCATCATGATGTCCATCAGCACGGGGCGGGGCCGGGGGGCCCGCGGGCGGCGCTCGACCGCCTGGCGGACGTTCCGCGCGATCTCACCCTTGGCGCCGCGCGGCTCGAGCAGACCCGTGAGCGCGAAGACGTTCCGCACGTCGTCCTCGACGATCAGGATCGTCCGCCCCTCGAACGCGCCCTCGCGCTCGCGGGCCGCCCGCAGCATGCGCTGGCGCTCGGGCGGCAGCGTCGACTCCATCTGGTGCAGGAAGAGGGACACCTCGTCGAGCAAACGCTCCGGCGAGCGCGCGCCCTTGATGATGATCGACTTCGAGTAGCGGCGGAGGCGCTGCTCCTCCTCGGGCCCGAGATCGCGCCCGGTGTAGACGATGACCGGCGGGAACGCGTACTGCTCGCCCTCGGCCATGGTCTCGAGCAGGTCGTAGCCGGAGCCGTCCGGCAAAGCGAGGTCGAGCACCATGCAGTCGAAGCTCGCACGGGCAAGCTCGCCGAGCGCCTCCTGCATGCCGCCGACGCCGACGATCTCGACGTCGCGCGCCTCGAGGAGCGCGCACGTGCTCTCGCGCTGGCGAACGTCGTCCTCCACCACCAACACGCGGCGAACCCGCTGTGCGAGCTTGCTCTCGAGGCGATGAATCGCCTCCACGAGCTCCTCGTGCTTCACGGGCTTCAGCGCGTACCCGATGGCGCCGAGCTCCATGGCCGTCTGGCGAAGGTCGTTCACCGAGATCATGTGCACCGGCACGTGGCGGGTCGTCGGATCGCGCTTCAGACGCTCGAGCACCGAGAGGCCCGAGCCGTCGGGCAACCCGACGTCGAGCAGGATGCCCTGCGGCACGAGCTCGCGGGCGAGCGCCAGCCCGTCGCGCGCCGTGGTCGCGTGCACGCAGTCGAAGTCGAGCGAGCGCACGAGGTCGACCAGGATGCGGGCGAAGGCCGGGTCGTCCTCGACGGCGAGCACCAGGCGGCCGGGATGGTGGCGCGCCTCGCGATCGTCAGCGACGCCGGTGAGCGGGGCCTCGCCGTCCGACGGC
>CAZWAX010000046.1:0-20675 GCA_964631985.1 uncultured Polyangiaceae bacterium | reverse complement strand
AATGTATGAGCGGGCGCGCAAATCGCTGCACCTGATGGGCTATTCCGGGGTGTCGATGATCGCGGCATCGGGCCTCGACATGGCGGCGTGGGACGCGCTGGCGAAGGCGCAAGCCGTGCCGCTTTGCGTGGCGCTCGGCGGCAGCATCGGCCCGGTGCGCGCTTATAACAGCAACGGGCTCTGGCTCGGTCCGCCGGCGGCGCCCGAATCGTCGAGGACCGTGCCGGTGCACGCGCCGAGCGGGCCCTCGTCGAAATGGAAGAGCCCGACGGTCGCGGCGTCGCTCGCGAACGGCGTCGACGGTGGCCCGAAGGCCGCCGTGTAGCGCACGACGTCCGACACGCGGAGCTCGTCGAGGAGCCCGCTGTACGACGGGAAGCTCGCGCCGGCGTCGTGCTTCTCGGCGCCGAGCACGAGGTAGGGATCGTTCGGGAAGCTCGTGCTCCGGCCGTCGCGATAACTCACGTTGCCGGGCGGACCGGCGCCGCTCGCGTCGAGCGTGCCGTCGACCCAGATTGCGAGCGTCCCGTCGCTCGTGTCGCGCGTCATGGCGACGTGGTGCCACGCGCCGTCAGCGACCGTCGTGGCGCCGCAGATGCCCGCGCCGTTCGACCCATCGTGGACGCCGAAGGCGATCACCCCGCCGTGCAGCGACACGCCGTAGTCGCCGAAGTCGCCGTCGAAGAAGACGTCGCGGTCGACGACGATGTTGCCGGTGATCCAGTTGTCGTTGCCGGGGCTGCACGCGCCGCTCCCGTTGTCGGCGAGGTCGGCCCGCATCCAGAATTCGACGGTGAAGTCGCCGCCGACGTCGATCGGCCGCGCCGGCGCGTCGATCGGAATCCGCACCCGGTCGATGCCGTCCGTGCCGTGTCCGTAGAAGCGGAGCGACAGCGCCGCGGCGTCGGCAGGCCGCACGTCCAACGCGCAGAGGAGCAGCGTGAGGAGGAGGACGAACGGCATGCGCGCCCTCGGCTAGCACGAAGCGGCGATCGCGTCAGTCGGAAATCGGAGCTCCTGACAGGGACCCCGTGAGGATGATGTGATCCGGGTCACGCGGTAGTCGTCGCGTAACCCCTCAGTTTCTGGACCGGTTGTCATGCCTTTTCAGGGGCACGCTCCTCCGGGGGCGGGATTGTCGGGTCGGGGAGCCGCTTCCTACTCTCCGCTGCGACGATCTCGTCCCCGAGGAGGCGCGCCGTGCCGAGAGTCCACCACCGTTCGAGTTGCATCGCCCTGCTTGCCGCCCTGCTGCTGGCGGCTCCCGCCCACGCCCAGCTGCCGCCCCTCCTCACCGCCGCGCGCGACGTCGAGCCCGTCGTTCTGAAGGGCGCGAAGCTCGTCGGCTGGTCGGGACCGCCGTCGTCGATCCTCTGCATGCCGTATCCGTCGGGCGCGGTCACCGGCGAGCGCGACGCCCACAACGGCGTCGTGATCCCGTCGCTGCCGGTCGGCGCGCCCGTCGGCCAGATCGCGGCCTATCGCTGGGACGGGTCGCAGTTCGTCGAGATCCCGGTGCAGGTCGACGAGATGTTTCCGTACTGCCTCTCCAACCCGAACTCCGACTTCGGCGTCTACTCCGGCACCGACCTCGAGCTGACCTACGCGTGGGACACCGAGTCGTGGAAGAAGACGGCCGGCGCGTGCAGTGCGGAGTACCCGCTGCTTCAGGGCGCGACCCCCGATCCCGTCCCGACGCTCGACGACGACGACGAGGTCGTGTTCATGGCGAGCGACGCCGGCGGGCAGGCACCGGTCGGAACCCCGATGCCGGCGGGCGTGACGGCGACGCAGGTGATCGCGATCCTCGACGTGCTCGACCCCGCGACGACGCGCTTCGTCTACCTGGTGCGGAAGCCGGGCGGCTCGTCCTTCACCGCAGCGAACGGCTACGTCGACTACGCCCGCGACGCCAACGCCGACGAGTACATCGACCGCTACAGCTTCGCGGCCGGCGATCCCGAGCAGCTCGGTTCCAGCAACACCGGCTACGGCCCGAACCTCTCCGGCACGGTCTGCGTCCCGGCGCCGGCGCATGCCTCGACCGACCGCTTCCCGCGCGACGGCACGACCGTCTCGACCAACGCGTATCAGTGGAAGTCGACCGGCCGCTGGATGGTGCGCGAGTTGCACGTCGCCAAGCCGGGGCAGCCGGGCGTCTACGGTCCGGATCTCGTCGACCGCTGGAAGGGGCGCGCCTTCCAGCAGAGCCCCGACTCGACCATCTCGCTCGTCGGCTTCGAGGACGAGCAGGTGAACTGGGAGGCCAACTCGTCGCTCCTCGGCGAGCGCACGGGCCCGGTGCGGGCGATCCGCGAGACCTGGGGCGCCGACTCCGGCACCAACGTCACCAAGACCGAGGCCTTCTACCGCGACGCGATCACCTATCGGTACCACGTGCGCGTGCACCCGATCCCGCCCGACGGGCTCTACACCTCGTGGGATTACAACGCCGGCGTCGTCGCGAAGTACTACAACATCCTGAAGCCCGACGGCGTCGACATCGACGGGTTGAACGACGACACCGGCAACATCGACAGCCTCGGGACCTTCCCGGCCTTCTTCGACATCCCCGACCCGACGTTCAACCTGCCGTCGGCGATCCTCAACTGGGAGCAGATCTCGGGCGCCGGCGACAACGGCTCGCTCGTCTACATCGTCGAGCTGAAAGGCGCGACGACGCTGCTGAACCCCGCCGTCGTGCCGTACTACCGCGACGACAAATGCCTCGACGACGGCACCGGCGACGACCCGGTGTCGCGGCCGTGGCCGGGCGAGGCCTCGACCGACACGCGCGTCCACGACGGCTACTCGGCCGCCGCCGGCGGCACGCCCTACGACCAGCTCACCTGCGACCAGAAGCAGGGCGCGTGGGCGTCGCACGGCATCCACTACTTGGTGACGCACGACACGGACAATGCGGCGACGCCCGGGACGCTCACCGAGATCGACGCCCAGCAGTGGCAGTTCATGGTGCCGACGTCGGCGCCGACCAACGTCGGCGACCCGTACGCCAACGTCGTGCGCGTGCTGCTGCAGACGGTCGCGCTGCCGCTCGGCCTGCCCGGTTTGCCGCCGATCGCGAGCGAGGGCGCGGCGACGACCGACCAGGACGTCGCCGTCACGATCACGCTCACCGGGCTCGACCTCGACACCTGCGACCTTGCGTTCTCGGTCGTGACGCCGCCCACGAACGGCACCCTCGGTGCGATCATGCCGGCGCCGTGCACGGCCGGTGTCCCGAACACCGACACGGCGGCCGTCGTCTACACGCCGGCCGCGGGCTACGTCGGTCCCGACTCCTTCGCGTTCCAGGTGAACGACGGCACGAGTGACTCCCTGCTGCCGGGCGTGATCGCGATCGTCGTGCGCCCGGTGCTGCCCATTCCGACCGCGACGCCCGTCGCGACCCCGACCGGCATCGTCCCGACCGTGACCGCCACCCCCACGACCGCCCCGACCGGTCCGACGCCCGTGCCGACCCCGGGAAGCGGCCTCTGCGGCGACGCGCCGCGGTCCGGCTGCCGCACGCCCATCCAGCCGAAGGGCGCGCTGCTCACCATCAAGAAGGGAAGCACGCCGGCCAAGGACCGGCTCTTCTGGAAATGGGGCAAGGGCGCCGCGACCGCCAAGGGCGATTTCGGCATCCCCACCCAGACCACCGACTACGAGCTCTGCGTCTACGACGGTACCGACGCGCTCCTGGTGAGCGCGCGCGCGCCCAAGGGCGAGACCTGCCGGACCAACGAGCTCCGCGACTGCTGGAAGGAAACCTCCAAAGGTTTCCGCTATGTCGACCGCAATCTCACGCCCGATGGCCTGCAACAGGTCGGGCTCAAGGCGGGGCCGGCCGGGAAAGCGCAGATCATCGTGAAAGGGCGAGGAAATAACTTGCAAGCCCCGCCGCTCTCGGTCATGAATTTGCCAGTTCGCGTGCAACTCGTGAACGGTGGCGGTGCCTGCTTCGAGGCCACCTACGACACGACCTTCCAAAATACGGCCACGAGCTTCAAGGCCAAGTCGGATTGAAACGATAGCCTATGAGCGACGACACGAAGCGCCGCGGGCGCACGACCTTCACCGCGGCGTTTCTGCTCGTCGCCCTGCTGGCGCTGCCCGGGATCGTCCCGGCGCAGATCCCGCCCTGCGCCGACGGTTTCCTCGACGTGGGCGAGGAGTGCGACGAGGGCGTGGCGACGGGCACGCCGGAATCCTGCTGCGCCATCGACTGCACGTTCCGCCCCGCCACGACGCCCTGCCGTGATTCGACCGGCGAATGCGATCCCGCCGACGTCTGCAGCGGGACGAGCGGCGTCTGCGACGACGTGAAGCGTACCGACGTCTGCCGCCCGGTGGCTGGCGTCTGCGACGTCGAGGAGCTCTGCGACGGCGTCGCCAGCGACTGCCCGGCGGACGCCTTCGAGTCGGCGAGCGTCGAGTGCCGCGCTACGGCCGGCGTGTGCGATCCGGCCGAATCGTGCACCGGGTCGGAGGCGGCATGCCCGGCTGACGGAAAGAGCACGGCGTCGTGTCGGGCCAGCGCCGGAATCTGCGATCTCGCCGAAACCTGCGACGGGGTAGAGAACGCGTGTCCCGCGGACGCGAAGAGCGCCGCGGTCTGCCGCCCCGGCGCGGATATCTGCGATCTCGCCGAGAGCTGCGACGGTGTGGCCGACGCGTGTCCGGCCGATGCCAAGAGCACGGCCACCTGTCGGCCGAGCGCGGGTGTCTGCGACGTCGCGGAGAGCTGTGACGGGGTCGCCGACGCATGCCCGGCCAACGACTTCGAGCCGGCGAGCGTCGAGTGCCGCGCGGCGGCCGTCGTGTGCGACCTCGCCGAGTCGTGCACCGGGTCGAGTGCCGCGTGTCCGGCCGACGCCAAGAGCACGGCCGTGTGTCGTGCCAGCGCCGGTGTCTGCGACGCCGCCGAGAGCTGTGACGGCATCGCCGACGGGTGTCCCGCCGATGGCTTCGAGCTCGCGAGCCTCGAGTGTCGCCCCGGCGCCGGCGTGTGCGACGTCGCCGAGGTGTGCACCGGGTCGAGCGCCGACTGTCCCGCCGACGCCAAGAGTACGGCCGTCTGTCGTGCCGGCGCCGGCGTCTGCGACGTGGCCGAGAGCTGCGACGGCGTCGCCGACGCGTGTCCCGCCGACGGCTTCGAGCCCGCGAGCCTGGAGTGTCGTGCCAGCGCCGGTGTGTGCGACGTCGCCGAGTCGTGCAGCGGGTCGGGCGCCGACTGTCCGAACGACGCGTTCGCGCCCGACGAGACGCCCTGCGACGACGTCAACATGTGCAGCACCGACGACCGTTGCGTGAGCGGCATCTGCGGCGGGTTCCTCCTCAACTGCGGCAACGGGACGGTCGACGGCGGGTGCGCCGAGGAGTGCGATGACGGCAACTTCGAAGCGGGCGACGGCTGCGACCCCAGTTGTCAGTTCGAGCCCTGCCGCGCCGAGCCCGTGGCCGGCTGCCGCCCGACCACCGTCGTCGGCAAGGCGATCGTCCAGATCGTCACCCGCCTGAACCCCGACAAGAACCGCCTGCAGTGGAAGTACACGCCCGGGGCCACGACCCCGAAAGCGGATTTCGGCAGCCCGCTCAGCGACACGAGCTACCAGTTCTGCATCTGGGAAGAGGTGGTGGGCGATCCGCGCCTGGCCAAGAGCTACACCATCCCCGCCGGCGGCACGTGCGGCACGCAGCCGTGCTGGAAGGAGTCGAGCTCGGGCTTCAAGTACAGCGACAAGACCCATGCCTCCGACGGCATCTCGGGCCTGATGCTCAAGCAGGGACTCGCCCCCGGAAAGTCCAAGATCATCCTGAGCGGCAAGGGCGCCAATCTGCCGATCCCCGTGCTGCCGCTGGTGCAGGGCCCGAACGTGATCATGCAGCTGAGCGCCAGCACCGGCGTCTGCTGGGAAACCCGCTACGCCGCGCCGGCGTTTCGGAACCAACCGGACCAATTCAGAGACAAGTAGGGTCGGGTCTCGGTTCGCCGAGGCGATCCGGTGCCGACATTCGCATTGACACTTTGCTGCGACGCGGACTAGCGTCGGCACGCTTCGGAGGCCGCTGACTGCGCGGTCTCTCTCGTCTCACTCACCACGAGCACCTCCGACGCAACAGATGGAGGTGCACCAATGGCCACCCTTGGCGAAGCTCCGCGGGCCCGCATCGCGATTCGGCTGCTGATCTGCGCCATCGCGTCTCAGGTTGCGCTCGAACGCCCAGCGTTCGCCGAGGGTCCGCCTTCCGAAGTGCTCCGCGGCGACGCCGCCGTCGCGCGCCTGCGGGAGGCGGGCGTCTACGACGCGCTCGTCGCGACGATGACCCGGGACAGCTACCGGATCCAGCGCGTCGATGGCGGGCAGTCGACGGATGCACGCGCGGAGTACGAGGCGCTGAATCGCGCCCGCGACATGCGGGCGGCATTCACGCCTTCGGGAGTGCGTGTGCACTCGAACGGCGATCGCAAGTGGCAGTTCGGGTTGGAGCTGAAAACCGTCGGATACGGGGAGGATCTGCAGCACCTCACGGCCGGCGCCGTGACCGCGCAGGACGATCGCCTCGAGATCCGTAAGCAGACCGTCGGGCGTCGGTCATCCGACGTCGTCGAATGGTACGTGAACACGCCGGCAGGGCTGGAGCACGGCTTCACGCTCTCGAGCCCGCCCGATCGCCAACGCATCCCGGTTGCGGCCGAGGACTGGCTACGACTGACGCTCGCGCTGAGCGGCGACGTACGCGGAGAGGTGAGCGCCGACCGGCAGGGGGTGCGCTTCCGGGACGATCATGGCCGACACGTGGCGAGCTACGATCACCTCGAAGTCTGGGATGCGACGGGGCGGAAGCTGCCGGCGAGGATGGCTCTGCGCGGGCACGAGTTGTCCCTGGAGGTGGACGATCGTGACGCCCGGTATCCGGTCGTCGTCGATCCGCTCGTTTGGCAAGAAGTGGACGATGTTACCGGGGACCTCAACGCAGGTGACCAAGCCGGTTTCTCGGTTGCCATCAGCGGGAACACGGCCATCGTTGGTGCCTTCCACGACAACATCGGCAAGGGCAGGGTCTTCGTCTTCGTTCGCGAGAGCGCCTCCTGGAGCGAGCCGTCGTACCAATGGAACCTTGAAGCCGTACTCGACCCCCCAGGGACGAAGCACACCGCACAATACGGATTCTCGGTCGCGATCAGCGGCGACACCGCGATCGTCGGCGACCCGCTGGGCACCTTCGATCCCGATTTCAACCCCATCCCGAGTGCCGCATACGTCTGGAGCCGTTCCGGAGGAGCGTGGAAACCGGAGAAGCGCATCGAGGCCAGCGACGACCAATACAACGGCAGATTCGGCGCTTCGGTCGCGATCAGCGGCGAGACGGCGGTCGTCGGCGCGCCGGCGTGGGGCCCTTTCGTGCACAACCTGTTCCGAGGCAAGGCATATGTCTTCGGCAGCAACGGCGGGTGGACCGAGGAAGCGCAGCTGGAGCCGGACGACGGCCAGCGCGAGGATGAATTCGGAACCTCCGTCAGCGTCAGCGGTGACACGGTCATCGTCGGCGCTCCCAAGCATGATGTCGTCACGGGTGCCGGGACGAACGAGAATCAAGGGCAGGCCTATGCGTTCGTCCGAACCAACGGGAGTTGGTCGCCGCCGTCGCGACTGACGGGCAGCGGCGGGACGGCTTTCGACTATTTTGGCGAGTCGCTCGGCGTCAGCGGCAATACCGCCGTCGTCGGCGCGGCCGGACCCATCGACCCCCCGCGGATCGGCCTGGCGTATGTCTTCGACCGCAGCGGCGCAGCGTGGAACGAGCAGCAGATCCTCGCGGCTGACGACGGCGAACCCGGTGCTACCTTCGGCGGAGCGGTGGCCATCGCCGACGATACGATCGTCGTCGGCGCCTCCCACGCCGACTCGAACGCGGGTCCGGTGCACCCGAAACAGGGCGCGGTGTACACCTTCAGCCGCGAGAACGCGACGTGGACGCAAAAGGACAAGCTCCGGGCCAGCGACGGGGAGGCGCACGACGCATTCGGCTTCTCCGTCGCCGTCGGCGGCGTCGGGATCATCGTCGGGGGTCCCGGTCATGACGTCGACGGAAGAGAGAACCAGGGCCAAGCCGTCATCTTCCAACAACTCGATTCCGATGCCGACGGGCTTCCCGACGAATGGGAGAAAAACGGCGTCACCATCCAAGGCTCGTTCATCGATCTCCCGAAGATGGGAGCCAAGCCGTTGCACAAGGACATCTTCGTCCACGTGGATTGGATGGGGCAGGACCCGGCGCGTCCGGCGGTTCTGTTTTATCCGGATCCACGCGCCATCCAGATGGTGATCGATGCCTTTGCCGCCGCGCCCGTGACGAACCCCGACCACACGGACGGCATCGCCATCCACATCGACCTTGGCGAAGACAGCATCATGAAGCCGGGCGAAAAATGGGGCGACCTCTCCAAGGCCGGCGACGTACCGTTTCAGGAATCCACCGGGTTAGTGGATCTCGGCGACATACCGAGTGAAGAGACTTACAACTGGAACGATGTCGATATGCTCAAAAAGCAGCATTTTGTCCCTGCGCACCGGCAGAGGATCTTCCACTACGCCGTGTTTGCCAATGCTTTGGGCTCGGGATTGCACAGAAGTGGCCTCGCGCGAGGGAGGGGGAGACCCGGGGCCGACTTTATCGTCACGCTCGGTACAAGGACCACACCCGGCGGCACGACGCTCGAACAGGCCGGCACCTTCATGCATGAGCTCGGCCACAATCTCGGATTGCACCATGGCGGTGGCGACGGGGTCAATCAAAAGCCCAACTACCTCAGCATCATGAACTACAGCTTTCAGGTTTCGGGCTTGCTCAGCCCGAACGGCCAACAGCGCCAGATCGACTATTCGAGGGTGGCGCTTCCATCGCTGGATGAGTCGAGCCTCGACGAGAACGACGGGATCAAAGATCCGGTGAAGCACCTGACGACCTGGAGCAGTCTGACGAATCCGAACACGGCAACGAACGCCTGTGCGCACAATCCGGACAGCTACAATAGATTGTTTCTCCCCCTGAGCCAGGCACTCGACTGGAACTGCGACGGCGCCAGGAGCCTCACCCCGGTCGCGGAAGACATCAACGGTGACGGAATATGTGTTGAACGCGGCGCCTACGTCGGCCTGCTGCACACCACTCCGGTCGGTGACGATGAGGCTACAGCCTCAGCCATTTCTGCCGGACCGGACCGCCAATGCGATACCACCGCTGCGTCCGGTGATGTGCAGAAGAGCCCGGTCGGTCACATCCAGCCTGATGTGCTGCAGGGTTTCAGCGATTGGCCTGCGCTCGTCTTCGACGGCGGCGGGAGTATAGGGGCTCTCGGGGCAGAAGAAGGCCCGGCGAAGACGCCGGTGGACGAGGCGAGCACGGAAGAGCTGGTGAAGCTGGTCCAGCCAGGGCTCCTTGATGAAGAGCTCATTGCTCCACTCGACGTCGTAGCCGTATCCGTGCAGGAGGGTGCGGCGCCATTGGTCGTCGATTTCGACGGGAGCGCCTCGACCGCCGTCAACGGAACGATCGTCGCTTGGGCCTGGGCCTTCGGCGACGGCGCCACCGGCTCGGGCGCAACGACGCAACACACCTACGACGCGCCGGGAGAGTATTTCGCGAGTCTCACGGTCACGGACGACGGCGGCCGCGTGAACCTCGTGCCGTTGCTGCATCTCGTCACGGTCGTCGAGGGCCCCGCGGTCACGCCGACACCGACGTCCACACGCACCGCCACGCCCGCGCTCACATCCACCCGAACGCCGACGCCGGTGCCGACGCCGACCCGCACCGCCACGGCTCCACCGCCGACCGGTCCGACGCCGACCCTGCTACCGACGACGGCGCTCGCAACGCCGACGCCGCGGCCCACGCAGGCGCTCGGCATCGGCGACGTCGATCCGAGCTTCGACGCCACGGTGGCGAGCGTGTACGGGCGGTACATCAACGCGGTCGTCACGCAACCCGACCACAAGATCATCGTCGGCGGAGAGTTCGATTCCTTTGCCGGGTGTGCTCGCCGCAACATCGCGCGTGTGAACGCCGACGGCAGCTGCGATCCGACCTTCGATCCCGGCCTCGCGCTGAGCGTCGTGAACCAAAATTATGGGGGCCCTGGGATTTTCCTGGGCACGTATCGCGCCGACCTCTTCGTGAGATCCCTGGCGCTGCAGGCGGACGGCAAGGTGCTGGTCGGGCTGCTCGGAGCCGATGGGTTCCAGAACGGTGTGTTCACCCACAGCCGGATCATCGTCCGTCTCAACAGCGATGGCACGATCGATCCTTCTTTCAACGCCGTTGACGTTCCCGTCGGAGACAATACGTTCCGAAGCGTGCGAGCGATCGTCGTCCAAGGCGACGGAAAAATCCTCATCGGCGGCGACTTTCTCTACAACAACGGCAAGATCCGATTTGGCGTGCCCTATCTGGACGGAGCGATCGCCCGTTTGAACAGCGACGGGAGCGTGGATTCGTCCTTCGTCGTGCCGGATGGCACGAGCGCGGGCTTTGGAGGCGCCAACGGTGCGGTCTTGGCCATCGCCCTGCAGCCGGATGGAAAGGTCATCATCGGCGGCGGCTTCAGCGAGGTCGGCACGCAACGCTTCGGCATCGCGCGCCTGAACGGTGACGGCAGCGTCGACGCCGGCTACAACGCCCCCATTCCGGCGACCGGTGGCTACACCAGTGAGTTCGGCTTCGTCACCAGTGTCGCTGCGCTCGCGCTGCTGCCCGACGGCAAGGTCTTGGTCGGCGGCGGCTTGCGCCACACCACCGGGGACTTCAGCAAACTCGCTACGGTCGCACGCCTGAACGCTGACGGGAGCCGCGATACCGGCTTCGTCGATTTTCGTAAAGGGGACCTTCGCACGCTGGTGCGCCAAACGGACGGCAAGATCCTCATCGGCGGAGACTTTCACGTGACGGATCCGGTCGTACGCAACAGCATCGCGCGACTCGACGCGGACGGCGCCGTCGATCTGACGTTCGACACGCCGGGCATGACCGGCGGCCTCTACGGGAACCCGAACAACGAGGTGTGGGCCATTGCGTTGCAGAACGACGGCAGAGTCGTCGTGGTCGGCAGATATGACAACTTCAACCACGAGCCTGCCGAAGCCATCTTGCAACTCGCGCCGGATGGTAGCCGCGATCCTTTGTTCGACTCGAACGGGCCCGGAACGGGTCTCCAAGTCCACGCGCTCATCCGGCAACCCGACGGCAAGCTGCTGGTCGGCTTTCAGCCGCATGGGATCAGCCGACCGACCCACCTGAACAGCGCGCGGCGCGGCGGGATCGGGCGGCTGCACCCCGACGGCACGACCGACACTGCCTTCAACCCGCCGTTCGTCGCCGACTCGAGCTCGACCGTATACGACATGGTGCTCCAGCCGGACGGCAAAGTTCTCGTAGGGGGCTTCTTCCGGGTGACCGGATCCGATCAAAACCGGCATTTCGTGCGCCTCAACGCCGACGGGACCCTCGACGCGGGCTTCGCCTATCCCGGCCTCTACCCGCATCTCGTGCCCACCACCGGCTTTGCCTTGCAAGCGGACGGCAAGATCCTCGTCAACCAACAGGATGAGTACAATACACGCCGCCTGAACCGGCTCGATGCCAACGGCAATCCGGACGAGACCTTCTCCGTTCATTTGTCGGGCGGCACCGTCGAGCACATCGTGGTGCAACCCGATGGCAAGCTCCTCCTGACCGGCCTGGTGCCGATCAATGGCATCTTCGCGAGCCTCGCGCGGCTGAACGCGGACGGGACACCCGATCCGACATTCGACCCCGGCAGCGGTCCGGACGGCGTCGTGAACTCGATCGTGCTGCAACCGGACGGCAAGATCCTCATCGGTGGTCAGTTCTTCAACTACGACGGCACGCCGCGACAGGGGGCCGCCCGCGTGAACGCCGACGGCTCGTTGGACGCCGGCTTCGTCCCCGTCATGCCGTACCCGGACGCTCAACAGCAGGTCCGCGCGCTCGCACTGGCGCCGGATGGGAAAGTGCTCGTTGGGATGGGTCCCCCCGCCAACATCGACCTCGCATTGCGCAATCGCATCTTTCGTCTCGATCCGGACGGGAGCATCGACGATTCCTTTCCTCAGGACGGCACGGGCTTCGACCTCATGAACCGCGGCTCGAACGCAGCGAGTATCCGTGTACTTCTGCTGCAACCCGACGACAGCCTGATCGTCGGCGGAACGTTCGACGTCGCCGATGACCTGGCGCGACTGGGGCTGGCGAGGCTCTTCACCACCGTGCCGGCCGCCATCGGTCTCGACTCCTTCTTCATCTACAAGACGAAGGCGACGAAAGGCGCGGCGAAGTTCGCGCCGGTCGGACCACTCACGCTCGCCGACGCCGCCAGCTCGACCGACGTCGACGTGAAGAAGCTCGTGGCTCTCGGGCTGCCGGTCGACGTCAATGACGCGGGCGTCGGCGACGACGTGACGCATCTCACCGACTACGGCCTGAAGGCGCGGAAGGGCGGCACGAAGTTTCGGCCGATCCCCGACGTGCACATCGAGAACGCGTGCGGTGACGTCGTCGTGACCGTGGCGAAGCCCGGCGACTTGCTCGTGCCGACGCTCCTGAATCCCGTCGAGCCGGCGCTCCCACCCGCCGCCGCGACGCACGAGGTTGCGGATTTCCGCTGCTACAAGGTGAAGGTCCAGAAGAAGCGCGCCGACGGTACCGTGCTCGCAAAGTTCCCGAAGGGCATGCAGGTCGACGCCGCCGACGCGCTCCAATCGCGGCGCTACGATCTGAAGAAGCTCACCCGGCTCTGTTTCCCGGTCGCCGAATCGGGAACGCCGCTCGTGCTGAAGACCGGTGAGCTCTTACTCGGATTCACACCGGCCGCGCTCCGTCACGAGACGACGCATCTCGCCTGCTATCAGGCCAAGCCCGCGAAGAAGCGCATCGAGCAGAACGGCTGTGGCGCGATCGACCCGAAGGACAAAGGCACGAAGATCGTGCCCGCGCCGGCCAAGCATCGCGGACAGTCCGGACTACGGGTGATCAGCCAACTCGGAGCCGGCACGCTCGATACCGCCAAAGAGCTCGAGCTCTGCATTCCGTCGACCGTCACGCCCTGATGCGAGATCCCGCGCGCCCCCGCCTCTAGAAAAAACTACTCGGAAAGATTCTCAGCTCGCGGGCGTCGCGCTCGAGCTGCTCGCGGAAGTCGGGGTGGGCGAGGTTGATGAGGGCTTTCGCGCGTTCGGCGACCGACTTGCCCTTGAGGTTCACCAGGCCGTACTCGGTCACGACGTACATGACGTCGGTGCGGGGGGTGGTGACGACGTTGCCGGGGGTGAGCGTGGTGACGATGCGGCTCTCGCGTTTGCCGTGGCGCTCGTAGGTGGACGAGAGGCAGATGAACGACTTGCCGCCGCGCGACGCGTAGGCGCCGCGGACGAACTGCAGCTGGCCCCCGGTACCGCTGATGTGGCGGTGGCCGGAGGACTCCGAGGCCGCCTGGCCCTGGAGATCGATCTGGGTGGTGTTGTTGATCGAGACCACCTGGTCGTTCTGCATGATGTTGTGGGGCAGATTGGTGTAGTCGACGGGGCGCGCCGCGAGGGCGGGGTTGCGGTGGATGAAGTCGTATTGCTTTCGCGAGCCGGCGGCGAAGGTGAAGACGATCTTGCCGCGGTCGATGCGCTTGCGGGCGCCCGTGACGATGCCCGCCTCGACCAGCTCGATCATGCCGTCGACCAGCATCTCGGTGTGGATGCCGAGGTCGCGGACGCCGGCGTCCTTCAGGAGGCCGCAGACCGCGTTCGGCATGCCGCCGATGCCGATCTGGAGGCAGGCGCCGTCGCTCACCTCGGCCGCGATGAGCGCCGCGACCTCGCGGTCGATCTCGGTCGCGGTCGGATTGCCGGCCTCGGGCACCGCGTCGTCCCCGCCGTCGATCACGAAGTCGACGGCGCTCGCGTGCACCGCTTCTTCCGCGCCGAAGACGTAGGGCAGGGCGGTCGAGGTTTCGACGATCAGCACCTTCGCGCGCTCGGTCATCGCCTTGTGGTACGAGACGGCCCCGCTGAAGTTGAACCAGCCGTGCGCGTCCATCGGGCAGGTGCGGATGCAAACGACGTCGATCGGGTCGACGAAGCGGCGATAGAGATCGGGCGCTTCGCCGAAGTTCATCGGCACGTAGTGGGCGCGGCCTTCGTCGGCGCGGGCGCGGTCGTAGCCCGAGAAGTGCCAGTTGTAGCCGACGAAGTGCTCACCGCACGGGTCGACCTCGATCACCTTGCGCGGCCGCATGCTGAAGGCGCTCCGCAGCTTCACGCCGCGCACCTCGGGCGCACGCGCGGCGAGCGCGCGGTCGAAGCGGTCGGGCTGGCCCATGCCGAAGCCGTAGTCGACCCAGTCGCCCGACTTGACGAGCGCGGCGGCGGCTTCGGGCGTGATCGTCTTCGCGGTCTTCGCCATGGTCAGGTGAACACCGCGAAGTAGTCGTCGAGGGTGTAGTGCCGTTGCGGCTGGCTCATGCGTCCGGAGCGTAGCGTGCCCGGCGTGGGGCGGGCAACGCCGAGATCCTCCTTCCGAACTAAAACGGCCCGCCGTCGACGCCGATCCGCTGACACGTCAGGTAGCTCGCGCGCTCCGACACCAGGAAGCGCACCGCGTCCGCGACCTCCTCGGGCGTGCAGACGTGGCCGAAGGCGCTGCTCGAGTCCATCGTGCGGATGTCGGAGACACCCATCGCGCCTTTCACGAGGCGGCGGCCCATGTCGGTGTCGACGAGGCCGGGGGCGACGACGTTCACGTGGATGCCGTGGTGGCGCTCCTCCTTCGCGAGCGTCACCGCAAGCGCTTCGAGCGCAACCTTGGCCATGTTGTAGGGGGCGCTGTTGGGCGCGAGGTACTGGGTCGCGACCGACGAGATCATGATGACGTCGCCGCGCGGCGCCTGGCGCATGGCCGGCACCACGAGCTTCGCGAGCGCCCACGCGCTGTAGACGTGGGTCTTCCAGAGGCGGTCGGGCTCGCGCGGGTCGGTGTCGACGACGGTCTGGCCGCGTGAGGCGACGCCGGCGTTGCAGATCAGGATGTCGACCCGGCCGAGCTCGGCCGCGACGCGCTCGGTCATCGCGACGCACTGGTCGTACTCGCCGACGTCGGCGGCGAAGGCCCGGGCACGGCGGCCGAGCTTCTCGATCGCGGCGACGGTCGCGCGCGCGGCGTCCTCGTCGCGGCGGTAGTTGACGGCGACGTCGGCACCGTCGGCGGCGAGACCGAGCGCAATGGCGCGCCCGATCCCGCGGCTGCCGCCGCTCACCAGGGCGATGCGTCCTGTCAGGCTCATGCAATTTCTCCGTGGCTAGGAATCGGTGAACTTCGGCGGCCGCTTCGCGAGGAACGCGGCGACGGCTTCCATCATGTCGCCGGTGTGGCTCGCGAGCAGCTGGGTGCGGTTCTCGAGGTCGATGCCTGCCTCCGGCGGCGTTGCGCCTTCCTTGAGGTCGAGCCTGGTGCAGAACGCGCGGCCCGCGCCGGTCAGCACGATGACGCGGCACGAGCGGTCGGGACGGAGCGTCGCGAGCGCGGCATGCAGGTCGGCGATCAACGCCGCGTTCATGGCGTTCAACGACTCGGGGCGGTTCAGGGTGACGAGGGCGACCCCGTCCCGCGGGCGCGTGATCTCGACGCTGCTCATGGGCGTCGTCTCGTCGGTCGCGTTCACGCGCGGACTCTCACCCGGCCGACGCGGTGGCGTCAATCGCGGCCGGCGCCGCCGCCCTCACGACCGGAAGCGCCGCGCCCACCACGCGAGCGCGGCCTTGCCGCTCGGCCGCGCGTGGGCGTGCCAGTGGTCGGGGATGTTGCGGCGATGGCCGTCGACCACCCAAGTCGCAAAGTGCTCGTCGGCGGCGCGTCCGAGCGCGGCCGTCATGTGCGCCAGCTCGTCGGACGACGGGTCGATGCCGTGGCGGCGCCACACCACCATCGGCACCTCGCAGATCTCGCAGTCGGCGACCCAGCAGACGTCGTCCTCCGAGTACCAGCGCGTGAGGCGCGCTGCTTCGCAGAGGTCGCAGCCGCGCTCGATCGGCATCGCGAGAGACCGTGGGGTGCCGGCTCTGGGCGTCAGGCCGCGCGGGCGGCCGCGCCCGCGGCATGCTTCGCGATGGCGGCGATGATCGGCGCCCACGTACCGCGCGGGAAATCGTGCCCCATGCCTTCGATCACCAGCAACGCCGCACCGGCGATGGCCGCGGCGGTCGCGTGGGCCGCCTCGGGGCGGATCAACGGGTCGGCGTCGCCGTGGATCACGAGCGTCGGCACGGTCACCGCCCGGAGCGCGCTCGTCCGGTCGCCCGAGGCCATGATCGCCGTCAGCTGTCGTGCCACGCCGCCGGGGTTGTAGCCGCGGTCGAACGCGCGTTCGAAGAGCGCGGCCATGCGCGCCTCGTCGAAGGGAAAGCCCGGGCTCCCGATCACCTTCCACGCCGCGAGCGTTCGCGCGACGTTGCCTTCGCGGTCGAGTGGCGGCGGCGTGAGCAAGGCCGCCATCGCGTCGGCGGTCGCCGGCGGCAGCGTCGGATCGCCGGTTGTCGACATGATCGACGTCATGCTGAGCAGGCGCTCGGGGTGCCGGATCGCGAGCGTCTGCGCGATCATGCCGCCCATCGATGCGCCGGCCACGTGGGCGCGATCGATGTCGAGCGCGGTCATGAGCCCGACGGTGTCGTCGGCCATCTCGGCGAGCGTGTACGGCGCCTCCACCGGCTTCCCTGCCATCGCCTGCTGCATCGCCACGAAGACGTTCGGCACGCCGAGATCGTCGAGCTGCGTCGACAGCCCGATGTCGCGATTGTCGAAGCGCACCACGTAGAAGCCGCTCGCGGCGAGCTCATCGCAGAACGCGTTCTCCCACAGGATCATCTGGGCACCGAGGCCCATGATGAGAATCAGCGGCGGCTGCGAGGGGTCACCGAAGGTGTCGTACTCGAGCTCGATCCCATTGGCGGAGACACGTGGCATGGCGCCGATCTAGCCAAGCGCGCGCTAGGGAATCAACAGCACCTTGCCCGTGGTCTTCCGCCCCTCGAGGGCGCGGTGCGCGTCCGCGGCGCGCGCCAGCGGGTAGTCCTCCTCGACCCGGAGCTTCAGCTCGCCCGCGGCGATCCAACCCAGCACGTCGGCGGCGCGCTCGTGCAGCTCGCGGTCGTCCGCGATGTAGTGGAAGAGGCTCGGACGGGTGACGTAGAGCGAGCCCTTGGCGTTCAGCTGGCCGAGGTCGAAGGGCGGGACCGGACCGCTCGCCGCGCCGAAGAGCACCATGGTGCCGCGCGGGCGGAGACAATCCAGGCCCTTCTCGAACGTGGTGGCGCCGACGCCGTCGTAGACGACGTGCACGCCGGCGCCGGCGGTCGCGCGCCGGACGCCGGCGACGAAATCCTCCTGCGAATAGAGGATGACGTGATCGGCGCCGGCCTGGCGCGCGAGCTCGGCCTTGGCTTCGGTGGAGACGGTCGCGACGACCGTCGCGCCGCGGCGCTTGGCGACCTGACAGAGCAGGAGGCCGACGCCGCCGGCGGCGGCGTGGACGAGGCACGCGTCGCCCGCCTGCAACGGATACGTGGAGCAAGCCAGATAGTGCGCGGTCATGCCCTGCAGCATGGCGGCGGCGCCGTCCCGGAAGGACAGGGCCGCGGGGAGCTTCACGAGCCGGTTGGCGGGGACCGTCGCCATTTCGGCGTACGCGCCGGGCACGCCGGTCCACGCGACGCGATCACCCACGGCAATCGCGCTCGCTCCGCTCCCGGCGCTGACGGCGCGCACGGTGCCGGATGCTTCGAGCCCGAGCGTCCACGGGAGCGGCGCTTTGTAGAGCCCGGTCCGGAAGTAGACGTCGATGTAGTTGACGCCGATCGCGGCGATCTCGACCAGCGCCTCGCCGCCGCTCGGGGTGGGCACGGCGATCTCGTCGAGTTGCATCGCCTCGGGACCACCAGTTTGATGCACGCGAATGGCTTTCATCGTCGATCTCCCGCCGGGCTATATACGCTAGCCGTGTCCGTCATGCTGCCCTTCGGCCCCGACCTCGAGTCGCGCGTGCGCGCGCACCTGGCAGCCCACGAGCGCCTGGCCGTGCCGCTCGACGGCCGGCGCCACGCGGCGGTCGCGGTGACGCTGGTCGCGGACGACGATGCCGCGCCGTGCTTCCTCCTCACCCGCCGCGCGCCGCGGCTCTCGTCGCACCCGGGGCAGTGGGCGCTGCCAGGAGGGCGCGTCGAGCCCGGCGAGTCGGCGATCGCGGGCGCGCTCCGCGAGCTCGACGAGGAGGTCGGCTTGCGGGCGACCGAGGCGCAGGTCCTCGGCTGCCTCGACGACTATCCGACGCGCTCTGGGTACGTCATCACGCCGGTCGTGGTGTGGGCGGGCGAGAGCGCGAGCCTCGCCCCCGACCCGCAGGAGGTTGCGGCGGTGTATCGCGTGCCGCTCGGCGTGCTCGAGCACCCCGACGTGCCGCATCTGCGGCAGATCCCGGAGAGCGACCGGCCGGTGATCTCGATCGCCATGGTCGGGGCGCACGTGCACGCGCCGACGGCCGCGATCGTCTATCAGCTCCGCGAGGTCGGCGTGCACGGCCGTCTGACCCGCGTCGACCACTTCGAGCAGCCCGTGTTCGCGTGGCGGTGATCCCGGGCTTCGTCGGCCTCTTCGGCGACCTCGTGTTCGGGGCGCTGTTCGTGCGCTGGCTGATCGATCCGCGCCGCCGGGCCCCGTAGACTACGAGCTCCCGCCGCCGCTACCCTCGAAGGCGACGCATGCGCCCATTCGAGATCCCCGCCTCGCGGTCGTTGATCGCGGCCATCATCGGCATCACCGCGGCGGTCTTCGTCGCCGACTTCCTGACGCCGCTCGGGATCATCGTCTGGATCTTCTACCTGGCGCCGATCATGCTCTGCGCCTACACGCGGCGTCCGGACCTTCCGATCGTCGTGAGCGGCGGCGCGGCCATACTGATCGGCCTCTCGTCGATGACGGACTCCCCCGGCATCTCGCCCGTCATCGCGTACACCAATCGCCTGCTCGGCATCACGGCGATGGTCGCGGCGGCGATTCTGGTGCGCCAGATCGTGCAGGCGCGGATCGCGAGCGAGCGCGAGGAATGGCTCCGCCACGTCCACGCGGGGTTGCTCGAGCGCTTGCAGGGCGACTTCGGCGTCGCCGAGGTCGGCGAGCGCGTGCTCGCGTCGATGATGGACGCGCTCGCGGTCACGGTCGGCGCGTTCTACCAGGCCGCCGGCAACGAGGCGCGGCTCGTCGCCGCGGTCGCGCTCGCCCGCGCCGACGCACCCGATGCGCACACCGCCGGCGAGGGCATCGTCGGGCAGGCGCTTCGCGATCGTCGGGTCGTCGTGCTGGACGCGATTCCAGCGGACGCGTTCCGGGTCCAGCACAGCGATGCGTTCCGCATCGAGGCCGGCATCGGCAGCACGCCGCCCCGCCATCTCGCGGTCGTGCCGCTCTGGGCCGACGGGCGCCCCATCGCCGTCCTGGCGCTCGGCAGCATGCGGGCCATCGACGATCTCGCGCGGGCCCTCTTCGAACGCGTGGCCGAGCCCCTCGCGATCGCGACCCGTACGGCCGACTACCGCGGCCGCCTGAACGACCTCCTCGCCGAGACGCAGCGCCAGTCGCAGGAGCTCCAGGCGCAGCAGGAGGAGCTGCGGGTCAGCAACGAGGAGCTCGAGAGTCAGAGCGGCATCCTCCGCGAGTCGCAGGCGCGTTTGGAGGAGCAGCAGGCCGAGCTCGAGCAGTCGAACGCGCACCTGGAGGCGCAGGGGCTGGACCTCGAGAAGCAGCGCGACGCGCTCCGCGGCGCCAAACAGGTGGCCGACCGCGCCAACGCCTACAAGTCGGAGTTCCTCGCGAACATGTCGCACGAGCTCCGCACGCCGCTCAACAGCGCGCTCATCCTGGCGCGCCTCCTCGCCGACAACCGCGGAGGCAATCTCACCGACGACCAGATCAAGTACGCCGAGACCATCTACGGCGCGGGAAACGATCTCCTGGCGCTCATCAACGACATCCTCGACCTCTCGAAGATCGAGGCGGGCGGGATCCAGACCGCGATCGAGAGCGTGGCCCCGGGGCGCATCGTCGACGACCTGCGGCCCACCTTCGAGCCGATCGCGCGCGACAAGGGACTCGGCTTCGCGATCGACGTCGCCCCCGGCGTGCCGGCGGCGATCACGACCGATCCGCACCGCGTCCGCCAGGTGCTGACCAACCTGCTTGCGAACGCCTGCAAGTTCACCGAGCAGGGCGAGGTGCGCCTCGTCGTCACGCGGGCCGGTGCACGCGTGCGCTTCGCGGTCCACGACACCGGCGTCGGCGTGGCGGCCGATCAGCACGAGGCGATCTTCGAGCCCTTCCGGCAGGCCGACGGGACGACCAGCCGGAAGTTCGGTGGCACCGGGCTCGGGCTTTCGATCGCGCGCGAGCTGGCGCGCCTCCTCGGCGGCGACATCGAGGTCGCGAGCACGCCGGGCCGCGGCGCGACGTTCACGCTGGTGTTGCCGATCGGCGCCGTGACGCCGGCGCTCGTCGCACCAGCACCGTCGCTCGTCGCGCCGCCGGCTCGCAGCGACGGTGGGACGGCCGCGACCGCG
>CAZWAX010000045.1:0-20793 GCA_964631985.1 uncultured Polyangiaceae bacterium | reverse complement strand
CGCACCGGCAGTGCCGGTGCCGGTGCCCACACCGACGGCGCCGCCCGTCTTTCGCGAGGCGACCCTGCCGCCGCGTACCGACGCGCCGCCGGACCTCGCGGCCAAGGCGGTCGCCGCGGCGGCGGTGCTCGGTACCGTCGACGAGGCGGCGCGCTTCGCGGTTCCCCTCGCGGTCTACGAGCGTCGGTTGGACGAGGCGAGGAACGCGATCGCCGCGCTCCGCATCGACGGTGAGGGCAGCGCCGCGGTCCGCAACGTGATCGACGAGGCGGTCGGCTATCACGAGACGGCGCGGGACATCCGTCGCTACAAGGCGGCCGAGCTCACGGACGCTCGCGTCGACCAGCGCGGTGCCGGTGCGGTGTCGCTGCCGTATTTCTCGGACTCCGACGTGCCACGCTGGGTCGAGCGCAATCCCTTCCTCAGCGAAAGCCTACAGCAGGCGCCGCGGACCACGCACATGCTGTTGCCGGGCGAGATGGCAGGGCGATGGAATCCCGACCAGGCCGTCGAGCTCCTGTGGGAGCGGGCGGCGCAGGCCGCCGCGCGCCTCGGCACCTGGGGAACCGGCAAGTGACGACGCGAATGGGCGTTCCGCGGGCCGTGGTCCGCTGTCATACTCGCAGGCGATGCGTGGAATCGCAGCCGTGCTGCTCGTCGGCGTCCTCGCGACGCCTGCGGTCGCGGACGACCGTCCGCGCCGCTACCACGGCGACCCGCGCACCGATCTCTTCATCGATGTCCCGCTCGACTACGATACGAGCGTCACGTTCCCCTTCGGCGGGTCCCACCATGCGGTGCCCGGCGTCGTGACGATCAACAAGGCGCCGTACTTCTGCCGTCCGCACAAGCGGAGCTTTCGCGAGCGGGCGGCCTTCGTCGAGCACCTGAGCGTGAAGCACGGCCTCACGGACCGCGAGATTCCGTCGATGGTCCTGGTCGAGGACAACCAGGTTCGCTACGTCGGCGACTGAGTCCCGCGAGACGCTGCGGACGTTGGCGGACGCCATCGTCGCCTGTCGCGCGTGTCCGCGCCTGGTGGCGCATCGCGAGCTCGTCGCACGGGCAAAGCGGCGGCAGTTCCGCGACGACGAATACTGGGGTCGACCGCTTCCCGGATTCGGCGATGCGCGGGCCCGCGTGCTGATCGTGGGGCTGGCGCCGGCTGCGCACGGCGGGAACCGTACCGGACGCATGTTCACGGGCGATCAGAGCGGCGCATGGCTCATGCGGGCCATGCACGGCGCGGGCTTCGCGAGCATTCCGTCGTCCGAGCTCCGGGACGACGGCCTCCGGCTCCGGGACGCCTACATCACAGCGGCGGCACGCTGCGCACCACCCGACAACCGGCCGACGATCGACGAGCTCGCGCGCTGCCGGCCCTATCTTGCTCGCGAGCGCGCGCTCCTCGAGCACGTACGGGTCGTCGTGGCTCTCGGAGCGATCGGTTTCGCCGCGGTGCTCGCCACCGAGCGCGCGCGGGGGGTCGAGCTGCCACGCCCGTTGCCGCGCTTCGGACACGGTGCGGAGACGACGATCGGTACCGTGACGGTGCTCGCGTCGTATCACCCGAGTCGCCAGAACACGCAGACCGGGAGGCTCACGGCTCCGATGCTGGCGGCGATCTTCGATCGCGCCCGGGAACTCGCGGAGGGGGAGGGGGGGTGAAGCGCTCGGCGCGCGGTCACCGCCGCCGCGTCAGACCCGGGGGGGGGCAGGCTGACGCGCTACGGCGGCGCACGGCGCCGAGCCACAGCAGGAGGAGAGCGGAGAGGGTGAGCGCACCCGCGGGGATACGGGCGGCGGGCTCGAGATACGCAACGAGTGTGAGGAGCGTGGCGCCCGCGGCGAGCGGAAAGTCGTGAGCGGGGGAGGAGGAGGAGCTGCAGTCAGGAGTAGGTTCAAGCATGGGTGCGTTCCGCTCGCCGCGGACGTGAGCTTTCAGAGCGAAGGTCGTGCCACGGCGAAAAGCCCGCCGATCCTGGGTTGCGGGGTGGCGCGAACCGAGGACCGGAGCGCCCGCGGCACAGCCGTGTGTCAGGGTGTGCGCAGGCGAGACAGGTTGCCCACGAGGTTGCGGATCACCTGCTGTATCGGCTCCGGGATGTCGCGGCTGAACGCGACGCGGCGGCGGCCGAGCCAATCGCGCTTGAGCGTCACCGTGCCGGTGCGGATCGCGAGCGGCTGCATCAATTGACGAAGCTGACGGCGTTCCGCCTCGGCGAAGCCCCCGCCCTCGACGGTGATCACGCGGCGCCCGCCTTCGACGGCGAAGACGATGCGGGCACCTCCGCCGAGACGCGGACGCTTCACGCGAACGCGCGAACGATCTGCCGCCAGCGCTCGACGTCCGCGCCGGGGCGAAACGGCAGGTAGAGCGCGACGCGGTCGAGGATGCCGTCGTAGCGCGCCTGGACCTTGGTGGCGACGTCGCCCCAGCGCGCGGTGATCGCGAACACATCGAGCATCTCGTCGGTGATCTCGCTCGCCATGCCGCCCCAGTCGCCCTTCGCGGCCTTTTCGTTCAGTCGGGTACAGGTGTCGCCCCAACCGTGCGACTCGAGGACGCGGACGTACGTGCGGGTGGACGCGTAGAAGGCGATCTGCATCCGGACGGCGTCCTTGGCGCTGGCGATCTCCTCGTCGCTGTCACCGGCGATCACGAAGGCGCTGGTCGCGAGCACGATGTCCTTGCGCGTGCGGCCGGCTTTGGCGAGCCCGCGTCCGATCTCCGGCAGGAGCGAGTCGCGGAGATAGCGGTCGGAATGGAACGGATGCACGTGGAAGCCTTCGCAGAGCTCGCCCGCGAGCTCGCACATGTACGTGTTCACGCCGGCGATCCAGATCGGCACCGCGGGATGCGCGATCGGCCCCGGGCTGAAGAACGGGGTCATCAGGGTGAACCGGTAGTGCTCCCCCTCGAAGCGCGGCTTGGTGCCGTTCTGCCAGCAGTCCCAGATGGCGCGAATGCAGAGGATCATCTCGCGGAGCCGTGGTCCCGGCGCCTCCCACTTGATGCCGAAGCGTCGCTCGTTGTGACCCTTCACCTGGGTCCCGAGCCCCAGGATGAAGCGCCCCTTCGACTGGGCCGCGAGATCCCAGGCGATCTGCGCGTGCACGAGGGGGCTGCGCGGGAAAGCGACCGCGATCGAGGTGCCGAACTCGATGCGCTCGCTGTGCTCCGCCACGAGCGGCAAGGGCAGATAGGGATCGTGACTCGTCTCGGCGGTCCAGAGCCCGGCGAAGCCGATCTCGTCGGCCGCGCGGGCGAGCGCCGGAATCTCGTTCAGGGAGGTCGGGGCGAAGACCGTATCGAGCTTCATGAGAGTCCTCCTCGATCGGACCGTCGGCGGTCGCGAGCGGAGCGGTGATAACCAAGGAGGCCGGGCAATGCCAGCCGCGTTGCGCCTGTCAGAAGGTCGGTGGTCGCCGAAACGGCTGCAGGCCCGGGCGCGGTGGGACGGCCGGTCCGTGCAGGCGTCCCGCCGGACTGGAGAGCGGCGTGATCCGATCGGGAATCGGGCCGTGCTTCCGACTCTGGATCGGCGCGAACGGGATGCCGCCGCCGAATGTCGGGTCGTACCATCCGTAGCGCGTCAGCATCGGCTGGCGCTCGCGCTCGATCGTGTGCACGACGACGGTTTGCTGCGGCGGCGATTCGACCACGATGTTCGGCGCGACGATGACGGTCGGCGGTGCCGCGGGTGCCGGCTCGGCGATCACCGTCGGCGGCGGGCCCGCGACCCCGAGCCCGGAGGCGACCCGCAACACCGCGGCTTCGACGCTCGCTTCGCCCTGCGGCAGACGGCGGGCTCGGGCCGCGGCACGCGCCGCTCGCGTGACCTCCTCGACGACGGCCGAGGTGAGGGTCGCGTTCAGGTTCCAGCCGACGCTCGGATAGACGCCGACCAGGTGCAGGACCGAGACGGCGTCCTGGTTCGCCGTGGCAATCAAGCCGAGCTCGCGCGCGATCCCGTTTGCGAACGCCGCCTGCGTGGGTCCGGTTGCGGTGGTGGCACCGACGGGGGCGGGCCGGGCCTGGAAGACCTTGGCATCGGAGCGCGCGGCTTCGGGGACGTTCGCCTCGGTGTCGTCGAGGTGGGTGATGCCGTGCTCGTCGACCCACCGGTAGATCTCGCCGCGGGCCGCCGTTGTGCCAAGGACCAACACGATGACGACGAGGAAACCGCGCGCGATCGGCATGGTGTAAGAACTGTAAGCGCATCCCGTCGTCCAGGCAATTCGGCTCGGATCGGCGTGATCCCGCCTTGCCGGTCGGGACGACCGCATGGTACGAACGACGCCTTCGTAGGGCGGCGTACCCAAGTGGCTAAGGGAGAGGTCTGCAAAACCTCGATGCAGCGGTTCGAATCCGCTCGCCGCCTCTCGTTTTTCGCTGGTGTAGCCCAAGCGGCAGAGGCAGCTGACTTAAAATCAGCCCAGTGGGGGTTCGAGTCCCTCCACCAGCACCAACACGCCGACTATGCCTACCTCTTGGGGCTGTATCTCGGCGACGGTCACATCTCGCGCTGCGCCAGGACTTTCCGACTTCGAATCTTTCTTGGTGTGCAACAGACGCGAGTGATCGAGGAATGCATTCGAGCATCGCGATGCTGCGTCCCGGGCGCACTGTCGGAACGTTCCCGCATGGACAGTGTGTGGTGATCTCCAGCTACTGGGGTCGCTGGCCGCTGATGTTTCCGCAGCACGGTCCGGGGAAGAAGCACCTTCGAAAAATCGCGTTGGAACCGTGGCAGGCCGTCATAGTTAGCCACCACGCCGATCGATTCGTTCGTGGCTGCCTCGACTCGGATGGTTCCCGTCACCGGCGAGTCGTGCGCGGGAAAGACTACCCAGCGTACAACTTCACGAACTTTTCAGCGGATATTCGGGGCCTGTTTTGTCGAGCGTGTGACCGTGTCGGTATACGATACAGTCAGTCGAACGCCGTGAAGATCTCGATCGCGCGGCGAGGTGACGTCGCAAAACTCGACGCGATCATGGGGATCCGCGGCGAAGCTGCTTGCCCCGCCCCCGCACACAAGTAGCTGCCCCCCGCGGTCGGACCCGCCACCTTTCGGATTGACGACATCCGAACTCGCCACGTCGTCGACCTCGCGTTCGATCGCCCAGGGGAGGGAGGTGAAGGTCGTCGTCCGACGCGAGCATCGGCAACCAAATCTGGGACGCCTCGGCGGGCTTCTGCCGGGTCGTATGCCGCACCCGCCATAGTGTGGGCGAGGGCGGCCGGCCGCCGGCTCCGGAGCGGAATACCTCAAAACGGTTGCGCCGAGGGGCTTCGCTCTGGCAGAGGAAGGGGACGGTTCGGTGTGCCGTGGCGTCGACGACGTCAATCCGTGACCGACCGTATTGTGAAATTGCATCTCATGGGCCCGCCGCCAGGCACGGGTCGACAACCAGGGAGCCGACATGAAGCTCGTCATCGCCATCCTCACCGGAATGCTCTTCGCCGTACCCGCGACGCGCGCCAACGCGCAGCCGGTGGACTGCGAGGCGGCGCGTTGCACGGTGCAATCGACCATCGACCTCGAGTGCCCCTGTGCCGCGGCCAAAAATCACGGCCGGTACACCTCGTGCGTGGGCAAGGTCGTGAACCGTCTGGTGCGCGAAGGCCTGGTTCCCAAGAAATGCCGGAGCAAGATCGAGGGCTGCGCGATCCGGTCGACGTGCGGCAAGCGCGACGGGGCCGTCGCCTGCCAGTTGCCGGGCTCGTCGGTGACGCGCCGCTGTCGGCCGCTCTCGTCCGAAAGTGCCTGTACGGGACGCGGCGGGACGGTGGTCGCCTCGTGTTGCGCGAGCTGCAATGCCCCGGTCCCGACGGTCACTCCGACCGAAGCCCCGGTGCCGACCGTGACCCCGACCGAAGCGCCGGTGCCGACGGTCACGGCAACCGAAGAACCGGTGGCGACGCCGACGGCGACGCCTGAGATCGTGGCCACCGACACGCCGTTCCCGACCGTTACCGACCAGCCGGTGGAGACGGCGACCCCAGAGCCGGTCGCGACCGAAACGGCCACGCCGGAGCCCGGGGCTACCGAAACCGCGACCCCGGAACCCGTGGCGACCGAGACGGTGACGCCCACCGAGGCCGTCGCCACGACCACCCCCGACCCGACGGTCACTCCCGACCCGACCGTTACTCCCGAGGCGACCGCCACCGTCGAGGCGACGGCCACGGAAGCCGCACCGACCGTGACGGCCGAGGTGACGACGACCCCCGTCGTGACGGCGACGACGACGCCGGTCGTGACCGCCACGGTCACCGCGACCGCGACGGTGACGGCGACCCGGACCTCGACGCCGGTGCCGACCGTCACGCCGACCCCGACCAGCACCGGAACCGTGACGCCGACCGCCATGGCCACGCCGTTCTGTGGCGACAGTATCGTGAACGGCGCCGAGCAATGTGATCCGCCGGGCTCGAGCTCCTGTGCCAACGCGGGGAACGGGCTCGAGGTCTGCAGCATGAGCTGCACCTGCGCGTGCCCCACCAAGATCACGTTCAGCGGCGACGCGACCGCCCCGGAGACCATCCTGGATACCGGTCACACCGGCATCGCGCACCGCGCGCCGGTCATCACCAACGGCGACGTCACGGTCGCCGTGGCCTGTACCGGACCGCGTCCGACGTGCCGCGGACCGCAGGGGCAGCCGTGCACGATCTCCGGTCCGATCGCGAACGGTCTCACGGGACAACTCAAGAATCGCCGGTGCACCAACAATACCTCCGTCCAATGCACCGACAGCGCGCAGTGTCAGCCACGCGTCTGCATCGGTGGCACCAACAGCGGTGCCGCGTGCACTCTCGATTCGCAGTGTCCGAGCGGCGCGTGTCCTGTCGCGGCCTGCGAGTATTTCTTCGGCTCGAATCTGCCGCTGGCCGCCGGTGGCGTGACCACCTGCGTGGCGAACCAGTTCTTCGGACCGATCACGGGCACCGCCGACATCCAGACCGGCGAGGCGACGACCGTCGTCAACCTGCGCTCGCGGGTCTATCTGGGCCCCGGCGTCGACAACCCGTGTCCGCGCTGCGTCAGCGATCCGGTGAACAACGACGGTCTCCAGCAAGGCACCTGCGACGCCGGACAGCGTCTCGGGCTGAACTGCGATGGGAACGGTTTCATCCCGGGCCGCCCCGACTTCGGAGTCACCAGTCTCGACTGCCCGCCGAATCCGAGCGCGATCATCGCCACGCTGTCGATCGACCTCTCGAGCGAGACCAATCCCGTCATCAAGACGCTCAGCGCGGGGAGTCCGAACTGCACCGACTCGCCGGGCGACAAGTGTCTCTGCGACACGTGCAACAGCCCCGCCTCCGAGCCGTGCGACAGCAACACCGATTGCCCCTTCGATCCCCCCGGTCCGATTGGTGCGGTCTGTGGCGGACGTCGGTGTCTCACGGGACCGAACGCGGGAGCGGCCTGCAACGTCGCCAGTGAGTGTCCCGGAGCCGCGCAGAACTGTGGCCGGCCCGGCGCGGCGACCAGGCCGAGCGGTTGCCAGGACGACACGAACGACCAGGTGGAGCGCCTGATGGAGTGTGAAGATCCCGACGGCGACGGCGAGGGGAGCTGCACCATCGGCCCGTCCGACGGGAACTGCACGGTCGCGTCGGGTCACGCGCAACGCGGCTGCACGAACGACGATGCGTGCGGTGGTGCGCCGGGCAGCTGCGAGTCGAAACCGCGCGTCTGCTACCCGACCGGCGGCGGCACGTTCCAACCGACCGGGACGAACGACGGTACCAACACGCTCATCGCCGTCGGCATGGAAGACCCGCCGATGAACGACGTGGCGAATCCGACGCTCGGTGCGGTCTTCTGCGTCGGACCCACGGGACTTGCGGCGGTCAACAACGTCGCCGGTCTCCCCGGGCCCGGTCGCGTCACCATCAAGGGCACGGCGCGCGGGCTACCGTAAGGGCGCGTTACCGCGAGGACGTGAGCGGGGGGTCTCGGGCTTCCATGGAAGCTCGAGACCCTTTCGTTTTGGCCGCTGCTTCACGCCGTCGAGGCGCGGATCTGCGACTTGTCGACCGGCGGTCATTGTGAAAAGAGGGCAGGCGATGTCGTTCACGGCCTTGCCGACCGCATGACACCGGCGCAGGCAGGCCTCGCGGCCCGCACGGTCGCTCTCGCGACCACCAGTGCGAGCGGGCCCCTTCAGGTCCAGGGGAAGTTCTTCTTCGCCGGGGACCAGAAGCTCTACATGAAGGCCGTCTCGTACGGGCCCTTCAAGACCGCGTCGCACGGCACCCAGTTCCCCGAGCGCGACATGGTCGAACGCGATTTCGCGCTCATGACCGAGCTCGGCGCGAACGTGGTGCGTACCTTCACGGTGCCGCCGCGGTGGCTCCTGGATCGCGCCGAAGCCCACGACCTCCGGGTCATGATCGGCATCCCGTGGGCCGAGCACATCTGCTTCCTCGACGCGCCGAGCGTGACCGAGGAGATCCGCGAGACGATTCGCCGCGCCGTGCGCGACTCGCTCGGGCACCCGGCCGTCTTCGCGTACATGATCGGCAACGAGATCCCGCCCGACATCGTGCGCTGGTACGGCCCGGAACGCATGCAGGCATTCCTCCGGGTCCTGCACGACGACATCAAGGCGCTCGCACCGCGGGCGCTCGTCAGCTACGCGAATTTCCCGCCGACGGAGTATCTCGACCTCGAGTTCCTCGATTTCGTCTGCTTCAACGTCTACCTCCACCACGAGGACGACTTCCGCCGCTATCTCGGACGACTCCAGAACATCGCGGTCGATCGGCCCCTGGTCCTGACCGAGCACGGCATCGATTCCGTCCGACTCGGCGAGGACGTCCAGGCGGCGACGCTCGCGTGGCAGGTGCGGGCGGCGTTCGAGACGGGACTTGCCGGGACGTGCATCTTCTCGTGGACCGACGAGTGGTTCACCGGCGGGCATCAGATCGAGGACTGGTCGTTCGGGTTGGTGACGCGCGATCGCCAGCGCAAGCCGGCGTTCCAGGCCATTCAGCAACAGTACGGCGCGCCGCTGCCGCCGTCGCTCCGGCACTACCCGAAGGTCTCGGTGGTGATCTGCGCCTACGACGCGGAACGCACGATGGACGCCTGCTTGGCGTCCCTCGAGAGGATCCGCTACCCGAACTACGAAGTCGTGATCGTGAACGACGGTTCGCGCGATGCGACGCAGGCGATTTCCGAGCGCTACGTCGCCGCCAATCCGCGGCTCTTCACGCTCATCACTCAGGTGAACAAGGGCCTCTCGGTCGCGCGCAACGTCGGGATGGAGGCGGCGTCGGGCGAGATCGTCGCCTACACCGACTCCGATTGCGTGGTGGATCCCGACTGGCTCACCTACCTCGTCTACAAGTTCCAGGCGGGGTTCGTGGCGGTCGGCGGTCCGAACTTTCCGCCGCCCGAGGACAGCGCCGTCGCCGCCTACGTCGCGGCGTCGCCGGGCGGGCCGACGCACGTGCTCCTGAACGACGAGATCGCCGAGCACATTCCGGGGTGCAACATGGCCTTCCAGAAGCGGGCGCTCGAGGGCGTCGGAGGCTTTCAGCCGATCTTCACCGCCGCCGGCGACGACGTCGACCTCTGCTGGCGGTTGCAGAACCAGGGACACGTCATCGGCTTCAGCCCGTCGGCGATGGTGTGGCATTTCCGGCGCAACACCGTGAAGGACTACCTCAACCAGCAGCGTGGCTACGGGAAGGCGGAGGCGCTGCTGTATTTCAAGCATCCCTACCGCTTCAACATGCTCGGCCAGTCCCGCTGGCTCGGTCGCATCTACGGCGACTTCACGACCTCGCTCTTCTCGCGCCGCCCGGTCATCTACTCGGGGACCTTCGGCCGCGGGCTGTTCCAGACGCTGTACGAGCCGCCGTCGTCGTTGTTCGCCTTCTTGCCGTTCACGCTCGAGTGGAACGTGGTCGCCGCCTTGCTGCTGGTCGCGGCGATCGCCGCAGGTAAGTATCTGATGCTCGCCGCGATCCCGCTCGCGATCACGCTCGTCTCGTCGGCGACGAGCGCGCGCTATGCGCGTATCGACCCCCGCTACGACCACTGGCGGGGACGTCTGCTGGTCGCCGTCTTGATCTACCTGGGCCCGCTGCTGCGCAGCTTCGAGCGCTACCGCTGGCGCGTGAAAGGGCTCACCGACGTCGAGCGCATTCGCTTTGCGGAGATGCGCCAGCCCCCGCGCATCCGCTGGACCGGGCGGGAGTTCTTCCTCCGCTACTGGAGCGAGAGCAGCCAGGAGAAAGAAGAGCTGCTCGAAGGCGTCATTCGTTTCTTGTTGCCGCGGAAATACCTCATCGCGCACGATCTCGGGTGGAGCGACTGGGATCTCGAGATCCATCGCGGCATCGCCACCAAGTCGCAGCTGCGGGTCGCGGTCGAGAACCACGGTGGCGTCAAGCGGCTCTTCAACGTGCGCTGTGCGATCAAGACCTCGCGGGCGGCGAAGCTCGCGCTCTGGTTCGCCGGCGGGCTCGTGGCAATCGGCGCCTATCTGATGGTGCCGGAGCTGCTGACGGTCGCGGTCCTCCTCGCGGTGCTGATCGCCGGCTCGATCTTCTATCAAGCGGTTCGGCTCGGGCGCACGATGTATCAGGTGCTCGAGATCGTCGCGCAACAGATCGGTCTCGCGCCGATGGAGTCCGGCCGCTGATTGCCGCCGTTCCGACGGCCGTGGGGGCGCGACCGCGGCGCTTCCCGATCGTCCGGACGGTCGCCCACTATCTGCGACCGCATCACGCCGCATTCGTCTTCGCGCTCCTGCAGGTCGTGGCGATCAGCGCCTGCGAGCTGCTGAAGCCGTGGCCGCTGAAAATCGTGGTGGACAACGTGCTCACCGGCACGCCCGTGTCGGCGGGCCCGGCGGCGGGTCTGTCGCCGCATCAGCTGCTGCTCGCTGCGTGTCTCGGGCTGGTGGCGTTGTACGTGGTGCTGGCGGTTCTCAGCACGCTCAACAACGCCACGACGATCGCGATCGGGCAGGGGATGGTGAACGACTTCCGGCTCGATCTCTACCAGCATCTGCAGCGCCTCTCGCTCAAGTTCCACACCCAGCGCGAGGTCGGCGATCTGCTCTATCGCGTGACCGCCGACGCCTTCGCGATCCAGACCCTCAGCATGAACGGGGTCTTTCCGATCATCACGTCGCTCGTCCTGTTCGGCGGCATGGTGGTGGTCATGGGGCGGATGGACTGGGGTCTGACGGGGGTGGCGTTGGCAGTCTGTCCGGTGATCTTCCTCGGCATTTCGCTGCTCGGCCGCCGCATCAACGCGATCGCCACCGACGCGCGGCAGAAGGAGAGCCGTCTCTATTCGATCGCCCAGCGCGGCATCTCCGCCATCCGCGTCATTCAGGCGTTCACCACCGAGGAAGAAGAGGCCCGTCGGTTCGCCGCGTCGAGCACCGAGAGCCTGCGCGCCAATCTCCGGATGTACATGATGCAGACATTCTACTCGGGCGCGATCAACGTCATCATCGCGCTCGGGACGGCGCTCGTGTTGTGGGTCGGGGCTTCGAAGGTCCTAGACGGCACGCTGACCATCGGGCAGGTGCTCGTCTTCACGACGTACCTGGCGTCGCTCTACGCCCCCATCAACAGTATCAGTCAGACGATCGGCATGATCCACGGGGCGCGGGCGGGTGCCACGCGGGCGCTCGAGATCCTGGAGACGATGCCGGATCTGCCCGACGGCATACGCTCGCTCGAGGGCGTCCCGCTCCGTGGCGAGGTCGTGTTCGAGCACGTGCGCTTCGAATACTCGGAGGACCGCCCGGTGTTGCGCGACGTCGACCTGACGGCACCCGCCGGTCGGGTCACGGCGATCGTTGGCCCGACCGGCGTCGGCAAGAGTACGCTGGTGAGCCTGGTCGGACGCTTCTATGACCCCGTCGCGGGACGGGTCCTCCTCGACGGCGTCGACCTGCGCGAGTATCGCCTGCGCGACTTGCGGAGCCGCATCGCCATGGTGTTGCAGCCGGCGCTGGTGTTCCCGACCACGCTGCGAGAGAACATCGCCTATGGCCGGCCCCACGCGACCGAGGCCGAGATCGCCCGCGCGGCGCACCTGGCGCAGCTCGACGGCCTGCTGGCGCGCATGCCGCAGGGACTCTCGACGCCGGTCGGAGAGCAGGGTGCCACCCTCTCCGACGGCGAGCGACAACGCGTGACGATCGCCCGTGCCATCATCCGCGATGCGCCGCTCCTCATCCTCGACGAGCCGACGTCGGCGCTCGACGCCGAAACCGAGGCGCTCATCATCGCCGCCCTCCAGGAGCTGATGCGCGGCCGCACGACCTTCGTCATCGCCCACCGACTCTCGACCATCCGCCATGCCGATCAGATCGTGGTGCTCCGCGACGGCGCCATCGCGGAGCGCGGCACGTATGACGAGCTGGTCGCGCTTGGCGGCGCCTTCACGCGGCTCTACGAGGCACAGTTCGGACGCCCGGCCGGAACGACGGCAGAATCATGAGTGGACCGCGCGTCGTCGTCCTCGGCATCGCCGCCCAGTATCCCCTTGCGGGGGTGACGTGGCAGGCGATCCACTATCTCGTCGGCCTGCGCGCGCTCGGGTGCGACGTGTACTACGTCGAGGACTCCGGTGCCCCGCCGTACGACCCCGCGAGCGGCGGTCTCGGCGTCAGCGCCGACGCCAACGTCGCCTTTCTCGCCGACGTCATGGCACGCTTCGATTTGGGCGAGCGCTGGGCGTACTGGGACGCGCTCACCGACCGCTGGCACGGTCGCGATGGCGCGGCCGTGCGCGAGCTGTACCGGACCGCCCATGCCATCTTCAACCTCTGTGGGGCGACCAAGCTCCGGGACGAGCATCGTCAGGGCGCCACGCTCTGCTACGTCGAGACCGACCCGATCTACGAGCAGATGCGCGTCGCCAACGGCGAGGATGACAGCATCGGCTTCCTCGGATCCCACGACGTGCTCTTCACCTACGGCGAGCTGCTGGGGACGCCGTCGTGTCGCGTGCCGGTCGAGCGGTTCACCTGGATCCCGACCCGGCCGCCGGTCGTCCCCGAGCTCTGGCACCCCGGCCCCGAGGGCCGGGCGTTCACCAGCATCGCCACCTGGGAGAACAAGGGAAAGAACGTGGTCTTCCGCGGCGAGACCTACTATTGGTCGAAGCACATCAATTTTCTGACGATGATCGACATCCCGCGTGCGAGTGGCGAGCCGTTCGAGCTGGCGATGGATCCCGGCGACGCGGCCGTGCGGGCACGGCTCGCGTCGCACGGTTGGACGCTGGTCGATCCGCGCCCCATCTCGGCCGACGTCGAGGCCTACCGTACGTACGTCGAGACGTCGCGCGGCGAGTTCACCGTCGCCAAGGACATCTATGTGCGGCCGCGGAGCGGCTGGTTCAGCGATCGCAGCGTCTGCTTTCTGGCAGGGGGGAAGCCGGTGATCACCCAGGAGACCGGATTCAGCGAGCTCGTCCCGAGCGGGGAAGGCCTCCTCGGGTTCTCGACCCTCGACGATGCGGTCGCGGCCGTGCACGCGGTGGTGGCCGATTGGCCGCGCCATGCGCGGGCGGCGCGGGCGATCGCCGAGGAGTACTTCGCGGCCGACAAGGTGATCGGGGCGATGCTCGACGCGGCGGGGCTCCGATGACCGTGCGTGCGCTTCCTGACGTCGGTGCGATCCTGGCGCCACTGCTCGGTGCGGTGGCGCCGGCGGAGCGGCCCCTCCTGTTGGCGATCGCCGAGCGCATGGCGGCCGAACGCTATCGCGACTGGGCCGGGCAGGTGGACGCCCCCGTGCTCCGCGCCGGTCTGCTCGCGTGTGCGGCACGGGAGGACGAGATCGAGAGCCACGTCGAGGCCGTGCACCCGGCGGCGGCAGCGATTCAAGCGCGTCTTCGCGAGGAGCATCCCGAGCTCGTGAGCATCACCGTCGAGCTCTTCGGGGACCGTCCCCTCGCCGAGCAGTTCGCGATCCAGGCGGCCGGCGAGCGGCTCGGTGCCGGTACCTGGCGTGCGTTCGCGGCCGCGCAGTCCGATCCGACCTCCGGGCCGCCTACCTCGCGTGCGCACCGCTCGAGGAAGCGAGCGCGGACTTCCTCGAGTCGGCGCGGCTGTGACGGGTCAGAGCTGGGTCAGGTCACCGGTCACGAGGTTCAGCGCGTAGTTGGTCGTCCCGCCGTCGTCGAACGTGGCGGTCAAGCTGCCCGTTCCCGGGCCGGTCACCTGGAAGTCGATGCGCTGGAGGGCGAAGTTGTTCGACGTGTCCTCGACCGAGCCGCCGCCCGACAGCACGTGGCCTTCGTCGTCGACCTCGAGCTGATTGAGATCCAAGGTGAAGTCGCCTTGCGGGGTCGTGAGCACGATGTCCTGGCCGTTGGCGATGAACCCGCCGCCGCTCCGCGGCACGAAGTCGAAGAAGCCCTCGAAGAGCACAGTGTTGCCGCTGTCGCGGTCGGTGACGAGCACGTTC
The DNA here is from genome assembly GCA_964631985.1 of uncultured Polyangiaceae bacterium. Taxonomy (GTDB): domain Bacteria; phylum Desulfobacterota; class Binatia; order UTPRO1; family UTPRO1; genus UTPRO1. The sequence continues at coordinate 6,323 of CAZWAX010000045.1, read as the reverse complement.
AGCGCCACTTGCGAGCGCAGGAAGTTCACGATCAGCCCCTGGCCGAACTCGAACCGGCCGAGGCCGGGGCTGCTGTAGCGGCACGCGCTGAAGGCGATGCGGAGAAGCCCCGGACTGATGAATGACTTGCTGCGCGTTCCGCCGTCCGGGCAGTCGTCGACGTCTCCCGCGGGCGTGACGCCGGCGAGGCTCACCTCCCCCGCGAAGGCGAACCCGAAGGCGAGAAAGGGCACGATGGCGTCCACCGATTCCTGCACGCCGTCGCTCGCGCCGCCGGGACACGCGCTCGGCGCCGAGAGGCCGGCGGCCGTCCGCAGCACGTTCACGCCGTCGGTGACGGTCACCGCGCCGCTGCCGTCGAGGTCGCAACGCGCCGACGTGCAGCTGCTCGACAGCCCTGCGGCCGAACGCAGCGTCTGAACGCCGTCGGTGACGGTCACGGCGCCGCTCGCGTCGGCGTCGCCGCAGGTCTGGGCCAGGGCGGGTGTCGTGACCAGGGTCAGGCCGAGGGCGAGAAGGGGGAACCAAAGCGCGAATCGTGGTCGTGTCATGGGTCGCCTCCCGAGAACCAGCAGGTAGCATCGAGGGATTCGCCTCGGCAAGTCGCGGCCCCCCCGTGACGCTCCCGCCGGTAGTCGCTACAGTGCCGGCGTGCGCGTCGTAGTGACCGGTCTCATCGCCACCTACCCGGTGGGGGGCGTGACCTGGGACTACCTGCAGTACGTGCACGGGCTCGCGGCGCTCGGCCACGACGTGACCTACCTCGAGGACACCGGGCAGTGGGTGTACTCGCCACGCCACGAGACCTTCACCGAGGCGTGCGACGAGAACGTGGCCTACCTCGGTCGCGTGCTCGGCGAGGGGCGGACGAGTGTCCCGTGGACCTTCCGCGATCCGCGCGGCGCGATGCATGGGCTCGAGGCGGCGGAGCTGCGGCGGCGCTGCGCCGAGGCCGATCTCTTCCTCAACGTCTCGGGGAGCTGCTGGCTGCGCGATGAGTATCGCGGTCGTGGCGTGCACGCCTACGTCGACACCGATCCGTGCTACAGCCAGGCGAAGCTCGCCGCCGCCCTGGGGGGCACGGCGGACGAGGAGGTGCGCGCCTCCGCGGCCATGATCCGTGGTCACGACGTGTTCTTCTCGTACGCGGAGAATCTCGGGCGTTCGGAGTGCACCATCCCGACCGTCGACCTCCGCTGGCACGCGACGCGTCCGCCGATCGTCCTCGCGGACTGGCCATGGTCGTGCCCGTCCGACGACGCGCCGTTCACGACCGTCATGTCCTGGAAGATCGACGTGACGTCGCCGACGATCGACGGGCGGGTGTATGGCGGCAAGGACGTCGAGTTCGCCAAGGTGCTCGCGTTGCCCCGGCGGACGCCGGCACGTCTCGAGGTGGCACTCGCCGGCGCGGCGCCGCGGGACGCGCTCCGTGCCGCCGGCTGGGCGCTCCGCGACGCCCGCGAGGTCTCGGCGACACCGGAGGCCTATCGGCGCTATCTCGCGGGGTCACGCGGCGAGCTGAGCGTCGCGAAGGAGGCCTACGTCGCGACCCGGAGTGGGTGGTTCAGCTCGCGCTCGGCGTCGTACCTCGCGCTCGGCCGGCCGGTGGTGATCCAGGACACGGGGCTCGCGGCGCACCATCCGTGCGGGGAAGCGATCCTACCGTACGAGGACCTCGACGGCGCCGTGGCGGCCCTCGCCGCCGTCGGGCGGGACTACGCGCGTCGGTGCGAGGCTGCGCGGGCGATCGCCGCCGAGTGCTTCGCTGCCGAGCGCGTGCTCGGCCGGCTGCTCGCCGATGCGGGGTGCGCGTGAGCGGCCCGCGCGTCGTGCTCGCCGGCTACCTCGTGCGCTATCCCCTGGGCGGCTACGCGTGGCAGGCGCTGCATTTTCTCGCGGGGCTGCGCGAGCTCGGCTGCGAGGTGTTTTTCTACGAGGATACGGCGTACTACGCGGACGCCTACGTGCCCGGCGCCGACGCCATGGAAACCTCGGACTATGCGTTCGGCGTTCGTGCCGCCGGGGCGTTCTTCACCGCCCACGGCTTCGGCGACGCGTGGGGATTCTGGAACGCCGCCGCGGATCGCCATCACGGCGCCGGTGCCGAGCGGACGCGCGCCGCGCTCGCCGATGCGGACCTCTTCGTGAATCTCGCCGGGGTGAATCGTGTCCCGGCCACGCGGCGCCCGCGCGCGGTTGCGGCCTACGTCGACCTCGATCCCGCGTACACGCAGCTGCGCCTTGCCGCGGGGGATGCCGGGCTCGCCGCCATGGTGGGCGATCACGACGTCCACTTCACGATCGGCGAGAGCATCGGCACTTCGGCGTGCCGCATCCCGACCGGCACCGTACGATGGCAACCCATCCGTCAGCCGATTCCCGTCGGTCTGTGGGAGCCCGAGCCCGCCGATCCCGACGCGCCGTTCACCACGGTCGGGAGGTGGGACGCGACCGGGCGTGACGTCACGTTCGAAGGCGAGGTGTTCGGGTGGCGCAAGCGCACCGAGTGGTTCCGGTTTCTCGACTTGCCGCGCGCGACCGGGCAGCGCTTCCGTGTGGCGATGGACGTCGCTAGCCGCCCCGACGATCACGCGCGGCTCGTGGCGGCGGGATGGGAGGTCGTCGATCCGCTCGAGGTCTCGCGCGATCCGCACGTCTATCGGTCCTTCATCCGCCGTTCGCGCGGCGAGTTCACCGTCGCCAAGGACATCAACGTGCGCCTTCGGAGCGGCTGGTTCAGCGATCGCAGCGCGTGCTACCTGGCAGCCGGGCGGCCGGTCGTGAACCAGAACACCGGCTTCGACGAGCACCTGCCGACCGGCGCCGGGCTCTTCGCGTTCCACACGCCGGAAGAGGCCGTCGCCGCGTTCGCGGCGATCGCAGCGGACTATCCCCGTCATGCGGCTGCCGCGCGGGCGCTCGCGGTCGCGCATTTCGCGCCGGTACGCGTCCTCGCGTCGCTGGTCGGGGCGGCGCGCTGACGGTATGCGCGCTTCCTTCTCGTCGTCGCCGCGGTCGTTCGTGCGGGGGATGCTCTTGACGATGCTCGTTGCCTGCCTGCCGGTGGGGGCCGGAGCCCACGCGCAGTCGACGGTCACGCCCGAGCCCCGCACCGACGGCACACGCGTCTTCAGTCCGCCCGAGGAGGCGCGGGCCCGACCGAAGAAGCCGACGATCACGTACTGGACGGTCACGGTGTCGATGGAGGTCGAGCCGACGGCGGAGCCGGCGTCGGTGCGGATGCTGGTGCCCATCTCCGACGGCCGGCAAGGGTGCCGCGGCCGCACCGTTCCCCCCAGCGCGTTCCGGTTTCGCGGGGACGCCGAGCCGCCGAACCAGTGGGTCGGCTGGGAGGCGACGTCCGTGAAGCCGCAGAAGGGCAGCATCTCGTACAGCTACACCGCGCGTACGACCGACGTCTGGCTCGACGTGCCGCGGATCGCGCTCGCCGCCAATCCGCCACCGCCCGACCCCGGGACCCTCCGGGCGACCGACACCATCCAGTCGGACGACCCGGCCCTGGCGCGTCGCGCCGCGGCGCTCACTCGCGACGCGACCCGCGTCGACGAGATCGCGTGGTCGCTCTTCCAGTACGCCGCGTCGTTCCTCCGCAGCGAGAGCGCGAACGAGCCGGACGACGCGCGGTCGGTGCTGCAGGCGGAGCGTGGCAGCCCGAGCGGTCGCGCGCGGCTGCTGGTCGCCCTGCTCCGGAGCGTCGGCATCCCGGCGCGTCTCGTCGGCGGGCTCCGACTGGAAGATGCGGCCCGCAAGCGCGCGACCCTCTCGTGGGTCGAGGCGTGGCTCGACGGCACCTGGGTGCCGTTCGATCCCTCGAACGGGCACTACGCGACGCTGCCGGCCAATTACCTGGCCCTGTACTACGGCGATCTGCCGCTGATCGAGCACACCGCGAAGCTCGGCTTCCGCTACGACATGCTGATGCATCAAGTGACGCGCCAGGCGCTGCTTGCGCAGGAAGCCGAGCCTCCGTCGACCGCCATCAGTCGCGTGCGCGAGACCAACCTCGAGACCGAGCGGGTGAAGACCTATGCCTTCTACGCCGAGAAGCCGGTGGCGTCGGTGGTCCTCATCACCGACGTGCCCGTGGCCACCGGCGTCATCGAGCGCATCGTCGCCGAGGCGCGCGAACGCTCGATCAGCGTCGTCTTCCTGTCGGCGAGCTTCGAGTCGCGCTACTTTCGCGAGCACTACCTGCAGCGGATGATCGCCAACAACTTCGACGCCGTCGCCGAAGCCCACCTGTTGCTGGTTTCGACGCGGGACGAGGCGGGACTCTACGCCCTCCTGCAGCTCGGCGAGCAGCGGCTCGCGCTCCGCGATGCCCGTCTCGTCGTCGCCGGCGGTTTTCCGCGCTCGGTCGGCAAGGTCCTGGGCTCCGTGCTCTATCGCCTGGTGCGGCCCGGGGAGCTCGTGCTGGTGAGCCCGCAAGCCCCGCTGCTCTCGATTTGGAACATGGCCCGCTCGAACTTGATCGACGGCGTGCCGATGGTGGAGGCGGCGTCGCTCTGGGACCTCCGCCCGCAAGTCATCGACGCCGACGACGTCCGCGGGCTCGCCGGCTTTCGCCGCGGCCTGGTGCGGGCGTGGTCGGCCGCGGTCCTGGCGCAGGTGCCGCTGCAGGCGATCAACTTGATCCTGGTGCTGCCCGTGATCGCGTGCATCGTCGTGATCTTCCGGAGCGTGATCGGGATCGAGACCTTCGGGACGTTCGCGCCGGTCATCGTTTCGCTGGCGTTCCTGATGACCGGGCTCACCTGGGGGGTCGCGATCTTCTGCGTGATCGTCGGGCTCGGGGTCGTGCTGCGGAGCGCGCTGCAGTGGTTTCGCATCCAGCTAGTGGCGCGGCTGGCGGTCTTGATGGCGCTCGTCTCGGTGATGATGGCGGGCCTCACCGTCGCCGGGGCCTATCTCGGCGTGGGGGCGCTCTTGAACGTCAGCATCTTCCCGATGGTCATCATGTCCAACGTGATCGAGAACTTCACCACGACGCAGGTCGAGCTCGGCACCCGCGAGGCGATTCGGCTCACCCGCAACACGCTGCTCGTGTGTTCCGCCTGCTACCTCACGATCGAGTGGGCGGGGCTGCAGTCGATCGTCCTGTCGTTTCCCGAGGTCCTGATCGCGGTCGTGGCGCTGGAGGTCGTGATCGGCAAGTGGCGCGGTCTGCGCTTGCTCGAGTACTGGCGCTTCTCGGATCTGGCTCGGTCGCAACCGAACCCACCGTGATGCTGGAGACCCTGCGGCGCCTCCGGCGCTCCACGCTCGGGATGAACCGGCGCAACCTCGAGTTCTTGGTGCCGTACAATCCCGCGCCGCTCTTCGCGGTCGTCGACTACAAGCCGGGGACGAAGCGACGGCTCGCGGCCGCGGGCATTCCGGTTCCCGCGACCTATGCCGAGCTCGCCAGGCAATGGGATCTGCGGAGCCTCGCGGCTACGCTCGAAGGCCGGACGAGCTTCGTCGTGAAGCCGGCGCGCGGCGCCGGCGGGGGCGGTGTGGTCGTGGTGGCGGCACGGTCGGGCGCCGGCTTCGTCAAGGCGAGCGGCGCCTACGTCTCGGCTGCCGATCTCGCGGCGCACTGCTCCGACATCCTGGCGGGCGCCTACGCGTCGAGCATGCACAGCGACGAGGTCCTGATCGAGTATCGCGTGCAGGCCGACCCGGTGCTGGGCGCGATCAGCTTCCGGGGTGTGCCCGACGTACGGGTGCTGGTGTTCCGGGGGGTGCCGGTGCAGGCCATGATCCGCCTCCCGACGGCGGCGTCCGACGGCCGCGCGAATCTCCACATGGGCGGCATGGCGGTCGGGGTCGATCTCGTGAGCGGCGTCACGACGCACGGCGTGCTCGCAGGACGCCCGACGGCGCGTCATCCCGACCTCGACTGCGTCGTCGGCGGCCGCGTGATCCCGTCGTGGGACGCCATGCTCGCGATTGCCGCGCGCTGCTACGACGCGATCCCCTTGGGGTATCTCGGCGTCGATCTCGTGCTCGACGCCGAGCTCGGGCCGCTCGTGCTGGAGTTGAACGCCCGACCGGGCCTGACGATCCAGCTGGCCAACCGCCGCGGCCTGCGTGCCAGCATGGAGGCGCTCGTCGCCGCCGACCTCAGCGGCGCGTCGATCGAGGACCGCCTCGCGCTCGCCCGCCGCCTCGCGGCAGGTTGCTGAAAAAGGGGCATCTGCGTCGTTGCTCGGGCGCTCACTTGTGCGGCGTGGCTAAGGCCACGCCTCCGCGTTCGCTTCCTTGCGCCTAGCAGCCCGTTGAAAAAGGCGCCTGCCGCGCGTGACGTCTTCGACGAG
>CAZWAX010000044.1:4871-20836 GCA_964631985.1 uncultured Polyangiaceae bacterium | reverse complement strand
TCTACACGCGGCGGGTCGATCTCGTGGTGATGAATCAGGGCTACGGGGACCTCCCGACCGAGGAGCATCTCGGGCAGGCGGTAGCGGCGCTGGCGCATGCGGTGGCGGCCAACGAGGCCACGCTGCCGGCCGACGTCTTCGCCGAGCTTCTGCCGCATGCCGCGCGCGTCGAGCGCTTCGCGGCGGCCTCGGCGGAAGGCAAGCTGCGGTAATGGGCGGGCGCACGCGAACTCAGGTGAAGGAGCCGACATGAGCGACAAAGAGAAGGGGCTGCCGTTACTGCGGAAGACGCCGGTGGATTTCCTCAGTCGGGAAGAAGCCCGCCAAGCACTCAACCCGGACGTGGCACTGGACGCCTCCGAGGCGGCCCGGGCCCTGCGCTCCGAACCCAACAGCGAGAACATCCTGCTCGCGCAACATCTGTCCCACGCATCACATGGCAGCCACGGGAGTCACGGCAGCCACGGGAGTCACGGGTCCCACGGGAGCCACGGGTCCCACGGCAGCCACGGCTCCCACGGCAGTCACGGTTCCCACGGCAGTCACGGATCGCACGGGTCGTGGTGAGAATCCGCCGGGTGCCAGAGTGCACCTCGGCGTCAACGGAGGCGTCGCGATGACGTTAGCTCGGCCACAGCAGAAAAACTCGGCGGCGCAGACCCATGCATGCGGCACCCCCGCACGCGCCCGGCGTCACGTTTCGGCTCTCCTCAGCCTGGCGCTCCTCGGCCTCTTGGTCGCGGCGGCGCCAGCCGCGGCGATCGTCCTCACCGGCGGGCCGACGACGTCGCCCGGCGGCGGGTGGGGCTGCACCACGCCGACTGCCGGCTCGGAGAAGCTCGCCGGCGGCGGCAACTTTACGTGCACCGGCACCGCGGGAGCCTTCACCAATCTGTACATCGGGATCAACCGAAGCACCGGGTTGCCGTTCGGCGACAACATGGACAGCAACATCGCGGAGCCGAGCGGGAACGAACGGTTCATCTGGACGCAGAACGGCTCGACGTTCATCCGGTACACCGGGCAGACCTCGATGGTCGGCCACGGTGCCGTCGACACGCGCGTGACGCTCACGTTCAGCGGCTCGGGTGCGGTGGTGAGTGATGCGACGACGCAGGCCCTCACCGGCGCCCAGATCCGAGGGACGGGCGGCGTCAATACCGCCCCGGGCGTGCACTCGCTCTGGCGCATCAATTCGTCGGTCGGCAGCATGACGGTGAACGTCCTGATCGAAGCCAGCGACGCCGGCTCCGGTGCCTGGCAGCCGGCGTCCCTGTATTTCGGCACCACCACGACGCATCGGCAGGGCGACGGCGACGCGGAGCTCGACCGCTCGCACGTGGACCTGGCCTTCTACACGTCGAGCTGCGGCGATTCTCAGGTGGACGGCACCGAGCAATGCGACCTCGGCACCGGCACGAACGGCAGCGGGACGGCGTGCTGCAACACCAACTGCACGTTCCGCGCCTCCGGGCAGGTCTGCCGCACGACGGCGGGCGTCTGCGACGTGCAGGAGACCTGCACGGGCTCGAGTGCGACGTGTCCGGCCAATGGCTTCGCCAATTCGTCGACCCCATGTCGCCCCTCCGCCGGCGTCTGTGACCCCACCGAGAACTGCACGGGGTCGAGCGCCGCCTGTCCGGGGAACACCTTCTCCTCCTCGGCGACCGTCTGTCGCTCCTCGACGGGCGTCTGCGACCCGGCCGAGAACTGCACCGGCTCGTCGGCGCCGTGTCCGGCGGACGCGCTCTCCTCGAGCGCGACCGTCTGTCGCCCCACCGCGGGCGTGTGCGACCTCGCCGAGAACTGTACGGGCTCCGACGTCGACTGCCCGGTCGACGGGTTCGAGAGCTCGGCGACGGTCTGTCGCGGCTCGGCCGGCATTTGCGACGTGGCCGAGAGCTGCACGGGCTCGGCGGCCGCCTGCCCCACCGACGGGTTCGAACCGTCGAGCCTCGAGTGCCGTGCCTCTGCCGACGTCTGCGACGTCGCCGAGAGCTGCACCGGTTCTGGCGCCGACTGTCCGGCGGACGGCTTCCAGCCGTCGACGGTCGAGTGCCGGGCGAGCGCCGGTCCGTGCGACGTCGCCGAGAGCTGCAGCGGCACGGGCACGGCGTGTCCCACCGACGCCTTCCAGCCGACGACGGAGGTCTGTCGCGCCGTTGCCGGCGTCTGCGACGTCGCCGAGAGCTGCGACGGCGCGACCGCCGCCTGTCCGGCTGATGCCTTCGAGCCGGCCACCCTCGAGTGTCGCCCCGACGCCGGGCAATGCGACGTCGCCGACAACTGCACCGGCACGCAGGCCGATTGCCCGGCTGATGGCTTCGAGCCGGACGGGACCTCGTGCGACGACGCGGCGGTCTGCACGATCGACGACGTCTGTGTCGTCGGCGCGTGCGCCGGCGACTCGCAGACCTGCGGCGACGGCGTGATCCAGGGCAGCTGCGCCGAGGAATGTGACGACGGCAACACCGACCCGAACGACGGCTGCTCGTCCACTTGTCTCATCGAGATCGGCCTCGCCTGTCCCGAGACGCCGTTCACCGGCTGCAAGCCACCGTTCGTTCCCGGGAAGTCCACGTTGCAGATCTCGAACAAGGCGCTCGACACCAAGGATGCTCTCCGATGGAAGTGGATGCGCGGCACCCGGACGACCCTCGACGAGTACGGCGCGCCGCTGACCACGACGAACTACCAGCTGTGTCTCTACGATCAGACTGGGCTCCGAATCGAGGTCACCACTCCGGCAGGCGGCACCTGTGCCGGCAAGCCGTGCTGGAAGCCGACCGGTCTCACGGGCTTCAAGTACTCCGACAAGGAGCTCACCCCCGATGGCACGCAGAAGCTCGGGTTGAAGCAAGGCGCGGTCGAGAAGGCGAAGATCCAGTTCAGCGGCGTCGGGGCCGCTCTCGAGATTCCCGCAGATCTCACCACCCTCGTGCAGCCGATCGTCGTGCAGATTCACAACAGCGACGGCGTGTGTTGGGAGACGATCTTCAGCGGACCTGCGACGAAGCATACCGCCGACAGATTCCAGGACAGGGCGGACTGACGTCAGCCCACGCGTGAGACCACACGCTTCACGCAGCAGCCGGGCCGAGCCGTCGACTCATTGACGGTTCGGCCCGTCAGCTCCCCTGGCTGACGGGCGATGCAACCCGCAGTGCCGGCGGCCGCTCGATCGAACCCGCCCTTCAGAGGGGCGCTACCTGCGGTGGGGGTTGGCCTCGTCGTCGTCGCGGCGATCGTGCGGTTGCCTTTCGTCCTGTACGTGGGGCCGAACGAGGGCGGGGGCGACGAATGGTACGCCGCCTGGCGCTCGTGGTCCGTCCTCTTCGAAAGCGGCAACCCGGGCGGCTTCTCTCATCCTGCGCTCTTCTACGACGCGGGCGCGGCGCTCTTCTCGGTTCTCTATCTCGTGGGCGCGCTGTCCGGCGCCTTTCACTCGCCCGTCGATCTCCTCGCGGATTTCGTGCGTCACGAGGCGAAATATCTGCAAGCGCTCCAGCTGCTCGCCGCCGGATTCGGCGCCCTGACCGTTCCGGTCGTCTTCGAGCTCGCTCGCCGCATCGGCGGGTGGCGCGCGGGCCTCGTCGCCGGAGGCATCCTCGCCATCCTGCCGCTGCACGTCCAGTACTCGCACCGCGCTCGGGTCGACTCCCTCTGCGTTCTTCTCACCGCCCTCGCCGCGCTGGCGCTGCACCGGCTCGCGGAGCGCGGGCGCCGTCGCGACTTCGTCTGCTCGGGGGCGATGATCGGCCTCGCGTCGGCCGCCAACTACCCTGCCGCCCTCCTCGGCCTCGCGTACGTCGCCGTGGCGCTCATCGCCCGGAAACGCTCGCCGTCCTCGGAGCTCGTTGGGTCTTTCGCGCTCGGCGTGGTCGCGGCCGCCGGGGCTTTCGCGCTGACGAACCCGTATTTCATTCTCGCCCCGGCAACGGCCTGGGATGGCGTGGCCTTCCTGCTGTCGTTCACTACGAAGCAGCATCCGTACATGGAGGACGCGTCCCGATGGTTCTACCTCCGCCTCGTGCACGATCAGAGCATGCTGTTCGCCATCCTGGCAGCGTGCGCGAGCGTGTGGCTCATGATCCGCGGGCCCGGATTCCGGCGCATCCTGGGACTGTTTCCGTGGCTCGTCGTCGGCACCTTCCTCGCGGTCAGGACGCAGGAGGATCGCTACATCTCGATCGCGATCCCGTGGCTCTGTGTCGCCATCGGCGTTTTCCTCGGTGATGCGTTGGCCCGTCGCGGAGAGCACCGCGACGACGCCCGGCCTCGGTGGCAATCGACCGTGCGTCGCGCATCGATCCCGACGGCAATCTTGCTCCTCGTCGCGCTGATGACCGCCCAGCTCTGGCGACGAACGAGTCCGCTCGTGTTCGTCGGAGCGGCCGAGGAGAGTCAGCGCTGGGTCATGCAGCGCTGGCTGCTCGACCACGCGCCGCGCGGCGGCACGATCTGGATCGAGTCCGACGTGCTCCCGCTCTTGCAGGCCACGTTCGCCGATCCCGGCGGCCGTCTGCAGCAACGCGTCCAAGAGGCGTTCCGGAAAGCCCATCCCGATTTCGACGCTCGCGTCGTGAAGGGCGAGACCGTGGAACGCGTCGCGAACTTCGATCCCCGGCTCATCACCGAGAAGCACGTCGACCTCGCGGTCACGTGCGACCGCAGCGTCCGCTACGTCGAGGGGGCCGGACCCGAGTTTGCCTCGCAACGTGCCTTCTATGCGGCGCTCGCCGAGCGCGGCACGCGGCGTTTCGAAGCAACGGGCTGCTGGATCGCCGAGATTCGTTGAGCAACGAGGTCCATCAGGCCCCCCGTAGCGGCTGCGACCGCGCGCAATGCCGCCGGCCGGCAAGAGCAGGAGACGGCGCTGGTCGAATGAAGCTCGACGAGCAACATGCACGAGTGGCTCCGGCGCAACCCGTGATTGCAGTCGACACGAACCTGCTGGTGTACGCCCACCCGAGCAGCCTGCCCGAGCATCGGCGCGCGCGACGCGCCCTCGAGCAGGCCAGCGGTGACCCGCGCGGGTGGGGTATCGCGCTCGCGAGCGTCGCCCAGTTCTGGAGCGTCGTCACGCATCGCGCGGCGCCGCGTCCCTCGACCGGCCGGGAAGCAACCGCGTTCCTCGCCGCCCTGGGAACGGATGCGGCCATGCAGGTCTGGGCTCCGCGAACGGGGTTCGAGACGCGGCTCCTTCAGCTCGCGGCCGATCTTGAGGTGGCGGGCGCACGGGTCTTCGACCTGCAGATCGCGCTCACCGTCTTCGAGCACGGCGCATCGGAGCTCTGGACCCACGATCAGGGCTTCACGCGCGTGCCCGGCTTGCGACTCGTCGACCCGTTGGCCTGAATCCGAACGGGCCGGCACGTTGCCGTCGTCCGAGGGTACACGCGTCAGAGTGCGTCGCCGTGGCCGCGCGCAGCACGCCGCAGACGCGGCAGCCAGCGGGGCACGGCGCGGCAGTATTCGTCGAACGCGGCACCGAACGTCTGCCGTAACACGGGCTCCTCGTAGCGCAGCACTCGCAAATGGAACGCCACGGCCAAGGAGGCGGCCCACACCGCGATCGTCCACGAGCCGAAAACCAGCGCCTCCCCGGCGAGGATGGTGAGGACGGCGACGTACATGGGGTTGCGCACCACGCGATAGAGCCCGCGCCGCACCAGGACGGTCGGGGGATCGACGGGCGCGAGCGTGCCGCGTCCGATGCGGGCGAAGTCGACGACGCACCAGAGCAGCATGCCGGCGCCGAGGGTCAGCACCGCGACACCCGTCATGCGCAGGGGTGACGGCACCCGTCCGATCCCACCCCACCGCAGCAGCACCCAGGGAACGAGCATCGTCGCACTCCCCGGGAGGGCGAGAAACGCGAGCAGCGCGCGCACGGTCAGCACCACCCGATCGAAAGCCACGCTCGCGGAGCAGGGTCAATCGGCTGCGCGAGCGATCGCCGAGCTCGTCGGCGTCACGGCGCGTCGTCGTCTACCTCGGGCGGAGCTCCTGCGACCGGAGAAGGGCATCGAGGTGTTGCCGCTGAGGGTGTTCCTGACGGAGCTGGCACGAGGCCTCGGCTGATTTCTCCAAGTGATGAGCTGGTAGCGCGCGCTCAACGACCGTCCGCGGGGAGAACGCGTTCGACACGCGCGAGCATCGTCTCCACCGTGTCACTGTCGTGCACGAAGGTCTCGTGCTCTCGCGCGGCGGCGGCGAACGCCGCCCGCGCGATCGGGACCAGGGTGAGCCGGCGCTCGAGCGCGTCGCACTCCGGCCGGCCATCGGCCGTGGAGCACAGCGAGGTGCGCACGTAGTAGAGGCAGGCTGCGGGAGACAGCGCCGCTTCGATGGTCCGGGGTTGGCGCAGGTCCACGGCGACCGCCGTCCTCGCGGGGCCCGCGTAAGTCGGCAGCATGAGGACGCGTTTCCCGGCGAACGCCAGATGGACGACCCGGCACTCGGGCGGCAACCGTCGCAGCTGCTCCCGAACCCAGCGATACTCGAGATGCTCCGTGGAACGGCCGGCGATGACGGGCCATCCGAGACCGATCCAGGCGAGGACGAGCACCGTCGCCGCCGGTACGACGAGCCGGCGCCGGTGGAGCCACGCGGGCGGGACGCAGGCGAGCACGGCAACGACCGGCAGCGTCAGGTAGAGACGGAAGTAGGCGTGCTCCCAGATCCAGCTCGCGTCGAACGCGTGCCGCGTGAGGACCAGCGCCGCGACGGAGATCCCGGCGGGGAGCGCGAGCCAGGGCCGTGGGGCGAACACGGCGTAGACCGCCGCGGGGAGCGCGATCCAGACGAGCGGCCACGGCGACGGCGACGCCGGCCTGAACACCGTGCCGGTCCGGATGTTCCCGAGAACGTCGAGCAGGACGTTCGCGCTCGTGAACGACAGGACGCCACCGCTGACGGCCGCGGCGACGAGCGCCATGAGGAGGCGACGCCGCCAGCTTCCGCCGTCCCCCGCCACGAGGACGCACGGCACCGTCGCCATCAGCACCCACGCGCAGGGATGCACGCGTGCCGCCTGGGAGAGCAGCAACCCCGCGGCCACGAGAAGCGCCGCGGCGCGCCACCGGCCGCCCCCGTCCATCTCGCGCAGGGCGGCCAGCATCGCGGCGCTCCCGGCCGCACAGAGGAAGGCGATCGCGGAAAAATAGGCCTCGGTCGCGCCCGTGCGGATCGCGATCGGATCGACCACCAGGAGCAGTGCGACGACGAAGGCGGCGCTCGTCGCGAGCCCCGTCATGCGGCCGATCGCGAACGCGAGCGGAGCCACCAGCGCCGAGAACAGCGCGTTGCTCGCGAAGATCGCCCAGTCCGGGCTCGACGGGGCGACGGCGGCGATGGGGGCGAAGATCTCGTGGTAGCCCGGACCATAGGCCGCGATGTCGGCCGGGTGATCCACGGCCCCGGCGACGAACCGTGGGCCGTGACCGTTGACGTGCAACGGCCCCCACGGGCCGAGCCCGAGTCGCAACACGAGCGCAAGCGCCGCGAGGGCCGCCGCCCGCCAGAGGTCGGCACCCGACCACCGCCGATTCCAGAGCGCCACGACGAGCAGGCCGGCCGCTGCCGGCGCGATCCAGACGGCACCGACGTCCGGTCGCAGCAGCGGCACGCCAACGAGCCGCGCCGCCAGCCCGGTCACGCCGAGCGCGACACCGACGCCCGCCAGAACCGGCGACCGAAGGAGGACCAGCAGCGCGAGGACGACCAGGCTCGCACCGAACAGCATGCCGCGCGCGCCGCGCAACATCTCGAGCCACCAGGGAAGGACGCTGGTATCGTCCGCCCGCAGCGGTACCGCATCCGGCGCCGGCAACCCGGGGTCGCGCGCTCGGATCGTCTCGGCGAGGACCGCGGTGACGACGTCACGCTCGGCCGCCGGGGAACGCGGGAGCTCGTAGTCGATCGTGAAGCTTTGCGACTGGTGGAGGCTCTTCCAACGGCCGCGTTCGACGACGATCACCTCGACCGCCGCGCCGTCGTCGGGCCGGCGAACCGAGACGACGATGCCGTTGTCCGGGCCTCGATGTATGCCCTGGACACGGAAGCCACCGGGGAGCGGCGTACCGGTGCTGTAGGGAGCGAGAAGGTTCTCCCAGGTCGGCCGTTCGCCGAACGGGTGCGGCGGGGCGGCGAGCGCCACGATCCCGACCAGCAGCGCCAGCACTCCCGTCCCGCGGATCATCGGCGGCACAAGTGTCGCCTGATCGCGTCGCGGTCAAGGTTCGTGATCGCGTCGGCGCGGGTGCGACCTCGCGCCCGCCTGCCTCAACGACTGCCGACGAAGGTCACGAGCGCCGCCTGGCTCTGCGGCGACAACGCGAGGAATCGGTCACGCGAGATCGCCGCCTCACCGTCGTGGGCAACGATCGCGTCCAGGATCGTCGTCGCACGCCCGTCGTGCAGATACCGGGACCGGCCGCTCACGCCCCAGAGCGGCGCCGTCCGCATCTCGGTCGGTCCGGCGTTGTCCTGGGCGATGCCGTCGCCGAGCGTACCCATGTCGTGCACGAGGAAATCGCTGAACGGGTAGATCGTTTGGTGCGCCAATGCCGGGATGGTGTGCGGACCGGTCCGCAGCTTCGGCGTGTGGCACCGGTCGCAGCGCGCCCGGCGGAAGGCGGACCAACCGCGCCCGCGCGGACGCGGCTGATCCGGCGGCGCCAGGAGCCGCGCGAAATTGGTGGTGTGGACGAGCGCGGGAAAGTCGTCTTCGGTCTCGGCGTCCTCGGGATCGGCTACTCCTTCGATCGCCTCGCAGGCGGCCTGCAACGCGACGTCGCCGTTCGGGCGCGGCCCACCGGGAACGACCAGGTTGGTGACGCCCATCTCGCCCACCATGGCGTCGGCGATGAACGAGAGGAGCGTCGCGTCCTGCGATTTCCACCCGAAACGTCCGGCCCGAAGGCGGCCGGGATACGGAATCCAGTTGACGCGGCCCGAGATGCCGTCGGAGTTCGCGTCGTCCGGATCGGCACGCCGCGCGATGTCTTCGTCGAGCAGGGCCTCGACGAGACCGGCCCCGAACATCGGCGTGGTGATCCGCGCCGCCGTGACGTTGGCTTCGGGCGGAATCGTCTCCTGACACGCGGGGTCGATGGCGGAGGCCTGCAGCAGCGGGCCACCTTTGGCGATCAGCGGATCGAACACCCCCGCGGTGACCCGACCGAAGCGGGTGATGCTCATCGGCGAGCCGCCGCCCGCCGCCGTTTCCGAGTGACAGGCAACGCACGACTCGGCGTTGAAGATCGGACCGAGGCCGGTCGCGGTCGTGTAGGCCAGGTCGAAAGCCGTGCGGCCTCTCGCGAACCAGTCGAGGTGGGCCGCGGAGAGACCCGGGAGCGGGTCGCCGGGCGCGGCGAGCGCGGCTCCGGCGCGCGCGCCGAGCACGACGACCAGCAGAAGCGCGTGAAGTGGGGGGCGGCGGCGCCGCCCCCCGTTCCAAACATACATCACGGCAACGGGTTCGCCCGCGTGAGCGCGCCGAAGAGACAGTCGAGCGCCGCCGTCCGTGCCGTCAGCCCGGTGCAGTCGCCGCCGACGTTCGCCGGCGCCGGGATCGGATCGGCGCACTTCTTCACGATCGCCGCCTTGCCTTTGACGGCCGCCGCGGGCGTGAGCAGGTCCTTGCCCTGCGAGTGATTCTTCACGGCGGTGTTCACGTACTTCGCGCCGTTGCTCGCGATCGCCAGGGCGCACTTGTTGGTCACGGCGCCGGGCGGCGGAACGTTCGTGCCGAGCGCGGCCTCGAGCGCATTGTCGGCCATGCAGCCGATCACGCTCCGGCACCCGGGAGAAATCGGTCCGATGGCGTCGACCTTCGCGAGGTCGCAGACGGGCACGCCCGTCTTCACGCACTTGAGGAGGGCAGAGAACCGCTTCTTCAACGACTTCAGCACGATCTTCGGCGCGTCGTCCGCGCAGAGATCGGGCGAGCCGCAGATCGTGAGCGGGCGGCTGTCCGTCGACCCGTCGGAGTTCGCGGTCAGGATCGAGCCGTGCGTCCGCAGACGGTCGTCGTTCGGGCCCGACCGGCTGAGCATGATGGGCGCGCACGGCACGCACGAGTTCGTCGAATCGCCGAGGCACGGATCGCAGTCGTCCCCCATGCCGTCGAAGTCGCCATCTTCCTGGAGGGTATTCGCGATGGTCGGGCAGTTGTCTTCGCCGTTCGGCACCGTGTCGACGTCCGGGTCGGCGGGCACCGGGCAGAGATCGTTCGGGTCGGCGGGGCATGGATCGCAGACGTCCCCGACCTCGTCGGCGTCGGTATCGGTTTGCGCGCCGTTGTCTGCCGTGCGGCAGTTGTCCTCGGTGTCGCCGTCGCCGTCACCGTCCGAGTCCGGAGCGCACAAGCGGCAATCGGGAAGGTTCCCGCAGCTGTTCGTGTCGTCGTTCGGGCACGGGTCGCACGCGTCGCCGAAATCGTCGCTGTCCGCGTCCTCCTGCAGACCGTTCGCAACGATCGGGCAGTTGTCGATCTCGTTGTGAAGGGAGTCCGCGTCCTGGTCGATGACCTTGGGTCCGCAATTGGCGGCGATGCCCTTCGGGCACGAGTCGCAGACGTCACCGATGCCGTCGAGATCCTTGTCCGACTGTTTCGGGTCCTGCACGGAAGGACAATTGTCGAGCGAGTCGGCGACGCCGTCGCCGTCGGAGTCGTCGGCCGGGCAGTTCTCGCAGGCGTCACCGCGATTGTCGCCGTCGGCGTCCTCCTGACCCGGGTTCACCGCGAACGGGCAATTGTCGGCGCTGTTGATGAGCGCGTCGCCGTCGAAGTCGCCGTTCGGGGGCACGGGCGGTGCGGGGAAGCCGCTCGTCCAGAAGCGCGGGTCGTCCGGGCTGTAGACGAGCACCAACGGGACCGAGAGCTCGTACATCTGGTGCGGGGTCACGCTGTTCGGCGACGGAGCGCATCCGGCCGCTGCGCTGATGCCTTCTTCGAGGTGCTCCGGCAGCTTCACCGAGTTCACGAAGACGTCGAAGCCGTCGGTCGCGCAGTTGCCGATCTCGACCCGATAGTGGTTGATCTGGCCGACCTCCTGGACGTCGAACTCGACCGAGCCGCAGTCGGTCGGACCGAGCGGGCAGGACCCGAGGAGGTAGTCGTACATCAGGTAGAGCTGCGTCGCCCCGGCGTTCTGGTCGGCCGCGACCAGGCTCCCACCCGCGAGGAACGAGTCGGCGGGAATGTCGGACCATTCCTCGTCGGTCCCGCCGCCCGGACAGTCGGTGAAGATGCCGTCCACGGTATGACAGAAAGCACTCGGCCCGGCGCCGTATGCGCGCCCGTCGAACGACACGAGCGTGAGCACCGCCGCCAGGACCGCCCCTATTCGCGTGATTCGTTCCATGACTCCCTCCAACGTGTGAGCTAGCGTGGGGCGCGAGACGCGCCGCGTGATCCAATCGACACGGTTTGAGTACGAGGCTACGGCGGCTGGGACACGCGACCTAAGCATCGAAGAGGTGCCAGCTGTCAAGGAAGAAATGCATTGGCCGCAACGGCACGCGCTCGGCGGCGACCGTGCCGTCACGACCCGAGCGCCTCTCCCGCGCTCGCGACTTTCATGGTTTCGCGATCATCGAATCGACAGCGATCACGGGCGCGACCGCATAGGTCGCGCCGATACGGCTCCAGGTGAACCAAATTGGCGCTATTCCCGTCACCAGAGGCAGCTCATCATGGGATGACTCCTTCCGCGGGTGCCTTGTACGGCGCGCCCTTTGTCGACTAGCTTACGGCCCGCCCGAGGCGACGTTGCGCGCCCCGACGGCATCCGGTTCATGTCGCGGTCGACCATTCTGCGCATCGCTGCCCTTGGCATCGTCGCCGTGTTGGCGCGTTTCCTGTTTCTGAACGCGCCCGGGACGGCAGAGCGGGCACTGGAGCCACGGGAAAATCAGCAGCCTCCGTCGGAAATCGCGCAAGTGCTACCGAACGCCGGCGTCACGCCGACACCCAGGCCGGCACCGGAGCGCGGCCCCGAGGAGACGCTCGCGGACATCGAACGGTCGAAGACGGCGTTGGAAACCGCGGCGGCGCTCCGTCACAAGGCCCGCTTACCCCCGACGTCCCGTCGCATCGAGGACAACCTCGACCCGATCGTCGCAACGCGTACCGTGAAGGAGCGCCTGAGCCCGCCCGGGCAGGGTCGCAAGCCGACCCTCGTCGTCTTTTCGTCGGCGCTCAGCTACGAGGCGCCGAACCCGATCATCCTCTATGCAAAATTCGTCCGCGAGTACCCGGACGACTGGTCGCCCCGGACCGATGCGGAGATCGCCGGCGAGCTCTGGAACACTGACGACGTGGTCGTCGCCCAGGTCGATCTTCGCGACGACGGACAAGGGCGGGACATCGAGGCGCGTGACGGTGTGTTCACGACGCAGCTCACCCCCGCTGCCGAGGATCTCGAGCGATGGGACGGCCTGATCCGCGTGCAGATCTACGGAGAAACGTCGGACGGCGACCGGCGGAAAGCCAGGACGCGCTTCTACTATGGTGTGCCGTCAGCGAAGCTGACGGGGTACTACCGCGACGAGCTGGTGGACGGGCATCTCCAGGTCCTGGCCGAGATCGAGGTGAAGGAGACGGGCGAGTATCGTCTCGAAGCGACGCTCAGCGGATCCCGAGGCTTGCTCGCGTGGGCCGAAAGCACCGTCCCGCTCGAGCCGGGTATCAGCATGATGCCGCTGACCTTCTGGGGCTTGGCGTTGCGCGAAGCGAACGAGCCAGGTCCGTACCGGCTGTCGTCGATCGCGCTCGCGAACGTGACGTACAAGCCGCCCCAACTGAACGACGCGATCAGTACGTCGTACCAGACGGCGCCGTACAAACCGCAGGACTTCAGCACCGAGCGCTACGACGACCCGAGGCTCCTCGAGAGGGCCGAGCGCTACGAAGAGCGGGCGCGCCGCTAGCCGAGGCGCGTGCCGTGACAGCGGACGGCGGTAAGAGGACGAACTACTGGGCACACCGGAACCCGACGTTGGCGTTCCGGTTCGGCTCCGCGACCCAGCTGCGGCCGGACGCGCGCGCGCCCCGGGGTCCGACGTCCCAGGAACCGCCGCGGACGGCACGACCATCTCCCAACGAGTCAGCCGTCCACTCGAACACGTTTCCGATCATGTCGAGCGCGCCGCTCGGCGAAGCACCAGCGGGGAACCATCCGACGGGGGCCGTGCCGACGTAGCCGTCGTCGTACCCCGCAGCGATCGTCCACTGCGGGAAGCGGCGCTTTGCCGTCTCGTCGGCGATGTTCGCAACCCTGCCCCCGCTCCCGTAGCCGGCGTTTCCCCAGGCGTACTTCCGTCCGTCGGTGCCGCGCGCCGCCTTCTCCCACTCGACCTCGGTCGGGAGGCGCTTGCCGGCCCACTTGCAATAGGCGGCCGCCTGGTTCCAATCGAGGCAGTTGATGGGATGGTTCTCGCGACCTGCCTTCTGCCAATTGCAGAACTCGACGGCCTCGGGCTGATCCTGGCCGTGGAAGAAGGGCTTGTTGAGGCCATCGCTCGAGCACGCCCCCGCGCTGAGACACCGCGCGTAGGCGGCGACCGTCACCTCGGTCTTGTCGATCCGGAATGCGCCGACCTCGACCGTCCGCTCCGGCTTCTCGTTGTCGAGACACTCGGTGTCGACCGACTCGCGGCAGCCCATGACGAGCGGGCTCGCGTCGACCGCGACCATCTGATCGAGCGTGAGGAGGCCCCCGACGCGATTCGGACTCGCACTCGGACTCGGGCCAGCGGCGAGCGGCTTTTCGGTCTCGCTCCCCCCGGGCACCTGTTTCGCGTCCTCGGCCATGGCGTAGGCGCGCAGGAAGAGGACGAACGAGCCAAGCATCAGCAGAGAACGGAGGAGCACCGCGACGCGCTTCATCGGCGAGCTCGATAGTGGGCCGCTCGAGCAAATGTCAATCGGCGCCTCGAGCCCGAGCTCGATCCACCACGACCGGGATCAAACCGAGACACGACCGGCTCAGATACGGCACTTGCGGGCCGCAAGAATTCCGGCACTGTCCTCCGCCATGTCACCGTCCCCTCGGATCCTGACCTTTGCCGAGTACGCCGCGACCCGGCACGCGACGCCGTGCGTCGTCGACGTTCGGCGGGACGGGGGACGGCTGCTGCTCTTCGGCGGCTGGCACAGCTCCGATCCGACGCTGCCGATGTTCGACCAGATCGAAGCCGCATTCGGGCAGCTGGCACCCGAGCTCGCCTTGCACGAGGGTACGCCCCCGCACCCCGAGGCCGACCGGGAGATCGCGATCCGCCGCCACGGAGAAGCCGGGTTGGTGACCCACCTCGCGGCGCGCGCGGGCATCGCGACGGCGAGCATGGACATCCCGCTGGCGGAGGAGGCGCGCCTCCTGCGGCGCGAGCTTCCCCAGGGTGAAGCGCTGGTGTTCCTGGTCGTACGCCAGCTCGCGTCGTTCAACCGCAAGACGGCCCGCATGGATTTCGACGGCTATTTCGGCGAGTTCTTCGACCTGATCGCCCCGCCACTGGAGCTCACCACGATCGATTGGCCGCTCATCGAGCGGGAGCATCTCCGCATGGTCGGGCATCCGCTCGCGGCCGGGCGCGTGACGGGGCACGAGACCAATCCCATGCGCGACGAGCTCCCCACCCAGCGGATCGCGCGCCGATCGAATCGCCTCCGCGACGAGCACATGCTGCGCCGCTTGCTCGATGCGCTGGCTCGATGCCGCCGCGTGTTCGCCGTCGTCGGCGTGACGCACGCGGTCATGCTGGAACCGGCGCTGCGGGCGGCCGGCGGCCAGGGCGATCACCCGTGAGGCGAACGCAGCCGTGACGGCGAGCAACGATGCCCGGCCGTGGCTGTCGGTCGCCGCGCCTTGTTACAACGAGGCCGAAGGGATCGCGGACGTGGTCGCGGAATGGGACGCGGTCCTCACCACGGTCCCGCAGGCGACCGAGATCGTCCTCTGCAACGACGGCAGCACCGACGGCACCGCCGGCGTGCTCGCCGGGCTCGCGACCCGCTACCCGCGCCTGCGGGTGGTGAGCAATCCCACGAACGGCGGCTACGGACGCGCGCTCGGGTCGGCGATCGCGGCGACGCGCGGCACGTACGTCGCGACGATCGACAGCGACGGACAGTTCGATCTCGCCGACGCGCTCGCGCTCACCCGCGAGATCGAGCGCAGTGGATACGACGGCGTCACCGGCTTCCGGCTCGGCAAGAAGGACAGCGCGTTTCGGGTCTTCGCCGACCGCTGCATGAACGTCATGGTGCGGGCCATGTTCGGCGTCGATCTCCGCGACACCAACTGTGCCCTCAAGGTGGTCCGGGGTGAGCTGCTCCGCGGCCTCCCGATCGAGGCGCGGGGCTATCCGACACCGACCGAGCTCTGCGTCCGTCTCGTGGCGCGGGGGTACCGGCTCGGCGAACGCGGCGTCACGCATCGTGAGCGCACGGCAGGGTTCAGCAAGCTCCATCCGTGGCGCACCGCATGGAGCTTCTTCCGCTTCCTCGTTTATCTGCGGCGGAAGTTGAAGCTCTACCGGGCCGGGATTATCGTCGCGCCATGAGCCAGACCGGAACCTCGCTGCTCGGCGTCATCCTTGCCGCCGGCAAGGGCACGCGCCTCCTGCCCTTCAGCGAGCGCTATCCGAAGCCCATCCTCCCGATCCTCGGGAAGCCGCTCCTCCAGTACCAGATCGAATGCCTGCGGGATCTCGGGGTGCGCCGCGTGATCATCGTGATCGGGCATCTCGGGTTCGAGATCGTCCGCACCCTCGGCGACGGCCGGCAGCTCGGCGTGAGCATCGAGTATGTCGACCAGGGGAAGACGCTCGGTCTCGCGCACGCCGTGTGCAAGCTCGAGCCGCTCGTCGACCGGCCGTTCATGCTCTTCCTCGGCGACATCTTCTTCGTGCACGACGACCTCGAGCGCATGGTCGCGATGCTGGGCCCGGACGAC
>CAZWAX010000044.1:0-4771 GCA_964631985.1 uncultured Polyangiaceae bacterium | reverse complement strand
CTTCTTCGTGCACGACGACCTCGAGCGCATGGTCGCGATGCTGGGCCCGGACGACGTGCGCGGGGTCCTCGCGGTCAAGGACGAGCCGTCGATCGAAGCCGTACGCCGCAACTTCGTCGTGCGCGAGGACGAGCACGGCTTCGTCAAGCGCGTCATCGAGAAACCCCAACATCCGGCGAGCATGCTCAAAGGGTGCGGCGTCTATCTCTTCGACCCGGTGTTCTTCGACGCCGCGCGGCGGACGCCGCGGACGGCGATGCGCGACGAGTACGAGCTCACGGACGCGATCCAGATCTTCGTCGACGACGGCCATCGCGTACGCGCCGCGCACGTCGTCCGGGACGACCTGAATCTCAGCTACCCGGCGGACCTGCTCGACATCAATTTGAAGCTGTTGGGCGAGCAGAGCCTGATCGGGACGGACGTGCGCCTCGCGCCCGGCTGCCGGGTCGAGCACAGCGTGATCCTCGACGGCGCGACAGTCGCTCATCCGATCGAGATCCGCGACACGCTGGTGTTTCCGGGCGTTACCGTCACCGCCACGTCGGATATCCGCCGCGCGATCGTGACGGCGGACGGCGTGATCGAGTGCCGCTGACGCGCGTCCTCGTGACGGGCGGCGCCGGCTTCATCGGCCACCACCTGACGCGCGCGCTCCTCGGGCGCGGCCTCGCCGTGACCGTGCTCGACGACCTGTCGATGGGCCGTCGGGAAAACGTGCCCGCCGCCGCGCGCTTGGTCGCGGGCGACGTCCGCGACGCCCGCACCGTCGACGATGCGCTCGACGGCGTCGATGCCGTACTCCACGAGGCGGCCGTGGTCTCGATCCGGGCGAGCGTCGAGCACTTCGCGCGCGACGCCGAGGTGAACCTGATGGGGACCCTCACCCTGCTGCGCGCGATGGCCGCGCGCGGCATCGCGCGCGCGGTGCTCGCCTCCTCGATGGCGGTGTACGCCGACTCGCCACGGCCCGAGCCGCTCACCGAGGAGGCCCCGACCATTCCGATCTCCCCCTATGGCGTGGCGAAGCTCGCGGCCGAGCGCTACTGGCTGCTGATCGCCGCGCAGGCGGGGATCGCGGCCACGGTGCTGCGCTACTTCAACACCTACGGGCCGAACCAGACGCCGACGCCGTACGTGGGCGTCGTCACGATCTTCATCGAACGCCTGCTGGCCGGCGCCCCGCCGCAGATCTTCGGCGACGGCGAACAGGCACGCGACTACATCCACGTCGACGACGTCGTCGCCGCGAACCTCGCCGTGCTCGACGCGCCGACCGCCGCCGTCGCGGGCCGGGTCTTCAACGTCGGCACCGGGCACGCGACCTCGGTGAACGAGGTCGCCGCCTCACTGATCGCCGCGCTCGCGCCGGGAACGCGACCGGAGCACCTGCCGGCCCAGCCGGGCGAGATGCGAAACGCAATCGCCGACGTCGGCGCGATCCGCACGGCGCTCGCCTGGACACCGCGCCGCGTGCCGCCGGATTTCGGCGATGTGATCGCGTACTGGCGCGACCGCCGCCGCTGAGGTCGGGGGTCCAAATCGGGCGATCGGCGCAGCCACCGACCGACCGTCACGCCGATCACCCCTTCCATCCCCGCATCGCGAGCACCTCGGCGACGTCCCTCCAACCATCGAGAACGCCGACGATTCCGTCCACCGGACCATCGACCCTGAAGAAGATGCGGTACGGAGCGACGACCAGCTCCCGATACGCCGTGACCCCGATGCGCTTCAGCTCGGGCACGACGCGGCCACGCAGGGGATGCGTCCCAAGAGACGCGATCCGACGAGCGATCCCCTCATAGAGATGCGTGGCTCTCTCCGGACTCTCGCGTCGGGCAATGAATTCGAGAATGTCTTCGAGATCCGCGACCGCGACCGGTGACCACTCGACCCGCTGCGACTCAGTCACGCGCCAACTCGGCGAGCCTGCGACGCAAGCGAGCCGTCGCACGCGCCGCCGAAACGCCCTTCCCCCTCTTCAGCTCCTGATCGCCCTGCACCATGAACCGCAGCAGCAAGAGCGCCTGGCGTTGCTCCCGGAAGCTGTCGATGTCCTGTAAGACGGCCGTCGCCTTACCGTTCTGCGTAATGAGAATCGGCTTGCGTTCCTGACGGGCTCGCCGAACCAGCTGAGCGCTCCGGGTCTTGAAAACCGTGATCGGCTCGATCGAGCTGTCGTCCATGGGGCCAGTCTTAGACCCTCATTTGGATGCGATCAACGCCTGATGTTGCGCTCGAACGCCGCTCAGTGCATGCCCGACCTCTGCGTACCGCGACGCTCGTGCGGCGAGGGGGACGGCACCGCGCTTCCTCAGTCGCCGTAGATCGCCAGGGTGCGCTCGAGGTTCTCGCCGGTGAGCGCGTCGTAGGCCATCTCGATACGCGGGCGCAGAGCCGCGTTCCCCGGATCGTTGTAGGCGACGAAGAACGGGCCGCCGTCGACGATGCTCGCAACGGGCCGCAGTCGTCCGAGGCGGGACAAGCTGGAATCGTCGCCCCGCAGCACGTCCGCGACCGCGCGTTCGACGAACCCGGTCACGCCCCACTGCGCGGCCGCCGGGATGCCGAGGACGAGCACGATACCGACGCTCGCGAGCTGCGCGCGCCACGCCGCGGGGCCGATGCCCGAGCTCCTTCGCCAGGCCGCGATGCCGCGTCCCCAGAACGACCACGCCGTCAGGAACGGCAGGAAGCCGAGGCGGCAGGCGCGAACGAGCGATGACGGCCACGACGGCCGACACTATAGCCAGCCGATCGACGAGTGCCTGCCCCAATTTCCGACCTCAGAGTCCTCGAGTCGCCGACCTTGCGTTGCACACCCGCGTAGGAGCGAGCTAAGAGCCAGCCCGCGCCACCGCCGGCGCTCGTTCGTCATGCCGCCCGCCCCGGCTCCGATCCCGCCCGCCGCTCCGGCTCCGGCGCGGACCCCAACGTGGGCCGCGCTCGCGCTGGTGGTCCTGACCGTCGTCGCCTACGGTCCGGCCTTCCGGGCCGGGTTCATCTGGGACGACGACGACTACGTCACCGCCAACCCGACCCTCGACAGCCTGGGTGGGCTCGCGCGCATCTGGGTCGAGCCGGGGTCGGTACCCCAGTACTATCCCCTCACCTTCACGAGCCTCTGGATCGAGCACCAGCTCTTCGGCGACGCGCCGACGGGCTATCACGTCACCAATGTCCTCCTGCACGCGCTGAACGCGCTCCTCGTCTGGCGCGTGCTCCTGGCCCTCGCCATCCCCGGGGCCTGGCTCGCGGCCGCCGTGTTCGCGGTCCATCCGGTGCACGTCGAGTCCGTCGCGTGGATCACCGAGCGAAAGAATCTCCTTTCGGGCGCCGGCTATCTGGCGGCGCTCCTCGCGGCGATCGGCTGGGCGGACGTGTCGCGCACGACCGAAGCGAGGCGGACGTCCGGGCTGATCGCCCTGGCGTGCTTCGCCGCCGCGCTGCTCGCGAAGACCGTGACCTGCTCGCTGCCGGTGATCCTGCTGCTCCTCCTGTGGTGGAAACGCGACCGTCCGAGCGCGCGGGAAATCCGCGCCACCGTGCCGCTCTTCGTCCTCGGGCTCGGGCTCGCGCTCGTCACGATCTGGATGGAGCGCACCCACGTCGGGGCGCGCGGCGTCCATTGGGATCTCTCGCTCCTCGAGCGCGTGCTGATCGCCGGCCGCGCCCTCTGGTTCTACGCGACGACGCTCGCGTGGCCGCATCCGTTGTCGTTCGTCTATCCGCGCTGGACCATCGACACGGCGAGCCTCGGACAATGGCTTTTCCCGGTCGCGGCGATCGGCGTCGTCATCGCCGCGTGGCTCGTCCGCGATCGGCTCGGAAGGTGGCCGGTCGTGGCGGTGGTCGGCTTCGCGGTGACGCTCGCGCCGGCCCTCGGCTTCATCGACGTCTACCCGATGCGCTACACCTTCGTCGCCGACCACTATCAATACCTCGCGAGCCTCTTCCTGCTCGTTCCCGCCGTGGCCGTGCTCGCGACGGCCGCCGCGCGCCGCGGGATCGCGCTGCCGGTGCTTGCCGTGCCCCTCCTGGCGGTGCTCGCGATGCTCACGTGGCGGCACGCGCGGATCTTCACCGACCAGGAAACGCTCTGGCGCGACGTGATCGCCAAGGACTCGGCGAGCTCGATGGCCCACATCAACCTCGGCCTCTGGCTGCAGCAGCACGGACGCGGACCCGAGGCCCTCGGCGCGCTCGAAGCGGCGCTCCGGCTCGAGCCCGACGACGCCGACGTCCACGGCAACCTCGGCATCGTGCTGGCCACGCTCGGACGGAGCGCCGAAGCCCGCGAGCATCTGGACCGGGCGCTCGCGCTCGCACCCGAGTCGCCGCGGGCGCACAGCAACCTCGCCAACGCCCTCGCGGCCGCGGGCGATCTCGACGCCGCCGCCGAGCACTATCGGACGGCCGTCCGCCTCGATCCGCGCTTCGCCGACGCCGCGAACAACCTCGCCAACGTGCTCGTGCTCCAGAACGCGCTCGACGAGGCCGTCCGACACTACGAAACTGCCCTGGCGATCGATCCCGACTACGTGGACGCCCACGCGAACTACGCAACCGTGCTGACGCGCCTCGGACGAAACGACGAGGCCATCGCGCATTACCGCGCCGCGCTCCAGCTCGCCCCCGCCCGTGCGGACGCGGCGCGCGGTCTCGGAGCCCAGCTCGCGGCACGCGGCGAGTGGGCCGAGGCCATCGCGCACCTCGCGGCCGCCGCGCGCCTCCGTCCGACGGACGTCGACGGCCAGCATCAGCTCGC
>CAZWAX010000043.1:0-21039 GCA_964631985.1 uncultured Polyangiaceae bacterium | reverse complement strand
GCGGCCCTGCGCATGGTGCCCTTGAGCGGTGCGTGGCCCAGGCTCTGCTGAGCCGGCGCCCCCGTCGCCCCACCCCAACGACCGCGACCCCGGTGCAGCGCACTGAGCAAGACGTTTAATTGAAGCACGGACCGATCTTTCGCACCTCGACGGTCGCCCACTCGGCGGCCGGACACTCCGACGCGATCGCCAGGGCGTCCGCTTTCGAGTCGCAGTCGAGGAGGAAGAAGCCGCCCACGATCTCCTTGGCTTCCGCGAACGGCCCGTCCACCACCATGCGCTTGCCGCCGCGGATCTCGACGCGGGCGCCGTCGTCGTCGGGGAGGCGGAGCGATTCGCTGGCGCGGAGCACGCCCCGCTTCTGCAGCGCCGCCGTGAACCGCATCATGCGGTCGTATCGGTCTCGTCCGACGTTCGACGGCAGATCGCGGTCGCCGGGCCGTTCGGTGATCAGTAACAAAAACGCCATCCTGGGCTCCTTTCGCTGATGGGCTCGTCCTATAGTCGGCCGGTACCGTCGCAAATCGACACCGCTCACGCCATGACCCCGGAACACATCGCCGCGCTCTATCGCGACCAGTCGGGCGCGATCCTGGCGACGCTCATCCGCCGCCTCGGCGACTTCGACCTCGCCGAGGAGTCGCTGCACGAGGCGTTCGCGGCCGCGATCGACCAGTGGCCGCGCGAGGGCGCGCCCGAGCAGCCAGTCGCGTGGCTCGTCCAGACCGCGAAGCACAAGGCGATCGATCGCCTGCGTCGCGGCAGCCTCTACACCGAGAAGCTTGGGAAGCTCGCCGAGATCGCCGAGATCGAGCGCGCGACGCACGGACCGGACGCCGACGATCGCCCGATCCCCGACGACCTCCTACGTCTGCTCTTCACGTGCTGCCATCCGGCGCTCGCGATCGACGCGCAGGTGGCGCTGGCACTCCGGACGCTCGGCGGTCTCACGACCGAAGAGATCGCCCGCGCCTTTCTCGTGCCGGTCGCGACGCTCGCGCAGCGGCTCGTGCGTGCCAAGAAGAAGATCCGCGACGCCGCCATCCCCTACCGCATCCCCGAGAGCCACGACCTGCCCGAGCGACTCGATGCCGTCCTGGCCGTCGTCTACCTGATCTTCACCGAAGGCCATGCCGCGACCCAGGGCGACACCCCGATTCGCGCCGACCTCTGCGCCGAGGCGATCCGACTCGGACGCCTCCTGGTGCGGTTGTTCCCCGATGCGCCCGAGACCCGTGGGCTGCTCGCCTTGCTCCTGCTCACGGACGCCCGGCGGCGGGCCCGCCTCGACGCCGATGGCGAGATCGTCCCCCTCGAAGAGCAGGATCGGGCCCGCTGGGATCGGAAGAAGATCGACGAAGGCGCGGCGCTCCTCGACGAGATCGTGCGCGGCGGCGCGCTCGGCGCCTACGCGCTGCAAGCCGCGATCGCCGCCGTGCACGCGCGCGCCGCCCGGCCCGAGGACACGGCCTGGCGCGAGATCGCCACGCTCTACGGGTTGCTCGCGCGCGTGACGCCGTCGCCGGTGATCGAGCTGAACCGCGCAATCGCGGTCGCCATGGCCGAAGGGGCCGAGCGCGGGCTCGGCCTGCTCGACGAGCTCGAGGCACGGGGCGAGCTCGACGACTACCACCTGCTCGCCGCTGCCCGCGCCGACCTTTGCCGCCGCGCCGGTCGACTCGACGATGCCGCCGAGAGCTATCGCCGCGCGCTCGCGCTCGCTGGAAACGAGGGCGAACGCCGCTTCCTCGAGCGCCGCCTCCGCGAGGTAGAGCAACGAGCCTGCTGACAAGCACGCCGCGCGTCCCTATTCAAAGGGGCTGGCCCGAGCGGCCGATCACCTCACCATGAGCAAATCACACGTCGTCATCGCCGAGCCGGGCCGCGCGCCCGTCAAAGCCTGGATCGAAGGCGTCGAGCTCGAAGAGCAGGCTCGGCACCAGCTCCTGAACGTCGCGAGCCTGCCGTTCATCCACTCGCACGTCGCCGTCATGCCGGACTGCCATTGGGGCATGGGGGCGACGATCGGCTCGGTCGTCCCGACGGTCGGCGCGATCATTCCGGCGGCCGTCGGCGTCGACCTCGGGTGCGGCATGGTCGCCCAGCGGACGACGCTCCGCGCCGAGCACCTGCCCGATTCGCTCGCCGCGCTCCGCGACGCGATCGAGCGCGCCGTCCCGGTCGGCGGGCCTGGCGAGCGCGGCTCGTGGAAGGAGTGGGGCCGCCACGGCGTCCCGGCGTCCGTCGCCTCGGAGTGGACGCGCATGAAGCGCGGCTGGGACGCGATCGTCACCAAGCACTCCAAGCTCGATCGCGGACTCACCGTCGAGCAGCTCGGCACGCTCGGCACCGGCAACCACTTCATCGAGATCTGCCTCGACGGCGAGGGCATGGTCTGGGTGATGCTGCACTCGGGCTCGCGCGGGCTCGGCAATCGCGTCGGCACGTACTTCATCGACAAAGCCAAGCAGGAGATGCGGCGACTCGGCGTGAAGCTGCCGGACGCGAACCTGGCGTACCTGAAAGAAGGCTCGGACCACTTCGACGACTACGTCCACGCGGTCGGCTTCGCGCAGGACTTCGCGCGCACCAACCGCGCGCTCATGATGACGCGCGTGCTCGACGTGCTGCGCGACCACCTGCCGCCGTTCCGGCTCGGAGCCGCGGCGGTCAATTGTCATCACAACTACGTCGCGCGCGAGCACCACTTCGGCGCCGACGTCTGGGTGACCCGCAAGGGCGCGGTGAGCGCGCGGCAGGACGAGCTCGGCATCATTCCGGGCTCGATGGGGGCCCAGAGCTTCATCGTCCGCGGCAAGGGCAACCGCGAGAGCTTTCAGTCGTGCTCGCACGGGGCGGGGCGGCGCATGTCGCGCGGCGAAGCGAAGCGGCGCATCACGCTCGCGGATCACGTCGCGGCGACCGCGGGCGTCGAGTGCCGGAAGGACCCGCACGTAATCGACGAGAGCCCCTCCGCCTACAAGGACATCGTCGCCGTGATGGCGGCGCAGCGCGATCTCGTCGACGTGGTGCACACGCTGCGGCAGGTCGTCTGCGTGAAAGGTTAGCGTCTCCGGTTAGGGTCGTTGTCGGCGCGCTACGCGGGCGCGACGACGCTTCGCGCGTCATATAGAGGGCGTCGGGCATGTCGCGGGAAGCGTCCGCCGCTTCCACTAACGAGCTCCGCCGGACCGTATCCGCCCTGTGGCGTGGCTCGACTCGTCCGAATGGTCGACGCGCTACGACTCCCGGCTCCGAGCCGACATCTCGCCCGCGGCTCGAGTACGCTGCCGCAATAGTGGCAAATCCCCCCGTCTTCGGACCGTGCTCACCGGGACCGTCAAGGTCGGCATTTCAGCCCGGCACCTCCGCGGGATCGAGCAGGCCGTGGCGGCGCCAACCGACGGTGAGGAGCCACGTCCTGCCGCGCGCGACTGGCCGGTGCTGGTCGGGGGGCGCCGTGGTTTCGTCGCGCCCGGTACCGAGCTTTACCCGCTTCCAGCCGTCGAACCATCGAGCCGAGGAGGCGGGATCGAGACGCACGGCTCTGCCGAGCGTGGCCTTCGCCTTCGCAGTGTGGCGGCGCGCGTTCAGAAGAACGTAGCGAAGCGCGTTGCGCACTTCCGTCGGCGTCGGGAGGAGCCGGAGGTGATAGCGGTCGGCGAGCACCGGCCCCGAGCGCGCCATCACCCGATTCACCGCCCGCGCCAAGCGCGCCCCGATCGCTTTCATGCCCCGGCCGAGCGCCTCGCGGTCACGGGCCTCGACGATGAGATGCGCATGGTTTCCCTGGAGCGAATAGTGCACGAGGCGGAACTCCGAGCGCTCGCATCCGCGCGAAAAGGTGCGTTCGATCTCACGGACGAGCCGGACCGTTCGTAGCGACACCAGCCCCGCGCGAAGCCGCAGCGTCACATGGGCGGGTACGGGCCGCGAAAACCGCTCCCGCGAGCCATGCCGGAGCACCGGCGGTTTCCCAGGATCCCGCTTCCGTCCTGCACCCACTCGCCGTCCACCCCACCGCGGGCGCGCCGCGAGGCTCAAGCCGGGCTGCCGTCCCTTTCCAGGCATGTGATGCGTATACTTGATTAGGCGATCTATTATCAAGCGTGGCCCCAAAACGCCAACGTTACCTCGCAGGCTGCGAGCTCGGCGAACGCTCGCGGCGCCGTACGAGGCGCTCGGGCAACGACCACCCGCCGAGCTTTACGCACCGTTTCGGTCTGCAGCTCCTCGGGCAGCTTGCCCAACGCAACACCTGGCTGCCTTCACGCGCGGCGAGTATCTCGGGCACAAGAACCCGTCACTCAATCTGATACCCAGGTCCTTGAGCCCACACTCGCCGGCGCGCGCGCTCGCTCCTCATCAAGCAATGTGCTCACCTGACCGTCGCACGCCACGTCCCGTCGAGCAGCGGACGCGGTTCCCGCGCACCTCCGTCACCTCGTCGGTCAGCTCGCCCCGAATTCTCGGGAGTGGCGCGTAAGGAATGCTCGGAATCCCCTGCGAAGGGCTTGGGCATCGCGCGCCACGCGCAACGCGGTGCTCAGGAGCGGTCGATCACCCAGCTTGCGGACCTGTCGGTTGCTCGCGCCGTCGCGCCACATCGCTCACGATGCAACGACGCGGCGAATGCCGGGGACGCCTGGCGACTCGGCGCCGATGCTCGAGGCCGTGGGTGGCGCGGCGACGCCGGCCGCGGCGCGCAGCTCCTGAAACGACGCCTCCATCGCATCGGCGACCCGCGCGAGGTCGGGCACGACGTCCCAATCGGCGACGAGCCCGAGCGAGAGGCGGCCATCGTAGCTCAAGAGCGCGATGCCGAGCCCTTGGTTGTCGAAGAGCGGCACGTGGGGATGGCCGGCCACCATCGGCGCGTCGAGCAGATACAGCGGAAACGCCGGACCCGGAACGTTCGTGACGATCAGGTTGAAGAGCCGGACCTGACGGATCAGCCGCACCGACATCGCGATCGCGATCGGCGGCGTCCACTCGGCGGTCTCGACCAACAGCGACGTGCGCTGCTCTTCCTGATTGCTGCGCAGGCCGGCGGTCGTCGCGCAGATGCGGCGATGCCGGGCGAGCACGTCGCCTTCGTCCAGCGGGAGGCTGGCGATCCACGCCGAGACGCGATTTCCGGTCTCGCCGCGCTCGGAGCTCGCGCGCGTGCTGACCGGCATCAGGACCCGGAAGTCGCCGGCGAGGTCGGCCCGCATGCGCCGATGCATG
This sequence comes from uncultured Polyangiaceae bacterium, assembly GCA_964631985.1. GTDB lineage: Bacteria > Desulfobacterota > Binatia > UTPRO1 > UTPRO1 > UTPRO1. The sequence continues at coordinate 15,810 of CAZWAX010000043.1, read as the reverse complement.
CGGCGGAGGCCGCCGCTCACGATGCCGAGCGCGAGGTCGTTCAGCGTGCCCCCGAGCCGGCGCCGGATCTCCTTCACCTCGGCGAGGTCGAAGCTCACCCACTCGACCCGTCGATGCGGACCGATCTCGCGGTTGATCGGGCTCGTGGTGACCCGGTTGAGCCCCGTCCGCAACAACCCGAGCAGGCTCCCGACCCGCGACCCGAGCGCGAGGCCACCGTCGCCGACGACGCTCGGCAGCCGTTGCACCAACCCGAGCGAGGCGGACCCGCGCCGGCGGATCTCCTCCGCGACCAGCTCGATCGCGCTCGGCGGGGGCACGGGCGTCCACGGCCGGGGCTCTTCGATGCGGCTGACGGGGGCCGGATCGAGCAGCGCCGCCAGGATGTCCATGCCGGCGATGCCGTCCACCAGGCAATGGTGGATCTTGATGACCATCGCGAAGCGCCCCTCGGCCAATCCTTCGATGAACGTCGCCTCCCAGAGCGGACGGCGGCGGTCGAGCGGCCGTTCGAGCAGCCGCGCCACCAGCGTCTTCAGCTGCGCCTCCGTGCCGGGCGTCGGCAGGTGACTGTGGCGCACGTGGTACTCGAGATCGAACTCGCCGTCGTCGACCCAGAGCGGCGCGCCCAGGATCGGCGTGAAATGCAGCCGCTGCCGATAGCGGGGGATCAGATGCAGGCGCGAGGCGATGTGGCTTCGAATGCTGGCGAAATCGATGCCGCCGTCCTCGACGCTGAGCGATCCCGAATCGAAGATCGCCGTCAGGGCGACGTGCATGTACGCGTTCGGTGTCTCGAAGTGGAGAAACGATTGATCGAGTCCCGAGAGTCGTGCGAGCCGGGGCTGGTCCATGGATGGAGGCGCCTCCTCTTCCGAGGGAGCAACCCCCATGCCACCGGGAAAGCCGAGCGGCCACGACCGGGGACGGGCGTGCTGATGTCGGCGGCAGCAGCGTCGTGCCGTGTGATTGAGCAGACTGCTTCTGAGCGTAGCGACCAGGGCGATCCTCGCATATGGTGTGCCTGCGCGTGGGCCACCAACGTTTCGACCCCTGGGTGATCGCCGCCATCGTCGTCGGGACGGCGTTGCGCTTCGTGAACCTCGGCACGGCGCCCCTCTGGTTCGACGAGACCTACACGTTTCACCAACTCATCGTCCCCTGGCAGGATTTCATCGGCGCGGCGATGCGCGACAACCAGGCGCCGATCTACTACGCCATCACCAAGGCGTGGACCGACGTCGCGGGATTCTCGCCCTGGGCGATGCGCATCCCGGGCCTGCTGGCGTCGGTCGCATGCATTCCCCTCCTCGCGGCGACGACGCGCGCGTTGGCCGGCAACGCTCCGGCGCGCACGGCGGCGTGGGTGGCGGCGCTGTCACCCTTTCTCGTCCAGCATGGTCAGGACGCCCGGCCCTACGCGCTGCTCGCGGCGTTCGCGGCCGTCGACCTCCTGCTCCTCGTACGGTTCGTGCAGGGGCGGTCGTCGCGCCTCGGCGTGCTCTGGGTCCTCTTCGCGTTCGCGGTCGTCGCGACCCACTACTACGGCATCTTCTTCCTGGCCGGTGAGGGATTGGCCCTCCTGATTCTCCGCCCCCAGCCGCTCCGGAGTTGGTTGCCGGCGGGGATCGTCGCGGGTGCGCTCTGCGGCGGCCTCGTGCTGCAGGCCGTCGCGACCGCAACGGGCATCTTCGGAGGGCAATACGTCTTCGGCGTGACCGCGCTGCCGGGCGTCGTCTGGTCGATGCTGACCGGCTACACGCTCGTCCCGACGTCCGAGCAGCTGCACGCGCTCGGGTCGCGCGCGATCCTCCCCAACCTGCCGCTCGCGCTCGCCGCTCTTCCCGCCTTCGTCGTCCTGACGCTCGCCGGGGTCCGGACGCTCGGGGCCACCGGCCGGGTGGTGATCGTCACCAGCTTCCTCGTCGCCTTGCTGGCGCCCTTCGCCTACCGGCTGGCGGCCAACGCCGGCTTGCATCCGCGTTACTTCGCCGCCGCGATCGCGCCGGTGCTGATCGTCACCGCGATCGGCATGGCGCCCGATCGCTTGCGCAGCGCGCGTGGCGTCTCCACCGTCGTGCTCATGCTGGTGATGCTCTATGCGACCGTGCTGCACCTCAGCGACACGACGCACGGCCGGGAGGACATCCGCGGCGCTACACGGTGGCTGGAAGCCAACGTCCCCGCCGACGAGGAGATCCTGGTCACCTCGGGAGAGATGGAGGTGCTGGCCCGCTTCCACTGGCCGAATCGCCGTTTTCGCCTCTACCCTGGCACGAAGGGCGCGGTGACGCCGGAGCAGATCCCGACCCTGGTCGAGCAGTTTCCCTTCGCCGACCGTCCGCGGGCCATCTTCATGGTCGGGCGCGCCTGGCTGAGCGACCCCGACGGAGAGCTGCAAGCCGCGCTCGCGGAGCGCTATCGGACCTGTACCGGTACCGAGGTGCCCGGCATCCGGATCCACTGCCTCCAGTCGAGCGCCGCGTCCGCCGTGGCGAACGCAACGCGATGACGGACGTCGAGACGCTGGCGACCGGCGTGCTCGCTGGAGATCGCCGGCTCCTCGCCAAGGCGATCACCCTCGTCGAGAGCAGTCATCTCGATCACCAGGAAGCCGCACAACATCTGCTCGAGCGGCTACTGCCCCACACCGGCGCCGCGGTCCGCGTCGGCATCACCGGCGTACCGGGGGTCGGCAAGAGCACGTTCATCGAAGCCTTCGGCCTGTACCTCATCGGCCAGGGCAAGCGGGTGGCGGTGCTGGCGGTCGACCCGTCGAGCTCTCGCACCGGCGGCAGCATCCTCGGCGACAAGACCCGCATGGCCCAGCTCTCGGCGGCGCCGCAGGCGTTCATTCGCCCGAGCCCGTCGGGCGGCTCGCTCGGCGGGGTGGCGCGCCGTACGCGCGAGGCGATGCTGGTGGCCGAAGCGGCCGGCTACGACGTGGTGATCGTCGAGACCGTCGGCGTCGGACAGAGCGAGATCGCGGTGAACGCGATGGTCGACTTCTTCCTGGTGCTGATGCTGGCGGGCGCGGGCGACGAGCTGCAGGGCATCAAGAAAGGCATCCTCGAGATCGCCGACGCGCTCGCGATCAACAAGGCCGACGGCACGAACGTGGCGTCGGCCCAGCAGGCGGCGTCGCAATACATCGCCGCGTTGCGGCTCTTCCGGCACACGAGCCCGACCTGGGACCCGCCGGTCGTCACGCTGAGCGCGCTCGAGATGCGCGGCATGGACACGATCTGGGGCATCATCCAGGACCACCGCGCCAAGCTCGAGGCGACGGGCGAGCTCGCCGCCAAGCGGCGCGAGCAGCAACGGCTCTGGTTCTGGAACGTGGTCGAGGAGGGCATCAAGGCGCGTTTCCTCGGCCGCGCCGACGTGCGTGCAGCGATCGGCACGGCCGAAGCGGCCGTGATGGCGGGCGAGACCTCTCCGACGGCTGCGGCGCGACGCGTCCTCGCGCTCGCCGGCAGCTGAGGACCGCAGTGCAGGCCGACCCGGACGTCGTCGTCGTCGGCGCGGGACCGACGGGCTTGATGGCGGCGACGCTGCTGCGCCGTGCCGGGGTCGCGGTCCGGATCTTCGACAAGAGCGCGCATCGGGCGCACGAGTCGCGTGCGTTCGCGGTCCACGCCCGCTCCCTCGAGCTGTTGCGGGCGATCGGCCTCGGCGACGCCTTCATGGAGCGCGGGCTCATCGCGACCGGGGCGCAGATCTGGGTCGAGGGTCGGCAGGTCGCGGAGATCGACGTCGCGGACATCGGCCGCGCCGACACGCCGTACCCCTTTTTGCTCATGGTCCCGCAGTGGGAGATCGAGGCGATCCTCGCGGCCGACCTCGAACGCCAAGGCGTCACCGTCGAGGCCGAGGTCGAGGTGATCGACGTCCGCGAGACCGCGGGCGGCGTGTCGGTGCGCGCCACCCGCGTCGACGGCACGCGCCTCGACCTCGAGGCGCGCTACGTCGTTGGCGCCGACGGCGCCCACAGCGTCGTCCGGAAGTGCCTCGGCCTCCGCTTCGACGGCGCGCCCTACCCGCAGGGGTTTCTCCTCGCCGATTGTCGCGTCGACTGGGGGCTCGACCACGACCATCTGAAGATCTTCGTCGGCGACCGCAATCTCGCCGTCTTCCTGCCGCTGCGGGGCCGCGAGATCGGTCGGATCATCGCGATCCGGCCCTACGAGGAAGGCGCCCCGTCCAACGGAGGCGACGTGGCCGGCTCGGCCCCCGCGACGCTCGACGAGGTCGCGACGGCGTTCGCTGCGGTCGCGAAGATACCGGTCACGCTGCACGATCCTCGGTGGGTGACGCGCTACCGCCTGCACCATCGCGGGGTCGACCGCTACGGCAAGGGCCGGGTGTTCGTCGCCGGCGACGCCGCCCACATCCACAGCCCGGCCGGCGGCCAAGGCATGAACACGGGCCTGCAGGACGCCGCGAACCTGGCGTGGAAGCTCGCGCTCCTCGTGCGAGGACAGGCCCCGGAGGCCCTCCTCGACACCTATCATTCCGAGCGCTGGCCGATCGGCCAGAAGATCCTGCAACGCACCGACCGGCTGTTCGCGGCCATGAGCTCGCAGGAGGCCTGGGTGACACGGCTGCGGAACTTCGTGCTGCCGTTCGTGGCGCCGACGATCGCCGGGATCGCACCGGCCCGCGCGCGCGCGTTCCACTTCCTCTCGCAGCTCGGCGTCCGCTACCACGCGAGCGCGTTCGTGCACGACGCCTCGCCGGCGACGACCCCGCGCGCGTGGCGCCACGGCATCAGCGCCGGCCGCCGCGCTCCCGACGCGCGCATCACCGCCGAGCGGATGGCCTTCGACCTGCTCCAAGGCTATCGCTTCCCCCTCCTCGCGCTGTCGCGCCGACCGCTCGACGGCGATGAGATCGGGCGGCTCGCTGCCGAGCTGGCCGCCCTGCCGGCAGCGCTGGGCCTCGACCTCGAGACGCACCTGATCGCGCGCTCATTGATCGGCCGCGACGCGCGCTTCCTGCAGGCCGAGTCGCCGCAGGTGTTCGAGGCCTACGGCCTCTCCCGCCGCGTCCCGCAAGCGCTCTTCCTCGTCCGCCCCGACGGTTACGTCGCGTACCGCGCCGTCGGTCTCGACGTCGCGAGCCTCGAACGCTTCGTCCGCGAGCGCTTCGGCGTCGACCGGTCTTAGAACCGCATCGAGAACGCGAGGCCGCCGAGGTTCGGCGCGAGGTCGAAACTCACCTTCTTCGGGGCGGGATCGGTGCTCCCGAACTTCTGCTCGTACTCGACGAGGTCGTCGTCGGCCTTCCAGGGATGCGAGAAGATGAAGACCTCGCCGACCGCGGTGCCGATGCCGGCCGCGCGCCAGGCGCGCAGCGGATCGTCCCACCCTTCGGAGACGATCAGGCCACCCGCGACGTTGAGCCCGACGTTGAAGGCGTGGCGCTTCCAGTCCCAGCGCCCCTGGCTCTCGCGGGCATTCTTCCGGAGCAGCTCCTCGCCGATGCGCAACCGCTCGCGACACGCCGACTCATCGCTCGGCGCGACCACGCGCATCGCCGCCGCGCCTTCCTTGGCCTTCGGCGGCCAGATCAAGAGACGCGTGACACCGATCGACGCCTTGGCCGCGCTGACGACGAGATCGGCCTGCTTGCTGTTGTCCCTTTCGCCCGCGGCTTGGGCGCTCTGGTACACCATTCCGATCCCGTAGAAGCCGGTCCAGCCCATCCAATGGTATTTGGCGTAGGGTTTCCGCTCTTCGAGCCGGTCCTCGATGAAGGTCAGCCGCTCGGCGGTCCCGCCGCTGCAGCTGCCGAGCCCGGCCTCGTCGGCGTGCGCCGCCGTCGCTGCCGCCACCGTACCCATCACCACGAACGACAATCCGACCAGGGCTTTTCGCATCCGTCGTTTCTACACAGCCGAAACGTCGGCGCCAACTAGCAAACCATCGGAGAGCAAGCGGTCGAGAATCTCCCGGTCCTCCCCGGCCTCGGCACCGTGCCGGCGCGCCGCCGCCAGGAGCATGTCACGGGTGCACCCGGCGGCCGCCAGATCGAGCAACGCCCGCAACTCGGGCTCGAGGGGCTCGAGCGTCACTTCCCCGCCGGGGGTGGACGCGAACGCCAGGACGGTCTCCTCTCCGGGGCCGAGCCCGCCCCCCGGATCGCCGGCGCGGAGCGCCGCAGTCAGCGCCAGGGTTCCCGCGGGGACCGACACGACGATCGCGCCCGGCGAAAGCCCGAGGCCAAGGGCTTCCGTCGGCGCTGCCACCGGCCGCGCGCGTCGAATCGCGGCGATGGCGGACTCGAGCGCCGCGAGGGCGCGTACTCGCGGGTCGTCCGAGCGGCCGAGGTAGGCGCCGAACGCGAGCGCCAGGGAGCCGCGACGCTGGACGGCCTCGTGGAACTCGGGGGCGGCGAAGAACCCGGAGGCACGGGCGGGGGCGAGGCGCGACGTCAACGGGAACTCCTCGGCGAGCGCGGCGAGCACGCGGGCGGGCCGGTCCCGATCCGTCCGCCACGCCGCGGGCGTCACGTCCGTCAGCCACCGACGCTCGATCGGCGTGACCTCGACGCCGGCGAGCGCGCGGTCGGGGTCGGTCGCCAGCGTCGCCGCAAACGTCGGATCGTGCAGTACCCGGATCATCACGCGCCGAAGCTCGAGGTGGCTCACACGCCGTCGCCCCAGGGCCCGCGTGCCAACAGCGTCCGCAAGCGCCCGAAACCGGCGAGACACTCCGCCATCGGATTGCGCTCGCACTCGAACACGACGGCCCGGAGCGCGCGCGCGGTCGGCACGACCGACTCGACGATCATCCAGGTGTCGGCCAGGACCTCCGGCGTGTGATCGTCCTCGACCCACGCGAACCCGTCGTGCCGGCGCTCCGTGCCGCCGGCGACGTGCATCTCCACGATGCGATCACGCGGAAACCCGTCGAGCCCCACGAGCGGCGCGTGACCGCGGAGGCGCTGATAGATCGCGAGGTGGGCGGCATCGAGCAGCATGCCGGTGTCGGCGCGGTCGACGACGCGGGCGAAGAAGTCGAGCAGGTGCAGGTCGCCGAGATAGACCTGGCCCGGCGGATTCTCGGGCAGCACCTCGAAGCCGGTCGCCTCGCGGAGCCGGATGATGCCCTCGGCCATCGCATCGGCCGCGTCGCGGGTCAGGATCGGCGGCAGCAGCAGCATGTGCCCGCGCTCGCGGCGCCCGAGGTGCCACATGCCGGCGTCGCCGCAGAGCCAGGCCGGACGGATGGCCGCTGCGAGCGCTCGCACCTCGGCGAGCCACGGCGCGTCGAAGTCCTCGGGCTCGTCGAGATTGACGTCGAGGTAGTGGTAGGTCGTCGGCAGGCCGCGCTCCACCCATGCACGGGCGTGGCGATCGAGCCCCTTCGCGGTCTCGACGCCGATCTCGAGGAAGCTCGCGTATTCCGGGTGCGCGGCGCGGAGCGCCATCACGTCCAGCGCCCGCGGGGCGTCACCGGCACCGTACTCGGTGGAGACGCCGAGACCGAGATGCGGCAGGTGCTCGACACGATCGGCGAACCCCATCGCAGTTTGGGCCGATAGCACGTCACTTGCCGTCTTCGCCACACGCCGTGCGGCCCCACACGCCCTTCGCGGCTTGTCGGATAGGGCCGGCACTGATAGGCGCAAATGGGTTCATGGCGCGTTCCTCTTTCCCCCTCCTCCTCGGTCTCCTCCTCGGCCTGGTTTTCTCATCCGGCGCGACGGACGCCCGCGCGGAGACGGCAGCCGGTCTCAGCGAACGGGCCATGCAGGAGTGCGAGCAGGGCCAGGTCGCGCCGACGCGCGATCAGCGCGTCGCGCACTTCGAGCGCGGTCAGGCGATCGCCGAGCGCGCCGTCGCGCTCGACGACAAGAGCGCCGCCGCCCACTTCGCGATCTTCTGCAATCTCGGCGAGATGTTGCGCGTCGACGGCGAGAAGATCACCTCGGTGCTCGGCTTCCGGAAATTGATGAAGGAGCTCGACCGCACCCTCGAGCTCGACCCCGATCACCTGGACGCGCTCTCGTCCAAGGGCGTGTTGTTGATGCGTCTCCCGACGCTGCTCGGCGGCGACGCCCCGCGCGGCGAGAAGATGCTGGAGCGGGTCGTCCGCGAGGATCCCTCCTGCATCACCGCCCGCATCACCCTCGCCGAGCTCTATGCCGAGCGCGGCGCCCGCACCGATGCCGTCGCCCTCGCCGCCCAGGCCCGCGAGCTCGCCCGCGCCAGCGGCCGCGCCGACAAGGTCGCCAAGGCCGACGCCGCGCTCGAGAAGCTGAAAGCCGAGCCCGGCGAGATCAACGCCGGCCTGGCCGTGACCACCTGCCCCGGCCAACCGGGCACCAGTTGCCCCGCGAAGATCAGAACCGCCCAGGTCGCCAGGTAACCGTCGCGCGCGCCTAGAGGTGGTACCCCAGCTGTACGAGATACTTGAAGTCGTTCTTCTTCCTGCCGTCGGCGGGGACGTTGTCGTAGTCGTCGATCAACGCGAGCTCGATGAAGAGGCCCTTCATCAGTGATTGGCGGAAGCCGACCTCGGCGTGGAGCAGCACGTCGGAGCCGTCGGAGAGGCTCGGGTAGACCTCGAGCAGCTGGTAGACGGACTGGCTCTCCGAGATCTCCCAGCGGAACTCGTCGGCGGCGACGGCGGTGATGTAGTCCTTGTCGGACTGCTCGCTGAAGTTCTCGTTCACGTAGGCGAGGCCGGCGCGCACCTTGAACAGCATCGTCTTGGTGTCGATGAAGCGATAGCCGGGACCGGCGCCGACGACCGTGCGGAGGTCGAGGTCCTTGAAGCGGTCGTACTCGAGCGTGACGAAGGCGCCGAGATCCCAATGCGCGCCGAGGTGGTAGTCGTAGTAGCCCCAGCCGCGGGTGTTCTTGACCGTGTCCTCTTTGTCCTTCGACTCGCGCGCGATCACGCCGCCGAAGCGCAGGCGATCGTCGTCGGTCTCGCGAATGGCCTCCGCGGCGGCACCGAAGTTGAACGTCTCGGTATTGCCCTGGGAGCCGTTCAGCACCGCTTTGACGTCGGCGGCCCAGCGCGCCCCGGGCGGAATGCCGATCGTGACGACGTCCGCGAGCGCCACCGGCTTCGGACCTTCGACGGTTTCCGACTCCAGGTAGACGCCGTCGTCGCGCGGAACGAAGCGCGCCGACACGTACTCGCCGCTCGAGAGCTTCACCCAGTATGGCGTCTCGGTCGTGAGGCGCTCGACCTCGGCCCATGCGATCGGGATTTCCTTGGCATAGGGCGTCGTAAAGACGAGCGTCTCGCCGGTGTACTTCACGACCGTCCCCGAAAGGCGATCCCCGTTCTTCAGGGCGACTTCGTCGGCCGCGGGCAGTGGCGCTGCGAACAGCAGTACGGCGATGAACGAACCGAGCGCGGTCGAAGCGACGGACGCGACGCGTGCCATGGCGATCCTCCTCGTGGTGCGCGCGTGGGGCGCGCGGGCGACGTTGGATCGCCGCCGCCGGCTTCCCTGCCAGGCTATGTGCGACTACGCAAGCGTCGGCGTGCGGAAACTCACGGGAGGGGCGTCGCGCCGAGCTCGATGAGCTCGCGAAGGCGTGGGGTTTCGCGCTCGAGCCACTGCTCGACGCGACACTCGTGCTGACGGACGACGCAGTCCGCGAGCGCCGTCGCCGAGTCGAGGTTGCCCGCGCCCAGGGCGCCGCAGGTCGACGCGAGCGTCGCGTAGCCGAGACCGGCCGGGGCGAGCACGTCGGCGAATGCGGCCGGCGCGCACCCCTTGGTGATCGCCGCCGCGAGCTTCGCCTCGACGCCGTTGCCGGGCCGGGTGAGCGTCGCGATCGCCTTGGCGCACGCGGCCTGCGCATCGTCGAGGCACGGCGGGACCGCCGCCCCCTCCGTGAAGAGGCAGCGATCGAGCGCCCGGAGACACTTCCCGACGGCCTTGGTCTTGCCCCGCGCGAACTTGCCGGCGGCCGCCTGCAGCGCCTTGCCGCAGCGCTCGACCGCCTGCGCGCGGACGGGATCGCCGATCCCGAGCCCGCCGCCGTCGGCGCCGGTCGCGAGACACGGGAGCATGCTCGTGTCCTCACCGGCGAGCGCGAGCAGCTCGACCGCACGCGGCGCCTCGAACCCGAGCAACGCGTCGGCGCGGCAGGCGTGACCGCGCTGGAGACACGCCGCAAGGTCGGGGAGCGTCGTCGGCGCCGCCGCCCCGTCGCCGAGGCAGGGCCCGTCCTCGGCGGCGAAGCCGAGGCCCGTGACGCTTCGCAGGTCCGAGACCGCGACCGCGCCGCAGGACCCCTCGATCGCTGCCGCGAGGATGGCCTCGTCGAGGGCGAACGCGGCGCGCTCCTTGGCGCAGGTCGCGCCGGCGCGGCCGAGACAGGTCGCGTCGGCGGGCTTCCGCTGCACGCACTTGCTGGCGGCCGCGACGCATTTCTGCAGGCGCGCGAGTCGGCGCGCTCCGTAGCGCGCGCCCGCTTTGCGGAGGCCGGCGGCGCAGCGGCCGAGATCGACACGCGCCGAGCCGCCGATGCCGAGGCCGTTGCCGTCGGCCGGCGCCGGACAATCCGCGTCGGCGCGATCGACGTCGCCGTCACCATCGTCGTCGCGGCAGTTGCCGCACTGCTCGGCCGTGGGCGTCGGCGTCGCGGTCGGTGAGCTCGTCGGCGCGGCCGTCAAGGTCGCCGTGACGATGGGGGTCGCGGTGCGAGTGGCCGTCGGGGTCCGGGTGGCCGTGGGAGTCGGCGTGCGGGTCGCGGTCGGCGTGGCGGTGCGGGTCGCCGTGCGGGTCGGCGTCGGGGAGAGCGTCGGCGTCGCGGTCGGGCCTGGGGTCGCGCCCGCGTCGTACTCGTAGGCGCCGATGTCGAGGACGCCGTCCAGCGGGCGGGCCGTCTCGCCCTGATGCGTGGCGTATTCGCGGACGACGACGTGGACGGGAAGCGCCGCCGCTTCGAGCGCGGTGCCGGCGTCGCGGGCGGCAGCGGTCGCCAGCAGATGGAAGTCCTGCCCGGCCTCGTTCACGAAGCCCGGCGTCGTGCCGGTCACGTTCGGGACCGGCGTCGTGATGGTGCCGGTGAGACCGCTGTGGCTGTTCACCCAGCCGCTCTTGAACCAGTTGGCGCGGAGCGCCAACTGGCCGGCGCCGTCGAGCATGGCGAGGCGGTTGCCGGTCGCGGTCACGTAGACGACGTTGTTCCGGACGTCGGCGCTCTCGTCGTTGGTCGAGAGCCGGAGCAGCGTCGTGTTGCCGCTGCGGGTCGAGACGACGGTGTTCTCGTAGAAGTGCAGCGTGCCCTTCCGGTAGATGTCGGTGTCGCCGCTGTCGCCGCCGTAGTGGACGATCTGGCTGTTGCCGGCGCCGTCGGGCTCGATCAGCACGTTGCCGTAGACCCAGGTGTCGCGGTAGCGCGGGTCGACGATCAGCGACGGGTCGTCCTCGGCGTCGACCAGGTCGAGCTGGCGATTGCCGCTCTCGATCCAGTTGTAGCGGACTACCGTGCCGATCGAGCGGTCCTTGAGCGCGTTGCCGCCGCAGCCGGCGCAGAGCGGGCCGAAGCGGTTGTACTGGAACACGATGCCGACGGCCGCCGTGTAGTTGTTGTGCTCGAAGGCGCTGCCGACGTTGCCGTTGTCGTGGAGGTAATTGCGTTCGACCAGGATGTCCCGGGTGTCGCCGTCGTAGATGCCGATGAAGAGGCCGTTGCCGGCGTCGTGCAGGGTGCAACCGCGGATCGTGATGTTTTGGCCCCGCTCGATGTAGATGGCGGCGGCGTTGGCGATGTAGGCGATGCCGGCGTTCCCGGCGTCGTCGGTGAAGGTGTAGCCGGGCTTGGCGCTCCGCAGCTCGAGGTTCTCGATCACGATGTGCTGCGGCAGCACGTTCGGGCTCGCGGTGCCGATCTTCAGGAGGCCGCGCTGCTCGTTGGTGTAGTCGAGCTGGAGCCGGGTCGTGGCGCCGTCGCCGCTGATCACCGGCAGGTTGCCGCCGGCGTCGGGGATGCCGCGCACCGTGATCGGCTGCGCGGCGGTGCCGGCTCGGCTGATCACCCATTTCTCCCGGTACGGCGTCGCGCGCCAGTGGATCTGCACCGTGTCGCCGGCGGCCAGCGCCTCCCACGGCACGTCGCCGATGGTGGCGAGCGGTTGGCCCGGACCGACGTCGTAGGTGGCGGCGGAAGCGACCGTCGTGACCGCGACCACCAGCACGAGCACGCAGAGGAGACGGGCGAAGGGCATCGGGGAGAGGGGTAGCGGCGCGCGCCCTACGGGGCAAGTCCGAAAGTCCGTACGAAATGTCGCAGCGAGCGATAGCGCCACGCCGGGCTCACGCGGCGGCGTGACTCACAGCTCGATGACGAGCGGGTCATCCTTCAGGAAGGTGACCTTCATCGTCCCGCCACTCGCCGCGGCAGCATCGCTGGCCAGCTTCTCGATCTTGCGCATGTGCGGCTTGTAGGTCGGCGGAACGATCTTCGAGTGGGCGCTGAACCAGAAATGGAACGGCCGCTTGGCCTCGGGGTTGGTGCTGCGCTTGCTGCCGGAACCCAACCGCGAGTCGAGATACGCCCGCACGACGGCTTCGTCGGGGTTACGCGCGAAACCGTTCCCACAGAAGACGTAGTGGTCTGCAGTCACGCGTGGCGGGAACGCCGGTCTCGTATTGTGTTCGCTCCCGTGATGCGGGACCTTCAAGACGTCGACGTGGAGCCCGGCCTTCTTCTTGAGCAGCTTGGTCTTCTCGAGCCCGCGCTCCACGTCGTCCGAATGACCGTCCCCGGTGAGGAGCAGCGTCTTCCCGCCCTCCTCCACGTGCAGCATCAACGAGGCGAGATTCGGCGGCGTCACTTTCGTCCGATCGCCGATGGTCGCGAGCGCCACGCCGAGGAGTGCCGCATCCGCGGCCGGAAACGCGTTCCGCAGCTGATCCTCGTCGGCCTTCGCGGCTTTGCGGAGCTTGGCGAGCGCGGGCCGGTTGTCGCGCAACCATTCGTTCCACGCGTCGCGCAGATTCTCGAGATCCTCGTCGGCGGGCCCGATTGGTGTGATCTGCAACTTGCCGACCTTGGTGCGGCCCGTCTCGACCGTCATCAGCTTGCCCTTGGCCGGCGCATTCTTGGCGATGCCGAGCTGATCCGGACCCGCCCGCCGCGCCAGCCGAATCGCCTGCGGGATGCTGTTGACGATGGTCGCCGACCTGGCGCCGGCGAACCGGGCCCACGGGGCATCCACGAGGCGCAGCGCCAGGGCATTGGCAGCCAGGAGGTCCCGGATCGCGCCCTTGTTGTCCTTGAGGAGCTCGTGGAACGCGTTCTGCCAGAGGTGGGCGATCGCGGGTGGCTCGGGAACGGCCGGAGCCTTGAACGTGGCGTCGCCGTTCTTCTGATGGTGATGATAGACGCGCCAATCGAGCGCGTCGTCGAAGAGGCCCAGGATCCCGCCGATGTGATCCTCGTCGATGTGCGACACGTAGACGACGTCCAGCTCGCCCTTCGTGGGCAGTGCTTTCTCGAGCGCGGGCCGGATCGATTCGCGGTAGCCGAGCGGCGTGCCGCCGTCGCAAAGGATCGAGCGCCCGTCCTTGCTCGTGAGAAGGAGGCTGTCGCCCTTGTCGGCATAGAAGATGGTGAGCTTCATGGCTACGTCCGATCCTTTCGCTGCGCGAGCACGTCGACCTCGTCGAGACACCCTTTCGCCCGGATGCGTCCGTAGCCGGCGTCGTTCCGCCAGTCGTAGTCCGAACCCGGGAGCGGCCCCGCCGTACGCTGGATGATGCCGAGGATCTGCGGAGCGGTGAGACCAGGCCGACGCGCCAGCATCAGCGCCGCGACACCGGTCACGTAGGGGCTGGCCATGCTGGTTCCCGTCATCTTCACCCAGCCCTTGCCTTCGGGCTCCATGAAGCCGCCGGCGGCGACGACGTCGGTGCCCGGCGCCGCGATCTCCGGCTTGGAGCGGCCGTCCCGCGTCGGCCCCTGGCTGCTGGAGATGTTCACCCTCTCGTTGCGCTCGTCGAGATTCGCGACGCCGATGACGTTCTGCCCGCAGGCAAGCGAGCTGATCGAGCTGCGATCGACGTTGCTCGATTCCGCCAGGAACGAGGGGAACGCCCAGTAGTTGCCGCCGTCACCGACGCGCTGTGGGTCGTCGCGCTCGATCCAGCCGTCGAACCGACCGTCGCGAACGTCGATGCCGCTCAACCGCACGCGCCACGTCCCGGCGGGCACGCCCTTCAACGTCGTCCGACCCCAGTACGGCGACAGGTACACCGCGATGTAGTTGGCGCCGTTCGCCGGGTGGTAGAGCTCGTTGTAGACGCTGAAGAACGTGCCGTCCTTCCGACTCAGCTGACGGTTCTCGATGAACTCCCCGGGCGCGATCGGTTCGGTCCAGTCGAACCCCGGCGGCTTCACCTGCACCGAGAAGCGATCGGCCGGGCTGTACCAGATCTCCAGCTCGTTCTCGCTGACGTCCTGGACCCCGGTACCGAGCACCAGCCAGTCGATGTCGGCCGTGAGACCGGCGGCCGGAATGCGACCGCTCGTGTGGATGCGACCCATGATGAACCCGAGATCTTGGTCGAACTCCGGCTTCTCCTGGCCGGCGTTTCCCGACGCGACGCAGAGCGCGCGGCCCGGCACGGTGAGCGCGCCGTCGATCCATCGGCTGATGGGACTGCTGCCGTCGTGCGCGTGCCCGTTGGTTCCGAGGCTGACGTTGATCGCGATCGGCTTCTTGTGCCGGTCGGCGAACCGCAACAGATAGTCGACGGCATCGGCGAGCCGCGTCGAATCGTAGAACGACTCGCGGCGATTCGGCTGGTCGTCGCCGAGCGACAAGAGCACGGCCACGATGCCCGCCTTCGGAGCCACCCCGCGATTGCCGGCCGCGATACTGGCCACGTGGGTGCCGTGCGAGCCCGGATCCATCGCCGACTGCGGCTCGTACGCGGTGGCGGCCAGACCGAGCTTGGCGCCTTCCTTGATCGCGGCGTGCATCAGATCGTCCGTCAGCTCGCTGCCATAGTCGTACGGAGCGGCCGGGCTCGGGCGACGTGTGCCGGCTTGATCCCAGATGGCGAGGAAACGCGTCCTGCCCTTGGCGTCGAGGAAATCCTCGTGCGCGAAGTCGAACCCCTGGACGTCGATGATGCCGACGAGCGCCCCCTCCCCGGTCTCGCCGTCGACGTTGCGCAGGTTGGCGCTCGGCGCCTCGACCGTGTCCTCGTCGGTCGCGAGCTTCGGACGCGGCGCCCGCAGGGTGCCGGCGAGCTCGATGCCGAGCACCGCGTCGTAGTCGGCGATGGCGGGCAGGTCCTTCACCTTGACGGTCGCCGCGTATTGGTTGCCGCGCGGGCGGCACCGCACGGCGATGGCGGCCAGCCGCTTCCCGAGCTCGTCCGCGTGTCCTTCGTCGTCGCTCTCGCGCACGTGCCGACGGATGTAGACGTTGACCTCGCTCTTCGACGGCAGCGCACCCTGGGTCTTGAGCGTCGGGGGGACGTCCACCTCGTAGGCATGCGGGTCGGCGAGCGGCGAGAGCCGCTTCGCACCCGGCACCCTGAGCGCCGCCATGACCTCCGCGCGCACCGCGTTCACCTCGTCGGTCGCGTTGGCGATGACGCGCAACCGCGGACTGATCTTGGCGCGATTCTTTCCGAGGAGGTTCTTCTCCTTCGACCGAGATTTCGTGGCCATGATGCCCTCCCGCACTCGTCACGAACGAATGTCGAGGCGGTATCACGAGCGGAAAAATCGCCGCCACCACGATGGGGCGATCCGACGACCCGGCGCGCGCCGACTGTATCGCTCTGGCGCAGAGAATCGGCGTGCGGCGCCGCCGC
>CAZWAX010000042.1:0-21293 GCA_964631985.1 uncultured Polyangiaceae bacterium | reverse complement strand
GCCCGCCGCACCCGCGCGCGCGCCGGGCTCACGGCCGACCTCGCGTCCAATCCCACACCTGCCGGAGCTCGCGCGGCGCCAGCACCGCGAGGCCGACGAGGTACAGCGCCCCGCCGGCAGCGAGTTGGGCCGCGAGCGCGCCGAGGCTCGTGACCGGCCACGTCCGCGCCGCCAGGTGCACCAGCACGCCGACCGCCGCGGCCCAGAGCCAGACCGGCACCGTCGCCGGCAGGAACTGCACGTCGACCCGCGTGCGCGCGAGACGGAAGAGCAGCACGTTGGTCGCGAGCACGCCCGCATTGGCGAGCGCGTAGCCGACCCCGCCGAAGGCGAGCACGAGCGGCACGCCGAGCACCCACGTCGTCACGAGCCAGAGGAACGCGAAGCGGAGGCTCGTGCGCGTGTCGCCGAGCGCCGCGAAGAACGCGAGCAGCGCCGTCGTGGTCGGCACGACGAGATTCCCGATCCAGAGGATCCGGAAGATCGGCACCGCCGGCAGCCATTGCGGACCGAAGACGAGCCGCGTGATCGGGTCGATGAGCGCCAGGATCAGGATCGCCCCGGGCGCGACCAGCGCGTGCGTCGCCCGCACCGCGCCGGCGACGAAGCGCGCGAGCGTCGCCGCATCGCGCTGCACCCGCGCGAAGGTCGGGAGGTACACCCGGCTCAGCACCATCGACGCCCAGAGCGGGCCGTTGGCGAGCGTCTGGGCCCACTGCACGTAGCCGACCGTCGCCGTCCCCGCCGCGAGGCCGATGAAGAGCGGCGTGATCGAGTCCTTGAGCTGGCTCACCACCGCCGTGCCCTGGAGCGGCGCGCCGATCCGGAGAAACGTGCTCGCCCGCGCCCAGTCCCAGAGCGGCCGTGCCGGCCACGGGCTCGCGAGCGTCGCAAGCACGGCACCGGTCGTCGCGCGCGCCAGCAGCGCCAGCCCGAAGCTCACGGTCCCGAAACCCGCCCACACGAGCGCCACCACCACGACGTTGTAGGCGAGCGCCTGCGCGACCTCGACCACCGCCACCTTGCCGAAGTCGAGGCGGCGCTCGAGCTGGGCGAACGGGATCGCCTGGAAGGACGACACGAAGAGCGTGATGCCGACCAGGCGGAAGAGCCACGCTTCGTTCGGCGGGCGGCCGTACATCGACGCGAGCGTCGGCGCGGCCGTGAAGGCCAGCAGGGCGACGACCAGCATGATTGCTTCCTGGAGCGTGAAGACCGCGCGGTACTCCTGCGTCGTCGGCTCGTCGGGCAAGCGGATCAAGCTCGCTTGCAGGCCCGCCCCGCCGCAGGTGCCGAGGAAGCCGAAGACGAAGAGCATGATGCCGAGGACGCCGATCTCGCTCGGCCCGAGCATGCGCGCGAGGAGCGCATAGCCCGCGAGGTTCAGCCCCTGCGCGAAGACCTGACGGAGCCCGAGCAGACCGCCGCCCCGCACCGCTTCACGCGCGATCGCCGCGCCGGCCCGCTCCTCCATCCCCGGGTGCCTGTATCACAGGCCCGCCCATCGCCACGAACCTCTCGCCTGCGGCGGAAGCGAGGTTGACCGAGAGTCATACCCGGTTATACTCAGAGTATGAAGACGGCGGTGTCCATCCCCGACGAGATTTTCGCGGAGGCCGAGCGTTTGGCGCGACGGACGAAGCGCTCACGCAGTGAGATCTTCAGCCGGGCGCTCGCGGAGTACGTCGCTCGCCACTCGCCCGATCGCGTCACCGAGGCCATGGATCGCGTGCTTGCCGAGCTCGAGGAGCCGGCGGACGCGTTCGCGGCCGCGGCTGGTCGCCGGGTGGTGGCGCGAGCCGAGTGGTGAGCATCACCCAGGGAGACGTCTGGTGGGCGGACCTTCCGGATGCGAGCGCCTCGCGGCCCGCCTTTCGACGGCCGGTCGTCGTCATTCAAGGTGACGCGCTCAATCGGAGTCGCATTGCGACCGTCGTCTGCGTGGCGCTCACGAGCAATCTCAAGTGGGCAGACGCACCCGGAAACGTCGCCCTCCCGCCGGGCGCGACGGGACTCCCGAAAGACTCGGTGGCGAACGTCTCGCAGGTCGTGACGCTCGACAAGACGGACCTGAGCGAGCGCGCGGGAAAGCTGCCGAAGAGCAAGCTCGAGTTGGTGCTGTCGGGGATCGACGTCGTGCTAGGACGCTGAGCCCGACTCCTGGGACGACCTGCCGAGCGAAGATCAAAACGCCTGGCGGGTGCCGAACAGGAACTGCACGCCGCTCTCGTCGACGTCGTCGACCCGCTGCGCCACCGCGAGATACGCGACCGACGGGTAGAAGCCCATGAAGTCGTACATGCCCGCGACCCCGACGCCGACCCCGACCGCGAAGTCGCTCGGCCGGTAGAGCGAGCTCCGCCGATCCTCGACGCGTCCCGCGTCGAGGAAGAGCCGGAGCTGACCGTGGCGGAAGGTCACCCAGTCGAAGAAGTTGTGATCGACCTCGGGGTAGATGGTCTGCCGGAGCTCGAAGCGGGCGAGCATGATGTTCTCGCCGAGGCGCTCGTCGACGGGCACGGCGCGGACGCCGAGGTCGCCGCCCAACGCATAGCGTCCCTGGTTCGGAACCCTCGAATCGATCGGCGCGCTGAACGCGTTCATCAATTGGAAGGCGAAGAGCGTGCGGGGCGTGAAGAGCGGCTTCACCGCGCTCACGCGCACGCCCCAGTCGACGTAGTCGTACGAGCTGCCAAGGCCGCTGGTGAACCAATCGCCGAAGAGCCGGACCTTGGTCTCGTCGGTCGGATTGTCCCACGCGTATTCGTCCGTGTAGTCGTAGCGGAGACCGAGGCCCGCCAGGTGGCCGTCGTCGCCGCGGCCGCGCCGGGAGTCGTCGCGGAAATCGCCGCGCAGCCCCTGGAATGTGTAGAAGCCGTAGAGATTGTGGCGGTAAGTGGTGGCATCGTTCCGCGGACCGAAGTGGAAGCGCGGGCCGACGTGCAGACCGACGCTCCGGTCGGAGAAGAACGCGATCAGGCCCAGGTCTTTCGTGTAGTCGTAGCGCTTGCGCGCGACGAAGAGCCCCGAGAGGCCGAACTCGCTGGACGTGACGGTGACGTCGGCGCTGTCGAGCACGACCTGCGGCTCGCCCGGGACGGTGTTGTCGACGCGCTCGTCCTCGAGCAGCTTGCGGTCCGGATCGAGAAGCACGCGGCGGGCGCGCCACGGCGTCGCGATCGAGAGGTCGGCGCGCGGGCGGTCGTCGTTCCAGGTGACGCGGGCGCGCTCGTCGTCGCCGCGGCCGCGCACTTCGACCTCGACGGCCTCGGCGACCGGGCGCGGCGAGCCACGGAGCACGCTGAAGCGGTGGGTCGTCTCGTCGCCCTCGCCGGGCGCGTTCAGCTCGACGTCGGCGAGCGCGTAGTCGAGCGGCTCGGGGTACGGCGCCGCCCAGTCGGCGAAGAGCCGATCCGGCGAGCGGCCCGACGCGGCGGCGGCCGCCGATCGGAAGCTCACGCCGCCGTCACCGCCCGCGAGATACGCGTCGAGGGCGCGATCGAAGGCCGGGGTACCGATGTCGTTCCGGAGCTTGGTGAAGATCGTGCGGCCGGGCGGACGGTCGCGACCGAGGCTCTCGCGGTCGTGCCGCAGCTCGGAGGCGTGCCGTCCCTCGGGAAAGAACGCCCGCCCGAAGGGCAGCTTCGGTGCCGACTCGAAGCGGTCGACGATCGCGAAGATGTTGAAGATGCCGATCCAGTCGTAGACCGTGCGATGGCGCGGATGGGCCGCCGCGAGCCAGCGGTCGGCGAGCGCCGCGCTCACGCCTTCGACGACCCAGGGCGTGTCGCGCGCGCTCTCGCGCTGCGCGATCGCGTCCCACAGGATCGCCGCATAGACCGCCTGCGCCAGCTCGCGCTCGTGG
Organism: uncultured Polyangiaceae bacterium; assembly: GCA_964631985.1. GTDB lineage: Bacteria > Desulfobacterota > Binatia > UTPRO1 > UTPRO1 > UTPRO1. The sequence goes on along the minus strand of CAZWAX010000042.1, from coordinate 17,428 downwards.
AACTCGCGCAGCAGCCGATGCACGCGGAGCGTCCGGTCGGAGATGACGGCCAGGCTCGGTCCGCCCGGCGCCGTCAGCTCGAGGCGCAGCGGCGCCTCGACGATGAAGATCGCCTTCCGCGGCAGCGGCACACCCGCGGGTCGCTCGCGGAGGATACGCTCCACCGCGTCGAGCACCTGCTCGTGGTGCGGGGTCGTCGGCAGGATGCGGAAGGCGTTCCGCGCCGGCAGCTCGGCGTACGCGACGATCGCGTGATCCACGTCGCGACTGTGCGGCGCGTAGTCCTCGGCCGCGAAGAGGGTCGGCGGCGAGCCCGCCGGCACGTCGAAGTCGAAGCGCTCGGCGGGCGGCTCGGGGCCGAGCGTCTCGCCGACGAAGACTTTGTAGTCGGGCGGCGCCTGGAGCGTGCCCTTCACGCCCGGCGGACGGGGCGGGGTCGCGGTGTCCCAGGTACCGTCGGCGGCGAGCAGCGGGAGACTCGGGAACCAGCCGTCGAGCGCGGTCACGCGCCCGTCGGCGATGCCGAAGGGTCCGTAGCGCTCGGGGAGCACCGTCCGGAAGCGCGTGCGCACGGTGACGGTGGCGCCGGGCGCGAGCGGTGCGGCGAGAGCGACCCGCGCGAGCGTCGCCGGAAAGCCGTCGATCGCGTCCATGCGGGGCGCCGCGAGCGGCTGCCATCCCAACCCATCCACCCATGTTTCGACGGCCTCGAGCGTCATGCCCCCGGCCCGGAACTCCTCGCGCGGATACACGAAGGGACGGTTCACGTCGTCGACGTGCGGGTCGGGCGTCGAGAAGCGATTTGGGTAGAGCACGAGCGCGACGTCGGAGAGCGGGCGCGACGTCGTGTTGGTGAAGCGCGCTTCGACGCTGCCGGCGATCGTCTTCGTCGCCGGGTCGAGCGTCGCTGCGATCGTGTAGGACGGCGACGCGGCGTCGGCCGTGGCGTGCGTCGTGGCGACGGCGATCGCGCCGGCTCCGAGCAGCCCGACGAGCGCCGCCAGGAGCACGCGACCGCGAAACATCGTGCAGCCATCGCATAGCGCACCGTGGGCGACAAGTCGGGTGGCGCGAGCCGCGTGCGCCGAGCGCCGCAACACCTCGGGCGACTTGAGCCACGCGCGTACCGAGCGCTATGAACGCCGTCACGAGATCCGCACGCCGCATTTCGATCTTCGTCGCGATCGCCCCTGTCTTGCTGACCGCCGCGTTATTGCTGGCCGCCGCGGCGACACGCGCGTTCGCCGACGACTACGCAATGGAGCCCGAGCTGCCGCTCCGCATCCGCGGCCTCCTCGACACCCGCGTCGTCCACGGCAGCCGCGATCTCGGCTGGACCGATCGGGGCCGGGGGAAGACCCGCTACGGCGGCAATCCGAACGGTGACGGAGCCGGGCGCGACACGCGCCTCGTGCTCTCGCACCTGGCGCTCGAGATCGGCGGCTCGTTGCCGTTCGGGATCGTGCCGCGGGCGCAGCTCGATCTCGAGACCGACGCCGACTCGAGCACCCGCCCGCTCCTGATCGAGGCCTTCCTCCGGCGCGAATGGGGCGATCCGGCGCAAGGCCTCGGTCTGCAAGCCGGCACGATGAATCCCCCGCTCTCGATCGAGCACACCGGGCCCGCGTGGACGCCCGCCTACACGCTCACGCCGTCGGCGCTCGGGACCTGGCAGTGGGAGGAGATGCGCTCGACCGGGCTCGAGGTCCAGTGGTGGCGGCGCCTCGGCGAGCACGTGCGTCTCGACCTGATCGGCGGGGCCGGGTTCGGGAGCGACGACATGGGCGCGCTGCTCGCGCAGCGCGGCTGGGTGCTCAGCGACTACCTCGCCGGCGTGAACGTCGAGCTGCCGCTCCCGCCGCGCGGCCGGACGACCCAGGTCTTCGACGAGAGCGACGGCCGCCCGGCCGTCTATTTCCGCGCAGTGCTCGCCGAACGGCGCGACACGGTCGCGCTCCACGTCGGCTACTTCGACAATCTGGCCGCGCAGGACCGCGACAACGGGTGGTCGACGCGCTTCGGCACCGTCGGCGCGCTCGCTCATCCGCTGCCGCACGTCACGCTCGCCGCCCAATACATGGAGGGCGAGACCAACACGCGCGTGGGAGATTTCGACAGCGCCTTCCGCGCCGTCTACGCGCTGCTCTCGCTCGACTACCGCCGCCACCGCTTCACCACCCGCTACGATTTCTTCCGCGTCGACGACCACGACGGCGGGTCGATCACCCGCGAGCACGGCTGGGCGCTCACCTTCGCGTACCTGGTGGAGGTGGGCCTGCGACACCGCTTCGCGATCGAGTATCTGCGCGTGACGAGCCATCGCCCCGCGACCGGGTTCGACGACCCGTCGGACGGCGGGTGGCAGTTCAGCTACCGGTTCCGGTACTAGCTGAGTCGCTAGTCGCACGACGGCGAGATCGCGCGTCGACGGCACCCGCGATTCCGGCGCCAGCGCGCCGCTCAGGATGGCTTCGCGAATGCCTCGCTAGAGCTGAGTGGTGGGGCCTCGGCGCGGCTGCGGCGGATGTACATGCGCACCCTCTAGCAGGTGGCTCCATCGCCAGCGAGGAAAAGTGGCTCCTTGTCCGGTCCACGGATGCCAGGCATGAGCGCCCGGGAGCCTCGAACGCTGAAGGCTCTGGGCATCCCACGGCACGCGATGCGGCCCAAACAGATGGAGGCAAACATGCGAACCGTGACCTCGATCGTTGGAGCGCTGCTCCTGCTGCTGAGCAGCGCCCTGACGACTCATGCGCAACTCGTCGTCAAGCAGCCCGACCTCGCCACAGGCAGTCAGCTGATCTTCTACTACGATGCGCGCGAGGGCTTCACGACGTTCGTCAACATCCAGAACAGGAGCGGCGATCCCGTGGCGTTCCTGTTCCAAGTATGGGGACCGACGTTCGAGACCGACATATCCTTCGTGGTCAATCTCGCCGCCGGCGCCGTCCGCGTTTTCGATATCGGATCCTTTAAGGTCACCGACGGCATGGCGGCCCAACAGGGTATCGCGGTCGCGTCGGTCGTGAATGGACCGAACTCCCCCCTTCGGGTTTCGACCCGGGCGCTCCAGGGAAACTTCACCGTCGCGAATCTCGCGACGGGTTCGGCGTGGGGCTCTCCCGCCGTAGGACGCGGCGCACGCGCCGCCTCTGGAAACCCGGTGCCCGATGGCACCATCGTCGACGGGGTGACCACCGTGTATCAGACCGTACAACCCGATGCCTTGGCGCTCGCGACGTACTACAATCCCCAGACCCTCGCACCCGTCGAGGATCACGGCAATCAACTCATCTTCGTCAATTTCAGAGATGCCCCCTCCACGTCGCCGTGCTGTCCTACGTTGGCATCGGCGTCGACGAACTGGCTCTTCTTCGTGAGACGTGGCGCCGACGGTACGGCGCTGAGCATTCAGGTCGATGTGACCGGCGTCGTCGAGCGCGACCTCGTATCCCTGCTCGGGACCGAAGCGAACGGCGCACCGGGAGGTGGCGGATTCGTCAGAGGTGCGGGAACGGAGAACGCGAACCGGTTCATCTTCTTCGTCCAGTCACTGGGGACGTTCGGCACGGGCTATCTACTGCCGTCGTTGGATTGAGCCGAGGCGAAAGTGGTTCCCTTGTCGGGCCCATCAACGCCGGCCATGGGCAAGAAATCGTTGCTGCCACCGGTCGAGGGGCGTGCGAACCGCTGACCGAGATCGATCACTAGCCGAACACGTGGAGGCTGAATGCGAACCTTGATCTCGATCGTCGGAGCGCTGCTCCTGCTGCTGGGCAGCGCCGTGACGACACACGCGCAACTCGTCATCAAGCAGCCGGACCTCGCCAGAAGCAGTCAGCTGATCTTCTACTACGACACGCGCGAGGGCTTCACGACCTTCGTCAACATTCAGAACTTCGGCAGCGAACCCGTCAGGATAGAGTTCGTCGTTTGGAACTCGACGTTCACGTCGGGCCTACTCAGCGTGATCCCTCTTGCCGCCGGCGCCGTACGCGTGGTCGATGTCAGAGACTATTTGAAAGACAGCGCGGCGCCAGCCGCACAGGGTATCGCGGTCGCGTCGATCCAGAATGGGGACTCCCTCCCGATTCACAACCGCGTGCTCCAGGGAAACTTCACCGTCGCCAATCTCGCGACGGGGTCCGCCTGGGGCTCTCCCGCCGTGGGACGCTCCGCACGCAACTCCAATGGAGGGGAGCCGGCTGTCGGCACCGTCGTCGACGGGGTGAACGTCGTCTATCAGATCATCCAGCCCGACGCCTTGGTGCTCGCGACGTACTACAACCCCCAGACCCTCGCGCCCGTCGCGGATCACGGCAATCAACTCATCTTCGTCAATTTCAAAGACGGCTTGCTCACCTCGCTCACCGCGGCGTCGACGAACTGGCTGTTTTTCGTGCGCCGTGGCGCCGACGGCACGCCGCTCAGCACTCAGGTTGAGGTGACCGGAATCACCGAGCGCGACCTCGTGTCCGTCCTCGGCGCCGAGGCGAACGGCGCGCCCGCGGGTGGCGGGTTCGTCAGAGGAGCGGGAACGGAGAACGCGAACAGATTCATCTTCTTCGTCCAGTCGCTGGGAACGTTCGGCACGGGCTATCTGCTGCCGACCATCACTTGACCACGCACGACCAAACACCTGGGAGACAAAATGCGAGCCTTGATCTCGATCTTCGGAGCGCTGCTCCTGGTGCTGAGCAACGCCGTGACGACGCACGCGCAAATGGTCATCAAGCAGCCGGACCTCGCCAGAAGCAGTCAGCTGATCTTCTACTACGATGCGCGCGAGGGCTTCACGACCTTCGCCAACATCCAGAACTTCGGCAGCGACCCCCTCAGGATCCGGCTCGCCCTATGGGGACCGACTCTCACGAGTGACCTGTCTTCGACGTTCGATCTCGCCGGCGGCGCCGTACGCGTGGTCGACATCGGATCCTTCAAGGGGAGCGGCCTCCCGGCCCAACAGGGTATCGCGATCGCCTCGATCTTGAACGACCAGGGCCTCCCGATTCACAACCGCGTGCTCCAGGGAAACTTCACCGTCGCGAATCTCGCGACGGGGTCCGCATGGGGCTCTCCCGCCGCAGGACGCTCCGCACGCGACTTCATAGGTCAGGAGCCGCCGAACGGCACTGTCGTCGACGGGGTGAATGTCAAGTATCAGATCATCCAGCCCGATGCCGTGGTGCTCGCGACATACTACAACCCCCAGACCCTCGCGCCCGTCGCGGATCACGGCAATCAGCTCATCTTCGTCAATTTCCTCGATGGTCTCGGCGATGGCGTCGGCTTCTCGGCGCCGCTCACCCCGGCGTCGACGAACTGGCTCTTCTTCGTGCGCCGTGGCGCCGACGGCACGGCGGTCAGCACTCAGGTCGAGGTGACCGGAATCACCGAGCGCGACCTCGTGTCCGTCCTCGGCGCCGAAGCGAACGGCACGCCCGGAGGTGGCGGGTTCGTCAGAGGTGCGGGAACGGAAAACGCGAACCGATTCATCTTCTTCGTCCAGTCACTCGGAACGTTCGGCACGGGCTATCTCCTGCCGTCCATCGATTGACCGCGGGCGAGCAGGCCGGAGCTGCGGCGAACGGCAGTACAAAAGCGAACGTCCGATAGGAAAAATTCTGTCAACTCGCCGGAGCTAAACGACCGCTAGGGATTCCTCTATCAACCACGGCACGAGCGAAGGCGCTGCAGGACTGCTGGAGCAAGGTGAGCAGCGGGAAGCATCCGGACCGTGCCCCGACGCCGCCAAGGGCGGAGTCGGCGATCACCAAGGCGACGGCGCGCGCCGACGCTGCCATCGCCAAGGCTTGCTGCGGGAAGAACAAGACCTGCAATCTCCTCGACGGCGGGGTCGACACGGATTTCGATCCCGTGCGGACATCGGTTTCGGAGGAGACTGCGCGAACGTCACCGTTCCCGCGGGCCGTGCCTGCGCCGGCACGATCACGGACATGCAGAGCCTGATCGCGTGTGTCGGCTGTGTGACGGAGTTCAAGGTGGATTGCCTCTCGGCCGTGCAATTCCCGGGCGTCGTGACGCCGTACCCTGCCGAGTGCGAGTGAAGAGCTCCGAAGCACGTCACCCGAAAGCAGGACTGGGCACCATTCCCGAGGCGCGGACCGCCGGCGCCGCCATTTCGACCTTGATTGGACCGAGGGCGACCGTGCTATGTCGGGCCGTCCTTCGAACGAGGTTCGCTCCGAGGTTCCCCATGCGGTTCGTGACGATCGCGCTCGGTCTCTCCTTTTCCTGGATCGTCGCCACAATGTCGACGGCGAACGCCCAGATCGTCTCGGTGCCGCCGTTCGCAGTGACGAGCCGGGCGTTCGACCTCGACGTCGCGGCCACGTACGGCGGCCTCTATTTTTTGTACGCCCCGACGCCGTACGACGAGGAGCTGCTGCTGCAGCGCGTGTTCGGCCCGACGTGGGATGCTCCCTACGTCGTCAATACCAGCGGCCTCGTGTTCGAGCCGGTGCTCGCGTCGGTCGAAAGCGGCGGCTTCGTCGCCGGATGGCTGCAGGACGTCGAAAGCTTCGCGCGGCTGCTCGATCCGCTCGGCGCTCCGGCCGGCTTTCCGTTTCAGGTGACGCGCTCCGAGCTCCCCGGCCTCGGCTACGTGCAGGTCGCCGGTCTCGCCGCGGGCACGGCGATCGTGTGGAGCGAGACTTCCGACCCGGTATCGCAGGAGGTGCTGAAGGCGCGCATCGCCGATCGCTCGTACGTGCTCGATTTGAGTCCGTTCGAGTGGGTGGTCGCCCCCACCCCGAACGGCGGCTGCGTCATCGCGTGGCGGTTCGTCGAGTCCGGCATCGTCTCCACCCGGGCGCAGGTCTTCGACGCCGACGGCTTCGCGGTCACGCCGCCCGTGACGCTTGCCACGAGCAATTTCAAATTGAGCAGTGTCGCCGCGAGCCCGAACGGCGACCTGGCGGTGGTCGGCACGCTCCGCGACCAGAATTCTGAGCTCCAAGAGATCCGGGCCTTCCGCTTCGATGCGACTGGCGCCGCGCTCGGGCCCGAGGTGGTCCTCGGCGCGGCGCGGGTCGGCCCCGGCGCCCCGGGGACGATGTCGATCGCTCCCGATGCTGCCTTCGACTTCGCGGGCAACCTCTACGTGGCGTGGAGCCATCCCGTGACGTCGACGAAGGGTTTCTCCGCGCGCGCCCTCGACGGCAACGGTGTACCGCTGGGACCCGCGGTCCAACTGAGCAACAGGCCGAGCCTCGTGAGCGTCAAGGTCGCGCGGCTCCCGGACGGCCGCTTCGTCAACGCCTGGGTCGACTATGGGACTCTCCTCGCCAACGTCGTCACCCTCTGCACGCCGGGAAGCGCGGTCTGCGGCGACGGGGTACGCGAGCCCGCCTGCGAGCGCTGCGACGACGGTCCCGCCAACGACGACACCGCCGCCGATGCCTGCCGGACGAACTGCCTCCCGGCACATTGCGGCGACGGCACGCTCGATGCCGGCGAGGCCTGCGACGACGGCAACTTCGTCGCCTGCGACGGCTGCAATCTCCTGTGCGAGGTCGAGGCGGGCGTGGTCTGCGGCGACGGCATCCAGGCGCCGCTCTGCGGCGAGCAATGCGACGACGGCAACGCGTCGGCGCTCGATGGCTGCACGTCGGCCTGCCTTCTCGAGCGCCTCCCCGGCGGCGGCAGCACCGCGACCGACTGTCTCACCGAGTGGTCGATCGCCAATCCGACCAACGAGCCGCCCTTCGACAAGCACGGCCGGATCACCACGCACCAACGTTGCGTCGACAACGATCCGCGCTGTGACTTCGACGGCGGCACGCCCGGAAGCTGCACCTTCCACGTGCGGGTCTGCGCCAACAATACCGACCTGGCCGGCTGCACGCCGTCGACCCGACTTTCGGGCTGGCTGGTCACCAAGCCCTCCGAGGCGCACGCCGCAAGTCGGCCCGCCTTGGCGGCAGTGCGAGCGACGCTACTCGGCACCGTACCGGGCAGCATCGTCGGCGCCATCGAGCGCGACGTTTGCAGTGGGGAGCTGCCGCTCGTCGTCCCGCTCCGCGGCATGTCGAGCGGCTACAAAACCGGCAAGCTCACGATCCAGACGCGCGCGACGTCGTACGATGGGGACCTCGACAAGGACAAGCTGCAACTCACCTGTAGCCCCTAGAGCGAGTCAGGGCAGCGTGCGCCGACGGGTGAACCCAGACCCGATCGCCCTCCTCGCTGCTCACGAGGTCCCGGTAGTCGGTCATCGCGCAGCCCTGGCGTTGCTCCTTGTCTCGGGCCTCATCACTGTCGACGAAGTCGAGGTGCGCGCGATCACCCTTCTTTGTTCGCGAGCAACCGCAACACCGTGTCGCGGAGCGCGGCGGGGGCGATCGGCATGCCGACGTCGAGCGCAACCATCACGCCGAGCGCGACCAGGACGAGCAAGCCGCCGGTCTGGGTCGCGTCGACGTCGCTCCGGACCGCGCCAGCGCCCTGCTCTTCGCTCGCGATCGCGGCGAGGCGCTGAGTCGCGGCGCCGAGCAGCGTGGTGAAGCCCGCCTTGAGGCGCGGCTCGCGGGTCACGCCCTCGAGGACGCGGGCGAACGACACGCCCGACGGCAGCGGCAGCGACGGGCGGCCGGTCTTGGCGCGCGGGCCCATCGCGCCGGCGACGGCGGCGGCGAAGCGGTCGATGGTCTCCTCGAGATCGTTGCCCTCGCCGCCGCTCGCGATGATCGTGTCCATGAAGACCGTCATGGTGTGCTCGACGACGGCGACCAGCAGGTCGGCACGGTCGCGGAAGTGCACGTAGAAAGCGCCCCGCGTGTAGCCCGCCCGGGCGCAGATGGCGTCGAGGCTCGGGGCGTCGAGCCCGTGCTGGGCGAACTCGGCGAGGGCCGCCGCGATCAATGCCTCCCGCGTTACCTGCTTGGCTTCTGACCTCTTATGGCCCTGTGGCGCCACGATTTTCCTTTCTTGACATACGGCGCCGTATGCGACAAATAGTCCCCACATACGGCGCCGTATGCGAATTTCCCCCGTGAAGGAGAGCTGAAATGGCCGCTGCCGCAGAGCTTGGAGAGGTCGCCCCCGTCGCGGGCATCATGGAGACCGCCCGGGTGTGGTCGCTGCATCTGTTGTGCTTCGTCCTTCCGGTCGCCTCGTTCGCATTCCTGCTCTCCGCGCCGCATGCCTGGTACGCCTCGCTCCCCTGGCTGCTGGTCGTGATCGGCTCGATCGCGCTCGACATGCGGAGCCCGCGCGAGCAGCGCCAACCGCTCGCCACCATGCCGGGGTGGCCCTTCAACGGCGTCCTCTACGCGCTCTGCTTCCTCCAGCTCGCCAACGTCGCGCTCCTGGTACGCATGGTCGCGCTGCACGGTTTCTTCGCGACCGACACGTTGGTCGGCTTCCTCCTGGTCGGCATCAACTCGGGCTATTCGGGTTTCGTCGTCGCGCACGAGCTCATCCACCGCGCCTCGTGGTCGATGCAACAGCTCGGGCGCGCGATGCTGGTGTCCGTCCTCTACGAGCATTTCTACACCGAGCACGTCCGCGGTCATCATGCGCGGGTCGGCACCGAGGACGATCCGGCGACCGCGCGCTTCGGCGAAGGCCCGTTCGAGTTCCTGCTCCGCACCGTACCCGCGCAGTTCCGGAGCGCGTGGCGGCTCGAAGCCAAGCGGCTCGGCGACGCCGACATGCCGCTCCGGGATCCGCGCCTGCTGCGGAGCCGCATCGTCCACGGCTTGGCGCTCGAGTGGGGCATCGCCCTCGCCATCCTGCTCACGCTCGGGGTCGGCGCGTTCGCGATCTTCCTGCTGCAGGCCATGCTGGCGATCCGTCTGCTCGAAGCCGTCAACTACTTCGAGCACTGGGGCCTCGCCCGCACCACCCGCCGCGTGCGGACGATCGACTCGTGGGACACCGACTCGTGGTTCACGCTCTACACGCTGGTCGGCCTCTCGCGACACGCCGACCATCACGCCTACGCGTCGCGGCCGTTCCAACAGCTGCGCTACTTCGAGGAGAGCCCGAAGCTGCCGTACGGCTACTTCGGCACCACCCTGCTGACGATGTTCGCACGGAAGCGCCTGCACCGGCTCCTCACGGCGGAGCTGGAGCGCCGCGAGCTCGGCCCGTTCGCACGCGAGGTCGCAGCGTCGTCGTAGAACGGCGCGGGGCGGACGCCGCCCCCTTGTCGACACCGGCGCGGCGCCTATACTCCGCGCCCATGGCCAAGTACCGCGACGCACTCCCGCAGCTCGGCGGCAACGTCTTTCTCACCGACGGCGGCATCGAGACCACCCTCATCTTCCTCGACGGGCTCGAGCTCCCCTATTTCGCCGCGTTCCATCTTTTGAAAGACACGGCCGGCGAGATGGCGCTCCGGAAGTACTTCGGCTCGTACGCGACGCTCGCGAAGCAGCAGGGGGTCGGCTGCATCCTCGAGAGCGCGACCTGGCGCGCGAGCGCCGATTGGGGCGCGAAGCTCGGCTACTCGGCCGAGGCGCTCCGCGAGGCAAATCTCCGGGCCGTGGCCCTCCTCCACGAGATCCGCGCCCAGCACGAGTCGCCAGGGTCGCCGATGGTCGTGAGCGGCTGCATCGGCCCCCGCGGCGACGGCTACAATCCCGAGAGCTTCATGAGCGCGACCGAAGCCGAGCGTTATCACGGCGCGCAAGCGACGGCGTTCCGCGACGCCGATGCCGACCTGGTGACCGCGATCACCATGACCTACCCGAACGAAGCGGTCGGCCTGACGCGCGCTGCGCAGGCGGCGGGCATGCCCGTCGCAATCTCGTTCACGGTCGAGACCGATGGTCGCCTCCCGAACGGCGCGCTGCTCGGCGAGGCGATCGAGGAAGTCGACGCCGCGACCGGCAGCGCGCCGGCCTACTACATGATCAACTGTGCCCACCCGACGCACTTCGCCGACGTCCTCACTCCCGGCGCACCGTGGACGGCGCGCATTCGCGGTCTCCGCGCCAACGCGTCGACCAAGAGCCACGCCGAGCTCGATCAGGCCACCGAGCTCGACATCGGCAACCCGCCCGAGCTCGCCCGCCAGTACCGCGCGCTCGCCGCGAAGCTGCCGAACCTCACCGTGCTCGGCGGCTGCTGCGGCACGGATCAGCGCCACGTCACCGCGATCTGCGAGGCGTGGCGGGGCTAGGATCCTGCGCGGGCGCTATACCTTGAATACCGGATAGTCGGGAGCGATCCGGGCAAGCTCCGCGTCGGACGCGTCCGCGCCGACGCCCTGGAAGAACTGGTTGACCTCGAAGGCCCACCGCTTCAGATAGGCGCGCAGCACCGGCGGCTTCTCGGCGTTGGCGAGCTCGTGGGCGACGAAGATCTCGCGGCGCGGCCCCAGACGGAGCTCGCCCGTGCCGGCGGCGCGGAGGTTCCGGACCCATTGCGTCTCCCCGCGCGGCGCCACCAGATAGCGGACGCCGTCGTGCTCGAGGAGGTTCACGGGAACGGTGCGCCACTCGCCCGAGGTCCGGCCACGAACGGCGAGCGTCCGCGACCCCCACACACTGACACCGAGCCGGGCAAGCCCCATCGGCAGCAGATTGAAGAGCCGCGTGGCGAGCCCCGGCGCAACATACCGTCGTTCAGCCATGGCGGAGGACTAGCGTCCACGCCGACGTGTCGCCAGCGGTGCAGGCGCGTCACCGTCCGGTACCGACCCGCGCCCGCGGTGGAGCAGCCCGCCGGATCGTCAGAGCCGGCACGCGGCCCTGCGCACGGTGCCCTTGAGCGGTGCGTGGCCCAGGCTCTGCTGAGCCGGCGGGCTGCTCCACCGCGGGCGCGCGCGGCGCAGGGGAATCTGACTCGCCCGCAGTTTTGCGTCACAGCCCGCTCGCCTGGTACGGAGCCACACCATGCCGCGTTCGCGCGCGAGGATCGCCCGTCTCCTGCTCGTCGCCACGCTGCATGCGACCGGGGTGGCGAACGCCGCCGACGTCCGGGGTCGGGTGCTCGCGAGCGACGGGACCGGCGTCGCCGGCGCGGTCGTCTTCCTGCGCACGCCGGCGACCCCGCCCGCACCCGGCACGCCGCCGCGTTCGGCGGTCATGGATCAGGTCGACAAGCAGTTCGTGCCGCGCATGTTGCCGATCGCCGTCGGCACCGAGGTGCGCTTCCCGAATCACGATCAGATCCACCACCACGTCTACTCGTTCTCGCGCGTGAAGAGCTTCGACCTGCCGCTTTCGAAAGGCGAGGACGCCGCGCCGGTGCTCTTCGACACGCCGGGTGTGGTGAAGGTCGGCTGCAACATCCACGACTGGATGATGGGCGTGATCCTGGTGGTCCCGACGCCGGTCTTCGCCACCACCGACGACGGCGGCGCGTTCACGCTGCGCGACGTGCCCGACGGTGACGTGACGATCGCCGCCTGGCACGAGGCGAGCGAGACCGCGATCGACGATGCCACCCGGCGTCTGACGATCGGTGCGGGCGCCGCGCCCGATCTCGTGTTCACGCTCGCCGTCCGCCCGGAGAAAGCGCGGCCGGCGACCCATGGCGACCGCGGGATGCCATGAAGCGCGTGCCATGCGCGCGATGAGACGCTCGTGATGACCTGGTGGGCGACGAGCCGGCTCCGCACCAAGATCTTCGTCGCCTTTTCCGTCCTGGTGCTCGGTCTCCTGCTGGCGACGCTCTGGCTGGTGGAGCAGGCCGTGAGCCGGCAGACCGAGCGCTCGCTGACGAGCGAGCTGATGGTGACGGGCGAGGTCTTTCAGCAGCTGCTCGCCGAGCGCCAGGACCGCCTCACCTCGAACAGCGTGCTCCTGACCGGCGACTTTGCGCTCAAGCGCGCGCTCGCGACCTACGATCCGGCGACGCTCGCGACCGTCGCGGTCAACTACCGGGTGCGGAGCGGCGTCGACCTGCTGTGGATTCTCGACGAGTCGGGCCGCATGCTCGCCGACGCCGCGGGACGCGAGGCCGCGGGCAGCACCGTCGCCGAGCGCCCACCGATCGCGGCGGCGCGCGCGACCGGCACGCCGGCGGCAGCGATCGCGGCGGTCGGCGACGGGCTCGTGCAGCTGGTCGCCGTGCCCGTGCTCGGACCCGACATGATCGGTCTGCTCGTCCTCGGCACCGCCATCGACGACGCGACCGCACGCGATCTCGAAGCCCGCACCGGATCGTCGGTGACGTTCCTCACCGCCGAGCGCCTGTTCGCGTCGTCGTGGGATGCCGCGACCCGCGGCCGCCTGGTGCTGCCGACGCACGGCGGAAGCGAGCCGTTCCTCAGCAAGCTGCCCGACGGCCGCCATCTGTCGCTCTTGGTTCCCGTCGCGGCGAGCCTGCCTTCGCCCCTCCATGCCCTGGTGCAACGCTCGTGGGACGAGGCGTTGGCGCCGCTCCGCTCGCTCCGCCGCCGGATGACGGTGATCGGCATCGGCGCCCTGTTGATCGCGCTCGCGGCCGGCGTCGCGATCGCGCACGGCGTGACGGCGCCGATCGGGACGCTCGTGACCGGCATGCGCGAGGTGCTGCGCGGCAATCTCGAGCACCGGGTCGAGATCGCGCGGCACGACGAGATCGGCTTTCTCGCGACCTCGTTCAACGAGATGACGGGCGGGCTCGCCGAGCGCGCCCGCATCCGCGCCGTGATCGACAAAGTGGTGTCGCCCGAGGTCGCCCACGAGCTCCTGGCCCGCGGCCTCGCGCTCGGCGGCGAGCTCCGCGAGGTCACCGTGCTCTTCGCCGACCTCCGCGACTCGACGGCGCTCGGCGAGCGTCTGACGCCGACGGCCCTCCTCGACCTGCTGAACGCGTTCCTGAGCCGCATGGCGGGGGCGATCGAGCAGGAGCGCGGCATCGTCGACAAGTACGTCGGGGACGAGATCATGGCCGTCTTCGGCGCGCCGCTCGACTTGCCGGACCACGCCGCCCGCGCGGTCGCCGCGGCGCTCGGCATGATGGAGGGGCTCCGCGCCCTGAACGCCGAGCGCGCGCCGGCCGCGCCGCTCCGCATGGGCATCGGCATCGCGACCGGCACGGTCATCGCCGGGAACGTCGGCTCGTCGGAGCGCATGAACTACACCGTGATCGGCGACGTCGTGAACCTGGCGGCGCGCCTCCAGGGCCTCACCAAGGACCACGACGTCGATCTGCTCATGAACGAGGCGACGCAGGCCGGCGTGCACGGACGGTTCGGGACCCGCGAGCTCGGGACCGTGACGGTGCGCGGACGAGCGGCGCCGACGACGCTGCACACGGTGGAGGCCGCGACCAGTGCACGAGCAGCACAATGAGCGCGCGAGCCGCGCGATGACGCGGCGTCGGCACCACGCTCCCCTGCTCACCCGGGCCGAGCTCGCCGCCCGGATGGTCTGGCACGCCACGCTGGCCGCGGTGCTGCTGCTCGGATCATTGGCGATTGGTGTCGTCGGCTACCATCTGACGGCCGACTTGGGGTTGGTCGATTCGATCCTGAACGCCTCGATGATCCTGACCGGCATGGGCCCGGTGGCGGAGTTTCGGGACGATCAGGTCGAGGCGAAGATCTTCGCCTCGCTCTACGCGCTCTTCAGCGGGGTCATGTTTCTCACGATCGTGGCGGTGCTGATGGCGCCGCTGGTCCATCGCTTTCTGCACCGCTTCCACCTCGAGCTCGCCGACCAGGACGACGAGCGCGACTGAGCCGCGGGCTACCATCGACGCGGCGGAGTCCATAGAAGCGACCCCATGAGCACGCGCGTGAACGTCTCGAGCGGGGCTCCCTGGGAGCCGATCGTCGGCTACTCCCGCGCCGTGCGCGTCGGCGCGACCGTGCACGTCGCCGGCACTACCGCGACCGGCCCCGACGGCACGATCGTCGGCGTCGGCGATGCCTACGCCCAGACGGTGCAGATCCTGCGCAACATCCAGAGCGCCCTCGAGCGCGCCGGCGCCCGGCTCGAGCACGTCGTCCGGACGCGCATGTTCGTCGTGAACATCGACGATTGGGAGCTGATCGGCCGCGCCCACGGCGAGTTCTTCCGCGACATCCGCCCGGTCGCGACCATGGTCGAGGTGCGGCGTCTCATCGATCCGGCGATCCTGGTCGAGATCGAGGCCGACGCGATCGTGACGGAGGACCCATGAGCCTGGTCGCGCAGTACCGGGCCCTCGCCCGCTACAACACCTGGATGAACGCGAAGCTCTACGCCCTCGCCGCGACGCTCGACGACGCCGAGCGCACGCGCGATCTCGGCGCCTTCTTCACGTCACTGCACGGCACGCTGAACCACATCCTCTGGGCCGACCGCATCTGGCTCTGGCGCTTCACGCGCGATCCCGCGATCGGCCAGTCGCGCGACCGCGATGGCAAGCCGATCGAGATCCGAACGCATGCCCAGCTGCTCTACCCCGATTTCGAGGATCTGCGACGGGAGCGCGCCACGACCGATCGCCACATCGAAATCTGGGTCGACGGCTTCACGCCCGAGCAGCTCGCCGGACCGATCGCCTACAGCAGCGTGACCGGCGGCGCCCGCGAGCATCCGCTCTGGCAGGCGGTGACGCACTTCTTCAATCACCAGACCCATCACCGCGGGCAGGCGACGACGCTCCTCATGCAGCTCGGCCACGATCCCGGCGTCACCGACTTCATGGTGTACCTCTGGGAGCAGCACGATCGGGAGGCCACGTCATGAGCATCCGCGATGCCACCGCCGCCGACCTGCCGGCCATCGTCGAGATCTACAACGCCGCCATCCCGGGCCGGCTCGCGACCGCCGACACCGATCCCGTCAGCGTCGCGAGTCGGGTCGGGTGGCTCGGCGCGCACGGTCCGACCAGCCATCCGCTCTGGATCTGGCAGAGCCCGGAAGGGGCGGTCGGCGGCTGGCTGAGCTTCCAGCCGTTCTACGGACGGCCGGCCTACCGAGCGACGGCCGAGCTCAGCGTGTACGTCGCGCCGGCCCACCAACGCCGCGGAGTCGCGCGCCGGCTGGTCGAGCGGGCCGTGCGCCGCAGCCCCGAGCTCGGCCTGACGACGCTCCTCGGCTTCATCTTCGGCCACAACGAGCCGAGCCTGGCACTCTTCGCGTCCTTCGGCTTCGAGCGCTGGGCACTGCTGCCGCGGGTCGCCGTGCTGGACGGGGTCGAGCGCGACCTCGCCGTCGTCGGCCGGCGGGTCGACGCCGCGCCGCGCTCGTGAAGCTGCTCGCCATCTCCGGCAGCTTGCGCGCCGGATCGTCGGCGAGCGCGCTCGCGCGGGCACTCGGAGACCTGGCACCGGCGGGGACGACCGTGACGCTCTACGACGAGCTCGAGAGCATCCCGCCGTTCCATCCCGATCGCGACCGCGAGGGCGACGTCGCACCGGCGCCGGTGGCGCGTCTCCGCGCCGCGCTCACGGCGGCCGACGCCGTCGTGCTCTCGACGCCCGAGTATGCCTTCGGCGTGCCGGGCGTGCTCAAGAACGCCCTCGACTGGACGGTCGCCTCGGGGGATTTCGCGGACAAACCGGCGGCGGCCGTCAGCTCGTCACCGTCGGATCTCGGCGGCGACAAGGCGCACGCGTCGCTGCTCCTCACCCTCGGCGCGATGCAGGCGCGCCTGCCGACCAACGGCGGGCTGATCGTGCCCTTCGTCCGGAAGAAGCTCGCGGCCGACGGGACCGTCACCGATGCCGCCACCCGCGCGAGCCTTCGGACCCTGATCGACGAGCTGGGAGCGCTCGTAGCGGATGCCCGCGCGCGCCGCGCTCCGGATGTCGAGTGACCGCGGCGCGCTACTTCTGCAGCTCCATCGGGCCGGCCGACGTCATGCGCCGTCCAGGCTCCAGATCCCCGAACCGCGGGCGCTGATGAAGAGGAACACGAAGCAATAGAGCGCGGCGAGCTCGCCGTGGTTCATCACGGGAAGGAGGGCCGTGAAGCCGTGCGCCATCCAGTAGGCGGAGGCCATGAGGCCGCTCATCACGAACGCGACCGGGCGGGTGAAGAGGCCGATCATCACCAGGATGCCGCCGATCAGCTCGAGCGGTCCGGCGACCCAGATCACGAAGGCCGGAGCCTCCGCCGGAACGCCTCCGGGAAAGCCGAAGAGCTTCTGCGAGCCGTGCCAGAGCATCAGGAACCCCGTCACGATCCGCAGCAGGGCATACGTCTCCGCTTCGCGCGCTTTCATGAAATCCATCGCTCCACCTCCTGCCGCCCGCGCTAACCGACCCGCACGCGCGCCGCAAGGCCCCGTGCCGTCACGTGAAACCTCGGTGGCACACGCCGGATCGCTCTGCTAGACCCGACCCCATGCCGCAGCGGATCGTCCTGCTCGAGCCCCCCTACGTTTTCTGGGACCGAGCGATGGATCGGATCCGCGACGGCGAGGAGAGTGTCACCGGCTGGGGCGTGTTGGTGCTGGCCGCCGTGGCGCGTCAGCACGGGCACGAGGTCGCGATCGTCGACGCCAAGGGCGGCGGCATCACCCTCGAGGAGACGAC
>CAZWAX010000041.1:0-21512 GCA_964631985.1 uncultured Polyangiaceae bacterium | reverse complement strand
ACTCAGCATGAGCTCGGCGAAGCCGCGCAGGCTGGCGAGCGGCGTCCGCAGCTCGTGGCTGACGGTCGCGACGAGCTCGTTTTTCAGGCGCTCGACCTCCTTGCGCTTGGTGATGTCCACCTGGACGCCGATGAAATTGGTGACGTTGCCGGCGCTGTTCCGGATCGGCGTGATCGACAGCAGGTTCCAGAAGGGCGTGCCGTCCTGGCGGTAGTTCAAGATCTCGACCGTGCAGTGCCGTTCCTCGGCGAGCGCGGCGCGAATGGCGGCGATCGCGGCCGGATCGGTGTCGGGACCCTGGAGGTACCGACAGTTCTTTCCCATGACGTCGGCGCGGCGATAGCCGGTCAGACGCTCGAATCCCGAGTTGACGTAGATGAGCGGATTGTCGGGTTGCTGGGGGTCGGAGATCGTGATGCCTTCCGAGGTGGACGCGATCGCGTGGTTGCGGAGGTAGAGTGCGGCTTTCGCTTGCTCGCGCTCGGTCACGTCCCGGGTGTTGAACACGACGCCCCGTACGGCGGGGTGCGCCAGCAGGTTGTTGGCGATCGTCTCCAGGATGCGCCACGAGCCGGTGGTGTGGCGGCTGCGGAACTGGATCGGCGGCCCCACACCCTCACTGTGGACGACGTGGTTCCAGTAGCTCTCCATCTTCGGCCGGTCGCCGACGTGCATGAGCTCGAACACCGGCTGTCCCTCGACGTCGGCGGGAACGATGCCGAGCACGCGCTCGACCGAGGCGTTGATGAAGCGGACGCTGCCGTCGGCGTCGACCAGCGAGACCACGTCGGACACGCTGTCGATGAGGGCCACGATACGGTCTTGCGACTCCCGCAGCGCGGTTTCGGCGCGCTGCCGCTCGGCGACCTCCTCACGGAGCTGAGCGTTCAGGATGCTCAAGTCCGCGGTGCGCGCGTCCACGGTCTCCTCGAGGTGGTCGCGGTGGTTGCGGAGCTCTTCACGGCTCGCGGCCAGCGCCAGCTCGGCTTGCTTCCGGGCCGTGATGTCCTGGACGTGGCCCTCGTAGCAGAGCAGCGTGCCCTCGGCGTCGCGGACGGCACGGGCGCTCTCCGCGATCCAGATCACCGACCCGTCGCGCCGATAGATCTCGGACTCGAAGCCCTCGACGACGTCGGTGCTGGCGAGCAAGCGCCGGAACTCCTCGCGCCGGTGAGGGTCGACGTAGAGCTGACCCCCGATGTCGGTCACGGCTTCGGTCAGCTCGGCGGACGACGTGTAGCCGTAGATGCGGGCGAGCGCCGGGTTGGCGGTGAGGTAGCGCCCGTCGGGGCTCGTCTGGAAGACGCCGGCCACGGCGTTCTCGACGATGGACCGGTACTTGGCCTCGGACTCGGCCGCGCTCGGAGGTGGGCCCGACCGTGCCGAGTCCGCGGGAGGGCGGGCGCGGCGAAAAACGCTCACGGCATCGCCACCGGGAGGTCGAGCGTGAAGGTCGCACCCTGGTCGAGGCCGGGGCTCGTGGCGTGGGCGCTGCCGCCGTGCGCTTGGATGATCGCGGCGGCGAGGGCGAGGCTGAGGCCGGTCCCTTTGGCGTGGTGGAGCGTGTCGAGCACGGTGAAGGGCCGGAAGATCTCCTGCGCGAGCGCCGGCGGGAACCCCCGGCCCTGGTCGCTCACGATGACGCGCACGCGCTCGTCGGCGGGTGCGATGGTCACGGTGACCCGCGGGGCGCTCGTGGAGAATTTGACCGCGTTGTCGAGCAACGCCTGGACGCAGGTGGCGAGTGCCGGGGCACCGCCGCGTACGAGACACGGGTCCGGGGTCGTGACCACCCGGCATTCCCCGCGGCCGGCGTCGAGCCCGGCGGTCCGTCCGACCACGGTCGCGACGAGCGCCCCGAGGTCCGTGAGCTCGTCGACGGGCGCGCACTCGCCCGCGAGCCAATCGAAATATTCGAGGCCGCGTGTGACGAAGCCGTTCAGCCGCTCGTACCCGGCGCGAATGATTTCCGTCACGTGGGCGCGCTCGCCCGGATCGCTCTCCGTCTCGTAGAGGTCGAACGCGCCCATGAGCGCGAGCGGCGTCCGGAGCTCGTGCGAGATGAAGGTGAGGAAGTCGGACTTGATCTGATCGAGCACCTGGAGTCGGGCATTGGCCTCCGCGAGCTCGCGCGAGCGCTCGCGTTCGGCGTCGACCATGCGCGCGAGGTCGCGAGCGTAGAGCGCGAGCTGACCCGTGCCGGGTGTCTCGATCCCGTCCGGCGCCTGGGCCGTGAGAGGGCTCGAGATGTCGGGATGGGCGGCGGTCGCGACCGCCTCGCATTCGCGGCAGAGCTCGTCCACCTTGGCGAGCAGCTCGAGGGGGCTGAAGGGCTTCGCGAGGTAGGCCGTGGCGCCTTGCGCCAGCGCCTGCGCGACGTCGGCGCGCTGCCCCTTGGCGGTCAAGAGAATCACCGGGATCCCCGCCGTCGTCTGGTCGCGGCGGAGCGCGGCCATGACCTCGATGCCGGTCATGCTCGGCATCATCCAATCGAGCACCACGACGTCGGGCCGCTCGCGCTTGGCCAAAGCGAGCGCGGTGGCGCCGTCCTCGCTCTCGAGGATGCGATAGCCCGGCTGTTCGAGGGTGGTGCGGACCAGCGTCCGGAGATGCGCTTCGTCGTCGGCGAGGAGGATGGTCTTCATGGCGGTGTGGGAAACAGCACGAGCCGTGCCAGACGGCGATGCGAGTCGCATGGGCCCCTCATCGGCGATCTGGCGTGCCGCGCACTCGATCGCCGCCGTCACGGCGTCGAGAAACCAGCACTTTGCCGGATGCGATGACGACGAAGTGACGGTTCCGCGCTGCGACTCGACATGCGACTCGTCACGACTTTCCGCATGGCGCCGACACCGCTACACTGCGCGCGCGGTCTCATCCCGGGTCCGCGCCGTCGCGCAGCGAGGAGAGACGCATGAGCATCGGATGGACACGCGGGGTCGCGCTGGCGGCCGTGGTTTCGGGAGGTCTGACGCTCGCGCTCGCCGGCGACGCGTCGGCCCACGCCGGTAGCGGAACGATCGGCGGTTTCGCGGCCGGGTTTGCCCATCCGTTCGCGGGCCTCGATCACGTGCTCGCGATGGTCGCGGTGGGTCTCTGGGCCGCACGGCAAGGCGGGCCGGCCGTCTGGGCGGTGCCGGCGAGCTTCGTGGTGGTGATGCTGGTCGGTGGTGGGCTCGGCCTCGCCGGTGTGATGGTGCCGATGACGGAGCAGGGGATCACGCTTTCCCTGCTGGTGTTGGGGGTGCTGGTGGCGGCCGCCGTGCGGCTGCCGCTCGCGCTCGGCATGGCGCTGGCGGGCCTCTGCGCGCTCTGTCACGGCCATGCGCACGGCGTCGAGATGCCGGTGACGGTCTCGGCCGTGGGCTTTGCCGCCGGGTTCGCGACCGCCACGGTCGCCCTGCACGCGACCGGCCTCGCGCTCGCCGCCGTCCTGCCGCATCCTTCGCTGGTGCGACGGTGGAATTTCACTTAGAAGGCCGCGCATGAGCACCGTGCGCGCGTTCATGGAGAAGCACTTCCTCCACTTCAACAGCCGGGAGACGCTGGCCGCCGCTCGGGCCTACGAGCAGCACCTGGACGCGGGCGGCAAGATGCTGGTGGCGCTCGCCGGCGCCATGAGCACCGCCAAGCTCGGGCAGATCCTGAGCCGCATGATCCGTGCCGGCAAGGTGCACGCCATCAGCTGCACCGGCGCCAATCTCGAAGAGGACCTCTTCAATCTCCTGGCCTACGAGGAGTACGAGATCATCCACGACTGGCGCGCGCTCTCGGCGCAGGACGAGGCCGATCTCTACGCCCGCGGCTTCAATCGGGTGACGGACACCTGCATCCCAGAAACCGTCATGCGGAACATGGAGAGCCGGCTCCTCGACCGCTGGAAGCTCGCCTGTGAGCAAGGCGAGCGGAAATTCGAGGCCGAGTTCCTCGCCGACCTCTTCCGCGACGGCAAGATGGAGGAGTTCTACCAGATCCCGGCCGAGAACAGCTGGCTGCTCGCGGCCTGGGAGAAGGGCATCCCGGTCTATTCACCCGGGTGGGAGGACAGCACGACCGGCAACATGTTCGCCGCCGGCGTGCTGCGGGGGGCCGTGCCGCATCACCAGTGCGTGAAGAGCGGCACCGAGCAGATGCAGCATCTGATCGAGTGGTACCTCGACAGCTGCGGCACGAAGGACGGCACGCCGAGCGTCGGGTTCTTCCAGGTCGGGGGCGGCATCGCCGGCGACTTCGCGATCTGCGCCGTCCCGACCATCATCCAGGACCTGCAGCGCGACGACGTCCCGTTCTGGGGCTACTTCGCGCAGATCTGCGACGCCGCGACGAGCTACGGCGGCTACTCCGGCGCGGTGCCGAACGAGAAGATCACCTGGGGCAAGCTCGACGTCGAGACCCCGAAGTTCATGATCCAATCGGACGCGACGATCGTCGCCCCGTTGATCTTC
This sequence comes from uncultured Polyangiaceae bacterium, assembly GCA_964631985.1. Taxonomy (GTDB): domain Bacteria; phylum Desulfobacterota; class Binatia; order UTPRO1; family UTPRO1; genus UTPRO1. The sequence continues at coordinate 17,067 of CAZWAX010000041.1, read as the reverse complement.
GGCTACCTCCTCGGCGACTGAGGGTCGATGGGGCGCGCACTGTTGGTCACCGGTGCGGCCGGCTTCATCGGTGCGCGCTTCGTCGAATCGTGCGGCCGGCGCGGCATCCCCGTCGTCTCCGTGGATCGCGAGGCGAGCTTCCACGACCGGCTCGAGCATCGCGGCCTGGACTTCGGCACGATCGTCGACGTCGACGCGCTGGAGGGATGGCTCGCCGCGGCGCCGCGGGATCTCGCCGGCGTCGTGCACCTCGGTGCCTGCACCGACACGACCGAGATGGACGTCGACTACCTGCGCCGGGTGAATCTCGAGTACTCGCAGCGCCTCTGGCACTGGACGACCGCGCAGGGGGTGCCGTTCGTGTACGCGAGCAGCGCCGCGACCTACGGCGACGGCGCCCACGGCTACGACGACGACGAAGCGCGCATTCCGGCGCTCCGACCGCTGAACCCGTACGGCGAGTCGAAGCAGCAGTTCGACCTGTGGGCGCTCGCCGAGGAGCGTGCCGGCCGCCGTCCACCGGCCTGGAGCGGTTTCAAGTTCTTCAATGTGTACGGGTTCGGCGAACGCCACAAAGGAAAGATGGCGAGCGTCATCCTGCACGCGTTCGACCAGATCCGGGCCGACGGCGAGGTCAGGCTCTTCAAGAGCTATCGCCCCGACGTCGCCGACGGCGAGCAGCGGCGCGACTTCGTGTTCGTCGACGACGTCATCGCCGTGCTGCATTTCGCGCTCGCCGCCCCTCTCGCGCGCGGCATCTTCAACCTCGGGAGCGGGACGAGCCGGACCTTTCTCGATCTGGCGCGCGCGACCTTCGCGGCTCTCGGAGCACCGGCGAAGATCCGCTTCATCGAGATGCCGGAGGGTTTGCGGGCGCGCTATCAGTACGCCACCGAAGCGAGCATGGGACGTCTGCGAGACGCCGGCTACACGGCACCGTTCACGACGCTCGAGGACGGCGCACGCGGCTACGTCGAACGGCTGCTCGGGGCCGGCTGAGCTCGCCCGTCGCGCCGAGCATTTTCTACAATTGCACGCTGGGCGTCCGCGCTGGCCCTTGTGTTTTCGGCTCGCGACGCTCGGCCTCGAACTTGCTGTGCCCTCTGTTTACAGGCGTTCGAAACGCCAATGACAAGGGAGGGCCAACCTATGGAGCATCTCAACAACGAATCCGGGCGGATCGGCTATGCCGTGATGTATTTCATGGGGGTGCCGATCGGTTTGATCATCTTGCTGTGGGTGATCCTCGGCAACAACATCTTCACCGCGGGCTGAAGCTGAGCCGGCAATTGGCCTCAGGCCAATTGCCAAAAGCGGTCATTTGAAAAGACCAAATCCCGGCGTACACGTCGACACGTGAACGCCGGGATTTTTTCGTCCAAGACGGCAAGCGGCAGCGGCGCCGAGCTAGGGGATGGCGTGACGCCGGCGCGGACAGGAGCCCTCATGTCGGACGTCACGCGCACGGTCTACCGCACCTGCACGCTCTGCGAGGCGTGCTGCGGTCTCCGCTTCGAGGTTGCAGGCGACCGCATCACCGCCGTCCGCCCCGACGACGACGACGTGCTCTCGCAGGGCTTCGTGTGTCCGAAAGGGGTCGCCATCGCCGACGTCCACCACGACCCCGATCGCATTCGGCAGCCGCTCGTCCGCGGCGCCGACGGCGTGCTTCGCCCGACGAGCTGGGACGAGGCCTTCGCGGCGGCCGCCGCGGGGCTCGATGCGATCCGCCGGGCCCACGGTGCCGATGCGCTCGCGGTCTACATGGGGAATCCGATCGTCCACAACCACGGTGCCATCATGCTGCGGGGCGGGCTTTTGAAAGCAATCGGCTCCAAGAACAACACCAGCGCCGGGTCGCAGGACACGAGCCCGCGCTTCGCCGCGTCCTACTATCTCTACGGAAGCTCGCTCTCGATCCCGATCCCGGATGTCGACCGTACGGACTATTTCCTCTGTTTCGGCGCCAACCCCATGGTGTCGAACGGCAGCTTCCTCAGCGCTCCCAACATGCGCGGGCGGATGCGGGCGATCCAGGCACGCGGCGGCAAGGTGGTTGTCGTCGATCCTCGTCGGACCGAGTCGGCGCGCGAGGCGGACGAGCACGTCGCCATTCGGCCAGGCAGCGACGCGATGCTGATGCTGGCGATGGTGCAGACGCTTCACGCCCAGGGTCGCCTCGACCGGACGGGCGTCGACCGCCTGGCGGCAGGATTCGACGCGATCCTCGCGGCGCTCGCACCCTTCACGCCCGAGGCGGTGGCCCCGCACGTCGGCATCCCCGCTGCCGACATCGTCCGCCTGGCGCTCGAGTTCGTCGACGCGCCCTCGGCGGCGGCATACTCGCGGGTCGGCGTCTGCAACAACGCCTACGGCACGCTCGCGACTTGGGCGACCGATCTGCTGAACCTCGCCGCGGGCCGGCTCGGTGCCGAGGGCGGCGCGCTCTTCACTTCGCCGGCGTTCGACATCTGCGAGTTCTCGCGGAAGCTCGGTGGCGACGGCCACGGGCGCTGGCATTCGCGGGTCCGCGGCCTGCCCGAGACGCTCGGCGACCTGCCGGCCTCGATCCTCGCCGAGGAGATGGAGACCCCGGGTCCGGGTCAGGTGCGCGGGTTCCTCACGTTCGCCGGCAACCCGGTGCTGTCCACCCCGAACGGCCGACGGCTCGACCAGGCGATCGCGAAGCTCGACTGCATGGTCCCGATCGATCCCTACGTGAACGAAACCACCCCCCACCCCGACCTCAACCTGCCCCCCGCCGACGTCATCCTGCCGCCGGCGTGGGGGCTCGCCGAGGAGCACGTCGACCTGATGTTCGCCAACTACATGGTGCGAAACGTCGCGCGCTGGTCGCCGGCGGTCGTCGAGCGTCGACCCGACGAGCGTGCCGACTGGGAGATCCTGCTCGAGCTCATCGAGCGCCTCGGCGGCGGGCCGAGCGGGAACCCGGTGATGGACGGCCTCTTCGCCGTCGCGCGCCGCTTCGGGTTTCGCTGGGATCCGAACACGATGGCGGAGCTGGCGCTCCGAACGGGCCGCTACGGCGACCGGTTCCTCCCGTGGTCGACGGGCCTCAACCGGAAGAAGCTCGAGGCGTCGCCGCACGGCATCGATCTCGGGCCGCTCGAGACCGGCATCGCCCGCCGGGTCTTCCACGCCGACGGCAAGCTGCACCTCGCCGACGGCCCCTTCGTCGTGGCGCTGGCCGAGCTGGCGGCGACGCTCGTGACGCCGCCGGCGACCGACGAGCTGCTGCTGATCGGCCGACGCGAGCTCCGCACCAACAACTCGTGGATGCACAACGTCCCCGCCATGGTGGCGGGACGCGAGCGTTGCGTGTTGCTCGTCCACCCCGATGACGCGCGGCGTGCCGGGGTGGGTCATGGCGACGTCGCCGTGCTGGAGAGCCGCGTCCACAGCGGTCCTCTCCGGGTGCACGTCAGCGATGAGATGCGCCCCGGGGTCGTCAGCCTGCCGCACGGCTGGGGCCATGCCCAAAGCGCGCCATGGCAGCAGGTCGCCGGCCGTCACCCCGGCGTCTCCGCCAACGACTGGACCGACGACCAGGAGGTCGAGGCGATCGTCGGGCAATCGATCCTGAACGGCGTCCCGGTGCGTCTGCGGGCCCGCCGTCCGGACGAGGTTCCCGCCACCGCCGCGTAGTCAGTTCGCGTTTTGGACCGGAGGGCGCGGACGGTGGAGGGGACGTCGCCGGGTCCTCCGCGTTTGCCGCGCGTGGGTTGAGCTGACTCGGTCGCAGCCGCGCTCCCGCACGTTCCAGGACCCGGCGCCGTCCCCTCCGCCTTCCGGGCTGAAAGGTCGTAGCGAACCGACCCGCGACCGGTCGTCGAATCAGAATTGCCCTCGTCTCCTGCTTCCTGGTAAGACCGACCGGGTTTTTGGTTCGGCTGGGAAGCGAGGGGGCGGGGTGACACGACGACACGCCGAAGGCCTCGAAGGCCAGTGGCTCTCTCTCGAAGAGGTCGCGGAGCTCGACTTCTTCAAGAGCAGCAAGCGCGCGAAGCTGAAGCTGCCGACGTTGCTCGGCGCTGCGCCCGGCGCGAAGGAGCCTGGCATCAAGGCGGTGGTCCGGCGCGAGTACGCGGCCGGCGACCTGATCTGTGAGGCCGGGGCCTACGGCTCGACGGCGTTCCTCCTGCTCGAAGGCACCGCGACGGCGACGCTCCCGGAGAAGATCCAGGCTCCCGGCGTCGAGGGCCGCACCCGTCGCTCGTTGGCCCGGCTCTTCGACAGCTTCCGGCGCCGCACCCGCACCGCCGAGCAGAACCCCGGTCGGCCCGAGGTCGGCGAGATCAGCCGGTACGCGAGCCTCGCCCACGACCGTCGCCTCGGCCCGGTCACGATCGACACCGGCGAGATCTTCGGCATCGACACCTGCATCAACTTCTATCCCCGCGAGGCGACCGTCCACGCCGCCAACCGCTGTGTCGCGCTCGAAATGTTGCGCTCGGTGCTCGACACCATCCGCGGTGCGGGCGACGCGGTCGACGAGGCCTACCAGGCCAGCGCCATTCGCAGCACGCTGCATCAGAGCGAGCTGCTGTCCGAGCTGAGCGCGCCCCAGCTCGAGTCGCTGGCGGCGGCGAGCACGCTGCTCACCCCGGATTCGGACGACGTCTCCGACGGCGTGATCTATGCCGAGGGCGTGCCGGCCGACGCGCTGTATCTGGTGCGCGCGGGCACGATCAAGATCTCCGAGACCAAGAGCGGCGGCGAGTTCGTCTTCACCTACCTCGGACGCGGCGGGGCCTTCGGCTTCGAGGCGTTGATGCCGGCGCGGCCGAAGACCCGCCTGGCGCTGCGCTGCACGTCGCATCCGGAGGCGTTCCCCGAGATACCGGTCAGCAAGCCGATCACGATCGGTCGCAGCGAGGCATGCGATCTGATCGTCCCCAAGGAAGGGCGAGCGGTCGGACGTCGCCACTGCCGTGTCGACGAGCGCGACGGTGACCTGTGGCTCAAGGACCTCGACAGCGCCAACCACACGCACCTGAACGGCGAGCGCATCCGCGAGGCCATCCTGACCGAGGGCGATCGCATCGGGGTGGTCGAGTACGTCTTCGAGGTGGTGCGGGCGCCCGTGACCGCGCTCGAATCGACGCCGCTCGTCCGGCTCGCGAATGCGTCGGGGCTCGACAGCTTCGAGGTCGTCCGTGTGCCGTCCGACGCCATCGCGCGCCTGGCCGAGAGCAACGCGCCGGCGCTCGCCGCCGCGACCAAGGCGGCGCGCGCGCTCGAAGCGGTGGCGTTCAGTCGCTCGGCGACCGAGCAGGCGATGGTCGACGAGACGGTCGCCCTCAACCTCTACAACTCGCAGAACGTGCTCCTGATCGACCTCGATCGCTGCACCCGTTGCGACGAGTGCGTGCGGGCCTGCTCGGACGCCCACGACGGGGTCGCGCGCTTCACCCGTGACGGCCCGCGCGTCGGTCGCTATCTCGTCACCATGGCCTGTCGTTCGTGTACCGACCCGAAGTGCATGGTCGGCTGTCCGGTCGGCTCGATCCGGCGGGAAGACTCGCTCGAGATCAAGATCGAGGATTGGTGCATCGGCTGCGAGCGCTGTGCCAATCAATGCCCGTTCGGCAACATCAACATGGTGGAACTGGCCGAGCTGAAAAAGCCGCCTCCGCCCCGCGAAGGCGTCTCGTTACGGGCGACCGTGTGCGACCTCTGCGCCGGCTATGACGGACCGAATTGCGTCTATGCCTGTCCGCACGACGCCGCGATCCGAGTGGCACCGGGCGCGTTCCTGTCACCGTCCGACCTGCGGTGAGACTCAACAAGGACCACCGCGGTTGGCTGCTCTTCACGATCGTTGCCACGATCGCGGGGGCGGTGAGCTATCGCGCCTACGTCGCGGCGAGCCCGTACGGCGCGTCGGGCGGCAGTTGGCCCGGCCTCGCGTACGGCATCCTCGGCACGCTCGCCATGGTGCTCGCCGGTCTGCTCGCCGGCCGGAAGAAGGTACGCACCTGGCGGCTCGGTCCGGCCCGGGTCTGGATGCAGATGCACATCTGGCTCGGCCTTTTGGCCGTGCCGTTGATCCTCTTCCACGCCGGGTTCCGCCTGGGTGGCGCGCTCACCACGACCCTCATGATCCTCTTCGCCGTCGTCACGCTGAGCGGGCTCTTCGGCTTGGCCTTGCAGCAATATCTGCCGACCATCATGACCCATCGCGTCCCGCTCGAGACGCTCGTCGGCCAGATGGATCACGTGCGCCAGGGGCTCGCGACCGACGCCTACGAGCTCGTCGCGAGCATCGTCGGGCCGATGCCCGAGGCCGGCGAGGAGCAGGCGCGGATCGCGGCCGAGCAGGCGGCCCTCCAGGCGCGTCCCGGCAACTGGAAGGCGATCGCGCGGAAGCCCCCGGCCTCCGACCCGCCGCCGGAGGCCGCGCTCTTGATGGAGGTCTACCTCCGGGAGGTCCGGCCGTACCTGCTGCGCGACGCCCGGGCACGGACTACGCCGCCCGACATCCGTACGCTGGTCGTCCGTACGCCGGTGGAATGGCGGCCGAAGCTCGAGCGTCTCGCCGCCATCTGCGAGGAGTCGTATCAGCTCGCGGTGCAGCGCCGGATGCACGACGTGCTGCACGGCTGGCTCTTCGTCCACGCGCCGCTCTCGTTCGCGCTCTTCGTGCTGGCGGCGTTCCACATCGTCATGGCCCTCAAGTACTGAGCCCCAATGGCACGCGCCAGCAAAGACCTCGCCAAACGCCTCCGCTTCGATCGGTTCCCGAAGCCGGATTTCTTTCGCCGCTGGTACTGGGTGGTCGGCGTCGTGTTCGTGATCGTCGGTGGTATCGCGTGGTGGGGGCTGCACACCGGCACGGGCCAGCGCCAATACTTACCGGACCCGGTCTCGCAGGTGCACGCGAGCTTCGGCGATCGCTGTGAGACGTGTCACGAGGCCTACGCCGGCGTGCCGACCAACGCCTGCATGGGGTGTCACGCCGATCGCGTCCACTCGCAGTTCGAGGTGACGACGCCGGACTGTGCCTCGTGCCACGTCGAGCATCGCGCGGGCGGTGTGTTCCTCGCGGTCGCCAATGCGAGCTGCGTCGACTGCCACGGGGCGCTCGCGTCGAAGCGCGAGCCGGCGGGCATCGAGCGCGCGATTCGCACCTTCGCCGATCACCCGGAGCTGACACCCCTCCGCCCCGGACGCCGCGACGAGGCCGCGATCCGCTTCGACCACAAGCTGCACCTCGCGACCACCAAGATCCTTCCGGAGGACAAGCTCGGGTGTACGTCCTGTCACATCCCGGCGAAGGATGGCGAGCTGATGCAGCCGATCGTATTCGAGCAGCACTGCGAGAAGTGCCACGCCCAGTCGGGGCTCGGTCCGGACTCGTCGGTCACGATCGTGCACGAGGCGCCGGAGATCGTGCGCGAGGACCTGAAGGCGAAGCTGCTCTTCGCGGCCGTCAACAACCCGGACGGCATCTTCGGCTCGACCGATCCCGGTCTTCCCGGCCGCGTGCGCCGCGACCCGCTCGACGCGTCGAGATCCTTGGCCGGCTTCATCGACCCGACCGACGCGAAGAGCGCCATGGGAAAGGCCGAAGCGATGCTCTATCAACCGCTCGACGCGTCGATGGCGGGGGGCGCGTCGTCGCTGCTCGACGGCAACAAGTATTGCTTCCTCTGCCACGACGAGGACGGCGCGCGCGCGGCGGGGGAATTGCCGAAGATCAAGCCGACCAAGATCCCGACGCGCTGGCTGCAGCTCGGCGAGTTCTCACACCGGACCCACGACCTGGTGACATGCGATCACTGCCATCCCGACGTGCGCGAGAGCGCCGAGACCGCGCAGGTGAACCTGCCGCCGAAGGACGTCTGCCAACGCTGTCACATCGACGGCGAGGCGCAGTCGGCCGGCACGAGCTGCATGCTCTGCCACCTCTACCACGACACCAGCAAGGACCACGTGGTACGCGACAATCGCCGCAAGGAAATCACCATCGAGGCGATCTTCGGCAAAGAAGCACCGGCCGCGCGGCCGGGGACGAAGTGACCTGCGTCGAGACGTTCGGTTGTGTCGCGCACGCGACTGATGCGCAGCCCGCGGCGAATGTACGCCCCAGCCGTGTCGGTCGCTCCGCGGGGGTGGCGGGTCGTCTCGGAGCGCCCCAGCTCCTAATCGCAGAACGGATACGCCGCACTGGTCGCTAGGCGAGGGCAACCGCCGCCTGGGCGCGGAGAGACGACCCGCCACCCCCGCGGAAGCGCAGCCGGGTTAACGAACGCCGACGACGAGGGCGGTGGAGTTGTCGCGCCCGCCGCGTTCGTTGGCAAGGGCGATGAGCTGCGCGCAGGCGCCGCGGAAATCGTCGCCGTTACGCTCCACGATCTCGAGCATCTCGGCGTCCTTCACCTGGCCGTGGACGCCGTCGGTGCAGAGCACGAAGCATTCGCCGGGTCGCACCGGCTCGACCCGCCAGCTCGCCTCGACCATCGGCTGGGCGCCGAGCGCCCGGCTGAGCACGTTGGCGGCGATCGCGTGGTCTTCGGTCAGCCGCTCGATGCCGCCGTTGCGGATGCGGTAGATGCGGCTGTCGCCGACGTGGCAGAGGTTGGCGAAGCCGTCGGCGAAGTGCAGGGCGGCGACCGTCGTGCCCATGCCGCGCTGACTCGGGTTCGCAGCGGCGTTCTTGAAGATCGCGTCGTTCGCGCACTCGACGGCGATCACCAGGCGGCGGGCGCCGACACAGGGCTTGCCGTCGGCGTCGCGAAACGGGGTCAGGTCGTCGTCGGCGAGGAGCTCCTGCAGCTTGGCCTTGATGGTGTCGGCCGCAGTGCGACTGGCGACCTCACCGGCGGCGTGGCCGCCCATGCCGTCGGCCACCAGGAAGAGGTCGAGCTCGGGCTCGTACGCGTACGCGTCCTCGTTGAGCTCGCGGCGGAGACCGCGATCCGAGAGCACGTTACCAACGACCAACATGGTCCCCACTGTCCCATACTGACACAGGTGTGCGCAACGCGGGTATGGGTGACTTTGCTCGCCGAAAGGGGATCACGTGGGGGTCTGCGGCCCCACCCTATAGCGCAGGGGCTCCAGATTTTGCCGGCCCGGCAGGATCCGGCCGCTGCCGCCGAGCGTGATTTCCTCGCGGGTGACGCGGAAGGTATCGCCGCCGTCGGTCAACACCCAGGTTCCGTTGGTGCTGCGGTCGACCAGAAGGAACTTGTCGCCGCGCAGCACTACCTCGCAGTGCCGCCGCGACACGACGGTCTCGTCGATGCTGACGTCGTTGTCGGGATCGCGGCCTACGGTGAGCTTCGGACGCGACGGGCCGAGGGTGAAGGTCGTCCCGCCGTAGGTGACCTCGAGCGCCGCCGTGTAGCCGCGCGGCCGGACGTTGGTGCTGACCGTCGCGCCTTCCTGTTTCCAGAGGTACTGGTAGACGAGGACCCAATCGGGACGGCCCCGAAGCGCCAGCTGATCGATGACCCGGACGTTGTCCTTCATCGATGGCGGGAGACCCTCGTAGGTCTCGCCGGCCATGAAGACCTCGTCGGCGCCGGCGAGCGAGGTGAGACGGGCGGCGACGTTCACGACGTCGCCATAGATGTCGCCGGCGTCGAGCACGGCGGTGCCGGTCGCGACGCCGACCCGTACACGGACGCCCTCGGCGTGCACCTCGCTGCCGGGCGCTTCGAGCGCCACTTGCATCGAATGCGCGGCATGCACGGCCGGCTCGGCGGCGTCGAAGTAGGCGAGGATGGCGTCCCCGACCCGCTTGATCACATGCCCGCCGTGCCGTTGCACCTCGGCTTCCATGGTCGTGAGACAGGCGGATACGAGCTTGTAGGCGGTCTCGTCGCCGCGCACTGCGCAGAGCATGGTGCTGCCGCTGATGTCGGCGAAGATGACGGTGATGGGTGCGTCCGCCATTTGCCGCCACCGAGTAGCATGCGCCCCGTTCATTTGACAGGCGCGGGGAGGCTTCTGCATAAGTGCCCGCGCTGGCCGTCCGGCTGGCGCAATGGACGCGGCTACTCTCGATACACCCCTCGTGAAATCGGCGCTCTGGCTCGTCGTTGCCGGGGCCGTGCTCGCGGGCTGGTGGTTCGGCCGCGACCAGCCGACGCTGCGACGCTTCGGCGGGGCGATCTGGTGCGTCGTGGTCGCCCTCGTGGTCGAGGCCGTGATGCCGTGGCTCGCCCCCAAAGCGGCGGGGATCGCGTTCGTGCTCGCGATCGCGGCTCTGTCGTTCGCCGCAGTGCGCGGACTCGCCGTCAGCGCCGACCTCGTGATGCGGCGTCGGCAGGTGCACTTTTCCACGATCTTCCGCGACCTCGCGACGCTGCTCGTCTACACGGTCGTGGTCTTCTCGGTGTTGCGCTCGATGGACGTCGACGTGTCGGGACTGCTGACGACCTCGGCGATCGTCACCGCGGTGATCGGTCTGGCGCTCCAGGAGACCCTCGGGAACGTCTTCAGCGGGCTGTCGCTACAGATGCAGAAACCGTTCGAGCCCGGCGACTGGATTCGCTTCGACTCCCATCTCGGGCGCGTGCAGGGCATCGGCTGGCGGTCGACGTCGCTGATCACGCGCAGCCTCGAGACCCTCGACGTGCCGAACGCGCTGCTCGCCCGCGAGGTGGTCACCAACTATCGGGGCACGGCCGTCGGTGACGAGTTGTTCGTCGGCGTTTCGTACAAGACGCCCCCGAGCGTCACCAAGCGCGTCATCGTCGAGGTGTTGCGCGAGGTGCCCGACGTCGTGACGATGCCGGAGCCCGTCGCCGAGCTCGAGGAGTTCGGGGACTCGTCGATGAAGTATCGCGTCCGGTTCTGGATGCGCGACTACGCGCGCCAGGAGCTCGTGCGCGACACGATCATGACCAATCTCTGGTACGCGTTCCGGCGCCACGGTATCGAGATCCCGTTCCCCATCCGCAACGTCTTCGTGCGCAACGTCGATGGCGCGGGTAGCGATGCCGATGCGTTCGAGCAGCAGCGTCTCGCCGCCCTCCGGCAGGTCGATTTCCTCGCCGACCTCGACGATGCCGAGCTGGGCATGCTGCGGTCCGATCTCCAGGAGGCGGTCTTCGGGAGCGGCGAGACCATCTGCCGCGAGGGCGATCCCGGCGACGCGTTCTTCGTCCTCCGTCGCGGCACGGTCGAGGTCGTGGCGCTCGGGGCCGACGGCAAGGACACCCACGTTGCGGATCTGCGCGCGCCCGCCTTCTTCGGGGAGATGGCGCTCCTCACGGGCGAGGCTCGGGCGGCGACCGTACGCGCGAAAGGCGACGCCGAGCTGCTGGTGGTCGAGCGGGCCGGCTTCGAGGCCCTCTTCAAGACCCGCCCGAGCGTCGCGGCGGCCGTGAGCCGGGTGCTCGCAACCCGTCAGAGCGAGCTTCGCGAGCGCCGTGGGCAGAGCGCGGCGGTCGAAAGCACCGAGAGTCGCGCGCGTCGCCTGCTCGTGAAGATGCAGGCGATCTTCCGCTTCTGACCTCCGCCCTGGCGCTCGTGCGGCACTCCGCAGCGCTGCGAGGGCTGGGGGGGCCGTTCGGCGCCTGGGCCTACGGCAAGATCCTTGCTCTATTGGACCGATGCCACGATTCCGGGTGATGCTCCCGTGCGCTTTCGGCGCACTCTGCGTCGCAGTCGCGGCGTTGCCGACGACCGCGGCGGCGCGTGTCATCCCGGGCGATGCCTTCTTCTGCGCCGAGGCCCGGCAGGCGCGCGCGCCGCGCGGCGCACCCCCGCTGCCGACCTTCCACGCGCGCGTCGGCGTCTCGGTCGTCGACCGCTTCACGCGACCGCTGCCGAGCGAGCGCTACACCCTCGACGTGAAGCGGGCGGAGGCGTTCTGCCCGCCGGTGCGCCTCGACGACGGGGAGCTCGTCGATGCGCTGAGCGGTCTCGAGGTGTACGAGGCCAGGCGCACGCGGCGGAAGCCGGCGCCGCCGCCGCTGCCGACGGTCAGCGAGACGATCGAGAGCGCGCTCGGCGTCGTGCGATTGCGGATCGGGACCGTCGCCGCGCTCGGCGTTCCGACGCTCGCGACGGGGAGCGTCGGCGGCAGCGGACCGGAGCGCGACCACCTCGCGTGCTACCAGGTCAAAGAGGAGCGCGGCCCGGACACGCGGCGGGGCGCGTTGCGGATCGACGTGCAGACGTCCGAGGGCGTCCGTGCGGTCGAGGTCCGCAAGCCGGTCCGCCTCTGCGTCCCGGCGAGCGTCCGCGGCGACGACCCCGGCGCGCCCAAGCATCCGGTCGATCTGCTGTGTTTCGACGCGCGGCTCGCGCGTGACACGCGCGTGGCCCGCGCTCCCGGGAGCGAGCTCGTCGCGACGCGCAATCCCTTCGGCCACGAGGTCCTGAAGCTCGGGGCCGCGCGCATGCTCTGCGTGCCGGCGGCACGCACCGACGTCGCGGTACCGACCCCGACGCCGTTCGCGACTCTCACGCCGCCGCCGACCCCGGTGCCAACGGCCACGCCCGTGCGCACGCCCCGCCCGCCGCGCGTCCGCATCGAGCCCGTGTCGACGACGGCCCTCGTGCGTGATCGTGTGTGTTTCTCGGCGCAGCTCGAGCTGCCCGACGAGCGCATCGTCGACGTCTCCGCGACCGCGCTCTGGCGGGTCGTCGATGGGACGATCGCCGTGCCCTCCGGTTTCGAGGGCGGCAAGAAGTGCTTCGTCGGTGTCGGCCTGGGTACGACCGCGATGACCGCGCGCGACATCGGCACGGGGGCGGTGTCGGCACCCGCGGCGCTGACGGCCGAGTGGCCGATCGTTCGGCTCTCGGTGAGCCCGCGGCAGATGGGCATGCGGCCCGGCGAGACCAACACGCTCACGACCATCGCCACGCTGAGCGGCGGCCGCACCCGCAACGTGACCCAACAAGTTCGCTACGAGTCGGTCGACCCCGCCGTCGTGCTCGCGCCCAATGTGGCGGGGAACCGGAGTCGTATCGAGGCGGCGGCGACCGGCGCCACGAGCGTCGTGGTCAGCGATACCCTGTCGAGTCTCTCCGACATCGTCGGAGTGTCGGTCGGGGCCCTGCAGACGGTGCTGGTGGATCCCGGCCCGCTGCTCTTCCCGGGGGAACGGACGAGCCTCCAGACCACCGGGTTCTTCGGCGCCGGGTTCACGAGCAACCTGACCCAGACCGCGTCGTACGAGTCGAGCGACCCGGCGGTGGTCGTGGCCACCAATGCCCCCGGCGACCGCAGCCGCATCGAGGGGGTCCACCCGGGCACTGCCGTGATCACCGCGATCGACCCCGTGAGCGGCATTCGCTCCAGCTGCTGCGGGACGATCTCGGTGCTCGGCGACCTCCTGGACCTCTTCGTCTCGCCGTCCATCGTGACCTTCCGTACCGGCGTCGGCAGTACCCTGCCGGGACTGCGGGCGACCGGACGGTTCGTGATTCCGCCGTCGGGGCAGGGTGGTCGCGTCATCACCGATCGCGTCGTGTGGTCGGCATCGCCCCCCGGTGTCGTCGGCCTCGGCACCATCGGCGCCGGCGACCGCAAGTTGCTCGTCGTCGAGGGCCCGGGCGAGGCGCAGGTCGTCGCGACCGAGCCGGGCAGCGGCACCGCCAGGGCAGTGACCGTGACCGTCTACGATCACCTCGATCGCATCGAGGTCGGCGATTCGCGCGACGACCCGACCGCCCTGGAGCCCGACCGCGCCATCCCGGTCGGCGGCACTAGCCGCTACTTCGCACACGGATACTTCGACGGCGCCCGCCATGCCCTGCTGACGGAGGCGACCCTCGTCGCCAGCGATCCGACGGTGGTGGCGTTCTCGAGCAACTCCGCCGTGGGGCTCCGGCCGGGCACGGTCGTCATTTCCGCGCTCGACCAGCCGAGCGGGCGGAGCTCCGACGATCCCGGCGGGCGGAGCGCGGTGCTGGTGGTCTTCGGCGACATCGCGCGTCTCGTGCTCTCGCCGTCCACGGCGACGTTGGACGTCGGCCAGGCCCGTACCCTGACCACCATTGCCCACCACCTCGGTGGCAGCACCGAGCTCTACACCCAGCAAGCGGAGTACGCCTCGAGCGACCCGAACGTCGTCGTCGCGACCAACGACCTCGGGAACCGCAGCCGCATCCTCGCCGTCGGGCCGGGAACGGCGACCATTTCCGCGCGCGACCCGATCACGGGCGTCACCAGCAGCGACAGCGGGGACGACACGGTGGTGACGGTCCGGGGCGACGACCCGGTCGTGCGGATCGTCGTCAGTCCCTCGACGCGGCGTGTCCCGGCGTCCTCGACGTCGCGCTTCACCGCCGCCGCGGTGCTCGCGAGCGGCGACACGGTGAACGTCACCCAGCGCGTGCAGTGGAGCTCGAGCGCGCCGGCGGTCGCCAGCGCTCTGAACCTCGACGGCGATCGCAGCCGCATCGACGCGCACATCCCCGGAGTCGCGACCATCTCGGCGTACGACCCGGTGACCGCGCAGAGCTCGACCGATTCCGGCAACGACGCCACGATCGAGGTCGTGGCTCTCGCGACCCTCACGCTCACGCCGGCGACGGTGCAGCTCACGGTCGGCGGCGCGTTCTCGTTGACCACGGTCGGGAGCGTCGCCAGCGGCGCATCCATCAACGTCACGCAAGACGCGGTCTACACGTCGAGCGACCCGGCGGTCGTGCGCGCCACCAACCAAGCCGGAAACCGGAGCCGGATCGAGGCGCTCGCGCCGGGCGTCGCGATCATCACGGCCGTCCGTGCCAGCGCCTATCCGCAGGCGACCGACAGCAACCCGATCACCGTGACGGTGCTGCCGGCGCCGTGACGCTGGCGGCGTCAGCCGGCGGTGAGCCCCGCCGCGACGTGTGCGGCGCCGTACAGGCCGGCGTCCGGGTCGCGGATGATCCAGACCGGGATCTCGCGCAGCAGACCCTCGTAGCGGCCCTTGGAGACGAACGCGCGCACGAATGTGCCGCTCGTCATCGCCGGCAGCGCCGTAGATGGCAACGAAACGCTCGACCGCCGCGACCGCGGTTGCGCACGCGCCGCTCACGCCGAGGGATCCTCGTGAGCGAGGATCGCACCGAATCCACTTACGACGGCATCCGCTGCATTCCCTGGACGACGTTCATCCGCGAGCTATGGAGGACCAACTCCTCCCGGCGTGACGGGGTTGAGCGACTGGACGACCCATCTTGCCGCGGGCCTGGAAGCGATTCGTTAGAGACGGAAGAACTCTTCGTTCGAGACCCTCATCTCCGGGACCTGCAGCACACGTCGCCAGTGTGACGAACTCCGGGGCGATTCGGTCGTCGAGACGGCTTGGGAACTCGGGGTACTCGAATGCCATCATGCGAGCTTCGCGATCGCCTCGGCTTCATGCCGCAGTGCCTCACAGAGCTTTGCGCTCGCCAGCATCGAGGGGGCCGGAATCATTTCGACCTTGGTGTCTTTGGGAAAGGCGTGCTCGAACAGCAGGCGGCAGCGAGCGAGGTGAAAATCGGACGTGACGACCTTGAGCTGTAGCGGGCCGGCGAATTTGGACAAGAAGGTGGCGCTGCTTTGCGCATCGTCAATAGTATTGCTGGTCAAGATCGATCCCAGAATCGCCGCCTTTGGAACACCCCGGTTGTGGAGGAACTCGGCGACGTACTCGAAATGGGGTCGGCCCGTGGTGTTGAAGTGCACCCCGAATCCACCGGTGAGCAGCATCATGCGATCGGGATCGATTTCGTACTGCTGCAACGCGGCGACGGCTCTCGCTTTGGCGGTCGGCAGCAACTCCCCGCTGGCGGCGTTGGGCGCGCCGAGGACGACGATGATCGGCTTTTCGATCCGCTTCATGGATCGATCGCCGCGAGCGACGCCGCGACATGCGCGGCGCCGTGCAGACCCGCGTCCGGATCGCGGATGATCCAGACCGGGACCTCGCGCAGCAGACCCTCGTAGCGGCCCTTGGAGACGAACGCGCGCACGAATGTGCCGCTCGTCATCGCCGGCAGGAGCTTGTTGACGATGCCGCCGCCGACGTAGACGCCGCCGGTCGCCATGACGGTGAGCGCGAGGTTTCCGGCCTGGGCGCCGTAGATCGCGACGAAACGCCCGACCGCCGCGACGGCGGTCGGGCATTCACCGCTGACGCCGAGCGCGCCGATCACCGCCGCGGGATCCTCGTGCTCGAGGCGCCGGCGGGTCGCGGGCGCGACGGGCATCCGGCAGTGCTCGTCGAGGAAGGCGAAGATGTTGGCGAGGCCGTGGCCGGAGACGGTGCGCTCGTAGGAAACGTGGCCGTCGTACTTGCGCTCGAGCCAGCGCAGGAGGTCGTGCTCGACCTCGTCGCGCGGCGCGAAGTCGGCGTGGCCGCCCTCGGTCGCGACCGGGAGGTGACGCGTGCCGTCCCAGAAGAGCAGGGCCTGGCCGAGGCCGGCGCCGGCGGCGATCACGGCGCGGTTGCCGATGCGGGCGACGCCCGGGTTCAGCGTCTGGAGCTTCTCGGGGGGAAGGACGAGCGCGCCGTAGGCCGTCGCCTCGAGGTCGTTCAGCAGTCGGACGTGCGGCGTGCCGAGGCGGGTGCGGAGCGCCGTGCCGCGGATGTGCCAGGGGAGGTTGGTGGTGACGACGGCGTCGTCGACGATGGGCCCCGCGATGCCGAAGGCGGCGGCGGCGACCGGCGGGGGCGCGTCCCCGAGAAACCGCCCGATCACCTCCTCGAGCCCGCCGTGGTCGCGGCTCGGGAAGGTGGCGTGGCGGACCGGGGTCAGCGCTCGCGCCTCGCCCTCCATCCGGTAGAGCGCGAGGCGCGAGTTGGTGCCGCCGATGTCACCCGCGAGGACGTGCGTCGTCATCGCCTCCCGACCATTCGGTGTGGAAGATGCCCTTCCGGTCGAGGCGCTCGTAGGTGTGGGCGCCGAAGAAATCGCGCTGGCCCTGGATCAGGTTGGCGGGGGTGCGGGCGCGCCGGAAGCCGTCGAAGTAGGCGAGCGACGCCGACATCGCCGGCAGGCTGATCCCGAGCTTGATGCCGAGCTGCACCGTCTTCCGCCACGCCTCGGCGCGGGTCTTGATCGCCTTCGCGAAGTCCTTGTCGAGCAGCAAATTGGCGAGGT